>JAFRXC010000054.1 GCA_017437825.1 Bacteroidales bacterium
AGTGATGTTCTCACGATAAGGAACCTTAGGTGCGAATATTTCTACATCCAGCTTGTACTCGTTGTTGATGAGCCATTTTACGATGTTGATGTGCTGCTCGCCGTTTCCGCTGAGGATGGTCTGGCGGAGTTCCTTGGAATATTCTACTATGCAGGTAGGATCCTCGGCGCTGATCTTCTTGAGGGCCTCGCCCAGTTTCTGCTCGTCCTGCTGGACTTTGGCCTTGATGGCGCAGCGGTACTTGGGAGCGGGATACTCGATCTTGTCGTACTGGATTCCTGAGTTGAGTGCTGAAAGGGTGGTGTTGGACTTTCCGTTCTTGAGCTTCACGGCGCAGCCGAAGTCACCGGCGTGAAGTACGGTGACAGCCTCTTTCTTGAGACCTGCCACTGCATAGATTGCAGAAAGGCGCTCCTTGTTGCCTGAAGCGGGATCTTCCAGGTCGAGGCCGGCGGTGATGTTGCCGCTCATTACCTTGAAGAAGGAAACCTCTCCGAGGTGCTGCTCTACGTTGTTCTTGTAGATGAACAGGGAAGCGGGGCCGTCCTCCTTTACCTTAGGTGCAGGCATTACGTTGAGGATGAACTCCATAAGCCTTCTTACTCCCATATCCTTCTTTCCGCAGATGCAGAAGACGGGATATACCTCTCCGTTGTCGATACCGATGTTGAGACCCTGGTTGATCTCGTCCTCGGTGAGCTCTCCAGCGTCGAAGAACTTCTCCATAAGTGCCTCGTCAAACTCAGCGGCCTTCTCTACGAGAGCCTCGCGGTACTCCTCGGCCTTGTCCTGGTACTCTGCAGGGATGTCAAGCAGTTCGAAACCGCCCTTGTCATCCTTGAAGTGGATGTACTTCATGAGCTGTACGTCGATGACGCCGTCGAATGAAGGACCAGCGTTGACAGGGAACTGAAGGTTGATGAACTTGGATCCGAGAGCCTCCTTCATGGAATTCTGGATGTTGTCCCAGTCTGCCTTCTCAGTGTCGAGCTGGTTGACTGCGATTACCATAGGAAGGCTTGCAGCCTCTGCACGGCGTACGAAAGCCTCGGTGCCGACCTCGACTCCCTGCTGGGCGTTGATTACCAGGACACCGCTCTCGCATACCTTGAAGCCTGCGTAAGCGCCGCCGATGAAGTCGTCTGATCCCGGAGCGTCGATAAAGTTGAGCTTCTTGCCGTCAAGCTGGGCGTACAGAGGGGTTCCATAGATGGACCTCTGGTTGATCTTCTCAAGCTCTTCATAGTCGGACAGGGTGTTCTTGTCCTCGACTGTTCCTCTTCTGTCAATTACTTTACCCTCGTAAAGCATAGCCTCCGCAAACGTGGTCTTGCCTGACTTGGTGCTTCCCAGCAAAACCACGTTGCGGATGTCTTTGGTAGAATATTCTTTCATTTCAGTACTGTATTTTTGATTATGATTAATCTAATTGATTTCCAAAGCGGAAGATTCTGCAAATTTAATCATAATTCATTGAAAAACCAATGCCTCTGAAATGAGTCAGGACTTCTTGTCCGTGCAGACCCGTTTCTTCATATATCAATCTGTCGAGCCTGCTCCGGTCAATTCCGATGTAATCGCATACTGTCTGGAAATCCAGATTTTTGTCCATATAAATCCGTTCCCTGTCCAACATTTCCCAGAAAACGGCATAAGCGGTCAATAATGTAATCATAAGCTTTACTTTTTGGCAAATATGTATAGTTTTTAGGGATTTTTAGAAGAGCATCGCAAAGTAATTCGTGGTACAGAATAAGGTTAATTCTTTTTGTACTGTATTTCTTTTCTTGACAATGCAAAGTAATTCTTGGCTTCAATTGGTTTTTGGATGACTTATCTTTGTGTCAAGAACTTTAGCTATGGATGAAAAAACTGTAAAACAACGTATTAAAGCCTACCGGAAAGAAAGCAAGCTTTCCCAGAAAGAAATAGCCGACAAAATAGGCATCTCAAGGAATGCCTACATAGGCATAGAGAACGGTGACACCAGAATCTTCAATGAAAAGCTTCAAAAAATCGCAGAACTTACCGACACGACTATCGAAAAACTCGTTCTTGGATACGAACCTGTAGAAAATGCCGATATAAAACTAGGAGAAGCTAAGACAGAATTCAACGAAAGGTTCCGCTCCATGCAGCAGGACTACGAGTCCCGCCTGAAAGAAAAGGACGACACCATCGCACTTCTGAAAAAACTTGTCGATTCTCTTCAGGAATCCCTCAGGTCTAAGGATTCCATAATAGCTTTGCTGCAAAAATAATGTTTATCTTTGCGGAAGATGTCCCGCAAAGCCGACTTATTAAGCTGCAAGAACCCTGAAATGATAGAAGCAGGCTGCGACGAGGCTGGCAGAGGCCCCCTCGCAGGACCTGTGTTTGCCGCCGCGGTAATTCTTCCGCCCGGCTTCCGCCATCCTCTGCTTGACGATTCAAAGAAACTTACCGCCGCCGTGAGAGAAGAACTCAGGACAGTGATCCAGGAGAAAGCAGTATCCTGGGCGGTGGAGGAAGTGAGCGTCCAGGAGATAGATTCCATAAACATACTGAACGCATCCATAGTAGGAATGCAGAGAGCCGTCCTGAAACTGGACCCCAGGCCGGAGTTCCTGCTGATAGACGGCAACCGCTTCAAGCCTTTCGACGGCTTCCAGTATCAGACGGTGGTCCACGGCGACGCCACATACGCCAGCATAGCTGCAGCATCCATCCTTGCCAAGACATACCGTGACGACTATATGCGCGACCTTGCGCTGAAGTATCCCCAATACGGGTGGGACAGAAATATGGGCTACCCCACGGCGGAGCACATAAAGGCCATCAGGGAGTACGGATACACTTCCCCATCACCGCAAGAGTTTCCACCCTAAAGAATTAGAATTAACTCTATTTTAAAATGAAAAAGTTCATATCAGTTGCAGCGTCCTTGCTGCTCGTTTGCACCACCGCCTTCGCTGATGAAGGTATGTGGATGCTCCCCCTTCTCAGGCAGATGAACGCACAGGCCCTGCAAGATTTGGGATGCCTGCTCACTCCTGAGCAGATTTACAGCCCCGACAGTCCTTCCATAAAGGACGCCATAGTCCAGTTCGGAGGCGGCTGCACTGCCGAGATCATCTCCAACGAAGGTCTCCTGGTAACCAACCACCATTGCGGATACTCCAGCATCCAGGGTCTGTCCTCTCCGGAGCACAATTACCTTGAAGACGGATACTGGGCAATGAACCGCAACCAGGAAATCCCCGTTCCTGGGCTTACCGTACGCTTCATGCAGAGCATGACGGACGTCACTCCCCAGGTGAGCAAGCTGGAGAAGAAGAGCCCCGAGGAGCAGGAAGCCGGAATCCAGGCCCTCGTAGACCAGGCCAAGGCAGCAAACCCCAACTGCACCGCAGTGATATCCAGCTTCTACAACGACAACGCCTACTATCTGATAATCTACAAGATATACCGTGACGTGCGCTTCGTGGGAGCTCCTCCGGCATCTTCCGGCAAGTTCGGGGGAGACACCGACAACTGGATGTGGCCCAGGCATACCTGCGACTTCTCTATGTTCAGGGTATATGCCGGCCACGACAACGAACCTGCCGACTATTCAGCGGCAAACAAGCCTCTCACCCCCAAGCAGTCTCTCAAGATTTCACTCAAGGGAGTGAAGGACGGAGACTTCGCAATGATAATGGGATATCCCGGATCGACCCAGAGGTTCATGACTGCAACCCAACTCCAAGATATGCTCAAGACCAACGACGTGCGCATAGACGCCCGCACGGTACGTCAAGACATAATGTGGGAAGCCCGTATGGCAGACCCCGTGATCAACCTCCAGTATGCCAGCAAATACGCCAGTTCCTCAAACGGATGGAAGAAATGGCAGGGCGAGAGGGAAGCCTTCGCCAACCTGGGAGTTATAGAGCGCGAACTTCAGAAAGAAGCCGAGTTCATGGAATGGGTGAACGCCAAGAGAAGCCGCAGGAAGAAATACGGTGACGCCATAGCTGTCATCGACCAATGCACCCGCAACGCCCAGGAGGCCAAACTGGCCTACACCCTGCTCACTGAATCCATCTACAGGATAGAGCTGGTGACCAACT
This sequence comes from Bacteroidales bacterium, assembly GCA_017437825.1. Classification (GTDB taxonomy): domain Bacteria; phylum Bacteroidota; class Bacteroidia; order Bacteroidales; family UBA932; genus Cryptobacteroides. The sequence continues at coordinate 4,092 of JAFRXC010000054.1, forward strand.
CCATCTCCGAGCATCCGGACTTCAAGAACTACAATGTTGACCTGGACCGCAAGGAGGCTTCCGCCCTGGTGAAATTCTATCTTGACAACGTAAAGCCCGGGGACAAGATTGACATAGACCTCACCGAGGCTTATCTGGACGACCTTTTCGCCAACAGCGCCTTCGCCTCTGAAGAGAGGCTGCAGCAGGCCGTCGTAAACGGCGTGGACCTCCGCAACGACCCCGCACGCAGGCTTTACGCCGCTATCAGGGACGTAGCCCTTGCCAAGAGCGACATCATATATGCCGAAGAGGACAAGCTGGCCGAAGCCACGAAGGCCTACACTGCAGGACAGCTGGAATGGATGGCGGGAAAGCCCATCTATCCCGACGCCAACAGCACCTGCCGCCTCTCTTACGGAACCGTTAAATCCTATTCTCCCAAGGACGGAGTACTGTACAAGCACTACACCACCCTCAAGGGCGTCATGGAGAAGGAAGACCCTGACAACTACGAATTCCGCGTGCCTGAAAAGCTCAAGGAGATATACCAGAACAAGGATTACGGCCAGTATGCCAACGAGGACGGCGAACTGGTCACCTGCTTCCTCACGAACAACGACATCACCGGAGGTAATTCCGGAAGTCCCGTGCTGAATGCAAACGGAGAACTCATCGGCCTGGCTTTCGACGGTAACTGGGAGGCTATGAGCGGCGACGTCATTTTCGAACCCAACCTTCAGAGATGCATTAACGTGGACATCCGCTACGTGCTTCTGATGCTGGACAAATTCGGCGGAGCAGGCTATCTGCTTAATGAAATGAACCTTGTAAGATAAACTATGACAATAAAAGAAGTATTGGCTGCATTGCAGCAGGTCACCCACCCTGGAAAGGGCGACAGGAGCATCACAGAGCTCGGCCTGGTGGGTAATATAGACATAAAAGGCGACACCGTGGAGGTAACCCTGGAGTACCCGGGACGCAAGGACCCTCTGGCAGATTATCTGGCAGGAGCCGTGCGCGCGGCCATCCAGAGGAACTTCCCCGGCGGAATCAAGGCCTCGGTCAAGAGCGTTGTTAAAGAAGAAGCCCCACGCAAGAAGCAGGAGGAACTTACTGATGAAGGCCTGGCCGGAGTGAAACATATCATTGGCGTCGCCTCCGGAAAGGGAGGAGTGGGCAAATCCACCGTCGCAGTAAACCTTGCCGCAGCCCTGGCGGGCAAGGGTTACAAGGTGGGCCTTGCAGACGCCGACGTCTACGGCCCATCCGTGCCGGTGATGACCGGCACCGCGGGTGAAGTCCCTCTTGTGGACGAAATCGACGGCAAACAGTGGTTCCTGCCTATTGAGAAATTCGGCGTAAAGTGGATGTCCATAGGATACTTCGCCCAGCCGGAGCAGGCCCTCATCTGGAGGGGCCCGATGGCGTGCGGAGCCCTCAAGCAGATGATCCTGCAAGTAAAGTGGGACCAGCTTGATTATCTGATAATAGATATGCCTCCGGGAACCGGAGACATCCACATAAGCCTGGCAAGGGACATAAGGATGGACGGCGTTATAATAGTGACTACGCCCCAGCAGGTGGCCCTGGCCGACGTGCTGAAGGGAGTCAATATGTTCCGCACTTCAGGCATAGAGAAGAACGTGCTGGGACTGGTGGAGAACATGGCGTGGTTCACCCCCGAGGAGCTGCCTCAGAACAAGTACTTCATCTTCGGAAAGGACGGAGGCGTCAAGATGGCCAGCGAACTCGGGCTGGAGCTGCTTGGACAGATTCCGCTGGTTCAGGGTATCCGTGAAAGCGGGGATGACGGACTGCCCGCCGCCCTGAAGGATTCTCCCGACGGACAGGCCTTCAAGCAACTCGCAGACAGCATCGTCAGGCTTATGCCTTGACGTCCAGAATATTGGTAAGGCGCACGAAGTCTTCCACCCCCAGACGCTCCGCACGGAGGTCGAATATGGGATCGCTAGTATCAAGCCCTTCAGCAATGAGGGGCTTGAGCGCGTTTCGGAGGGTCTTGCGGCGCTGGTTGAAGGCGGTCTTGACCACCTGTCGGAAGAGGCGTTCGTCACAGCCGAGATCGGTGCGGGAATTGCGCGTAAGGCGTATCACGGCGGACTGGACCTTGGGCGGCGGCAGGAAGGCTCCGGGTCCCACTGTCATAATGTACCGTATGTCGTACCAGGCTTGAAGAAGCACCGAAAGTATGCCGTAAACCTTTGTACCAGGGCCGATTGCAATGCGGTCGGCAACTTCCTTCTGGACCATGCACACCACCTCGGGAATCCTGTCCTTGTAATCCAGGATCTTGAAGAATATCTGGGAGGATATGTTGTACGGGAAATTACCTATTATCCTGAAATCCCCGTCGAATATGCTCTCCGGCGACACGCGGAGGAAGTCTGCCTGAAGAAGTTTTCCCTGCATTCCGGGAAGGTGCGTGAGCAGGTATTCCACGGATTCGGAGTCAATCTCCACCATCTTGAGGTCTATGTCCGGCCTCTCTATGAGGTAGCGGGTCAGAACCCCTGTTCCGGGGCCTATTTCCAGCACGTCGCGCACGGGGGAGTCCGCGCTCAGCGCATCCACGATGCCCCTTGCCGCGCCCTGGTCTGTGAGGAAATGCTGCCCCAATGATTTTTTAGCCCTTACGTCCATACTTGTGCAAATTTAGTTAAATTTGCGTTATATGGGAAAGCGGGCAGAGGACACTCCACTTCTTAAACAATACTTTGGCATAAAGGCCCAGTATCCTGACACTATACTTCTGTACAGAGTCGGGGATTTTTATGAATGCTACAGCGACGACGCCATCACAATCAGCAAGGTCCTGGGCATTGTCCTCACCAAAAGGAGCAATGGCGACAGCGACACTCCAATGGCCGGTTTCCCCCACCACGCCCTCAACGTATATCTCCCCAAACTGGTGCGCGCCGGCTACAAGGCTGCCGTCTGCGACCAGCTGGAAGACCCGTCCAAGGCCAAGAAACTGGTCAAGAGGGGAGTGACGGAGATCATCACCCCGGGAATAGCCTTCGACGACGGCCTGCTGGAGCAGAAGCAGAACAACTTCCTGGCGGGTCTCACTTTCGAGGGCAACGAGTGCGGAATAGCCTTCCTGGACGTGTCCACCGGATCGTTCCAGGTGGCTCAGGGGAGCCTGGAATACGCCGCCACCCTGCTGGCAAGCCTCAATCCCAAGGAGCTTATAGTCCAGCACGGCTATGAGAAAGGCGTCAAGGAGAGGTTCGGAGACTTCTACACCACCTCGCTTGACGAATGGGCTTTCGTGTACGAGGCGTCGGAGGAAAAGCTCTGCAAGCAGTTGGGCGTCAGGAGCCTCAAGGGCTTCGGCGTGAACAACGCCCCGCTGGGCGTCTGCAGCGCCGGCGCGCTGCTCGTATACCTGGAGCAGACGCACCACAGCGGGCTGCGCAACATCTGCTCCATCTCCCGCATAGACCGGAATTCATTCGTCTGGATGGACAAGTTCACCCTGCGCAACCTGGAGGTGTTCCACGCCGCAGGAGGCGAGGGCACGGCCCTGGTGGACGTGATGGACCGCTGCTGCTCCCCTATGGGATCGCGCCTGCTGCGCACCTGGCTTGCGATGCCGCTGCTGGACCTCAAGGAACTTGAAAGCCGTTACGACATAATAGAATACTTCCTGCAGAGGCCTGGGGAACTGGCGCGGCTGCAGGCGCTGATGAACAACGTGGGAGACCTGGAGAGAATCCTGTCGCGCGCCGCGGCCGGAAGGATAGGCCCGCGCGAGACGGTGCAGCTGGCCCGCAGCCTGGCGCAGGGCGCGCCCATCGCGGAGCTTTGCCGCGACAAGGGTTGCGCCGCCCTGGACAAGCTGGTGGCAGGGCTGGACCCCGCCGCTGCGCTCCTGGAAGAAATCCGCCGCGTGATGAAGGAGAACCCTGCTGTTGCCATAGGCAAGGGCGAAGTCATTGCCGCAGGGGTCAACCCGGAGTTGGACGAACTGCGCAACATCTTCACCAACAGCCGCGAATACCTTCAGCAGATGCAGCAGCGTGAGAGCCAGCGCACCGGCATCCCTTCGCTGAAGATAGACTACAACAACGTGTTCGGCTACTACCTTGAGGTGCGCAACACCTTCAAGGACAAGGTCCCGCCGGAGTGGGTGCGCAAGCAGACCCTGGTGAGTACAGAGCGATACATAACCGAGGAACTGAAGGAATACGAGGCCAAGATATTCGGGGCGGAAGAGAAGATAAACGCCCTGGAGGCCAGCATATACGCTAACCTCATTGCCCTCATCCAGAAACACATCCCCAAGATCCAAGCAAACTGCCGCATCCTTTCCAAACTGGACGTGCTGGCCGGATTCGCAGAACTGGCGGCCGAACAGGACTACTGCCGTCCCGTGATGGACAAAAGCCTGAAGCTGGACATAAAGCAGGGAAGGCACCCGGTGATAGAGACTTTGATGCCCGCAGGAGAGGAGTATGTCCCCAATGACATAAGCCTTGACAGCAAGACCCTCCAGATAATAATCCTGACAGGCCCCAATATGGCCGGAAAATCGGCTTTATTGCGTCAGACAGCCCTCATAGTACTGATGGCCCAGGTTGGGTCCTTCGTGCCCGCAAAAAGCGCTGAAATGGGCTATTTCGACAAGATTTTCACTCGCGTCGGCGCATCGGACAACATTTCGCGCGGAGAATCCACCTTTATGGTGGAAATGCTGGAGACTTCAATGATAATGCACAATCTCTCCCAGCGCTCCCTGGTTCTGCTGGACGAGATAGGCCGCGGAACTTCCACCTACGACGGAATGTCCATAGCCCGCGCCCTTGTGGAGTTCCTCCACGAGCGGGGTAACGGGGCCAAATGCCTCTTCGCCACGCACTATCACGAGCTCAACGACCTTGAAAACCAGTACAGGCGCGTGAAGAACTACCACATTGCCGTCAAGGAATCGGGCAAGGACATAATCTTCCTGCGCAAGCTGCGCGAGGGCGGTGTGGCCCACAGCTTCGGAATCCACGTGGCCAGGATGGCGGGAATGCCCGCTGAAATCGTAGAGAGCGCCCAGCGCACCCTGGACGCCCTGGAAAAGGGCGAGGTGCCGCAGGTTCTGCGCTCGGCAGAAAAAACAAAAGCCGGCACCGTAGAGAACGGCGCCGTGCAACTTTCTTTCTTCCAGCTGGACGATCCCACGCTGTCTGCGATACGCGACTACCTCAAGGACGCGGACCTCAACAATATGACCCCCATGCAGGCCTTCGACCTCCTCCGCAAGATGAAGCAGGAACTGGGGCTATAACCCCCTCGAAGGCGGCGGAG
>JAFRXC010000055.1 GCA_017437825.1 Bacteroidales bacterium
GCTGCATTGTGAGAAGGCGCAGGGGCCGGATTGGCGTTATGCTTGGGAGCAGGTGCAGGGTTGTTGTGAGGCTTGGGAGCCGGAGTCGGCTTCGCGTTGTGCTTGGGCTTGGGCTTAGGTGCCGGAGCCGGAGGCGGCGGAGGCGTGGGCCTGTGAGAGTAGTACGGCGCAGGGGCCGGACGACGGTGGAAGATCCTGTAAAGCAGGCTGGGCCTGTAAGTGGTCCTGTTAGTTATGATGACTGTAGGTTCTACAATTACATCCGGAGTACGTGCTACAGTCCTATACTCGACGGAGCAAGAAGAAACTGCGAGAACCGCAAGTGCTAAACCAAATATGTAAGTAAACCTTTTCATGATCGTAAGTTTTAGAGTTCACCTTGCTTATAGCAAACGGTATGCCATAATTCAAAAACATGAAAATTCATACAGATATTTGTGATTTTTTTGAATAATGATAAAATATTCCCAGAAAAGACTAACTTTGTGTATTATGAAAAAGATAGTATTCCTTCTGGCAGCCATGCTGTCCCTTACCAGCTGCAGCATTCTTGGCGGAATCAACTGGGATTCAGCCCAGTTGGGCCAGGCAGCAGGTGCCGCAATGACGGCGATGTCAATCACAGACGCACAGATAGTATCGCTCTGCGCTCAGTCCATAGCACAGGAAGATGCGCAGAACAGGATAGATAACGGCAGTTACGCGGCCAGGCTCAAGAGAGTCCTCTCCGGAGTTACCGTAAAGGGACTGGTCCTGGATCCCAAGGTTTACATAAAGAACGACATCAACGCCTTCGCCAGCGGTGACGGCTCCATACGTGTTTACAGCGGCCTGATGGACGTAATGGACGACAACGAGCTGTTCGCAATCATAGGTCACGAGATTGGCCACGTGGTCAACCAGGATACCAAGAGGGCAATGAAAAGCGCCTATCTTGCAGCGGCCGCACGCGGCGTCGTGAATGCTGCCGGCGCTGTAGGCGTCCTTTCACAGTCCGTGCTTGGAGACATAGGTCAGGCTTATTTCAACTCCCAGTATTCACAGAAGCAGGAATTGGCCGCAGACAAGTTCGGTTTCGAATTCTGCGTCGCTTACAAGAAGGACCCGTACGCAATGTACAACTCCCTCCAGAAACTCCAGAAACTGTCTTCATCCCGTCAGTCTTCCTACCTTGAGAAGATGTTCTCCTCACACCCGGACAACGAGACCAGGTCCAAGAAGGTGAAGGATATGGCTGACAAATACGTTAAGAGCGCCAAGTAAAGAATATGCGAGTACCCGATATTATCATTGCCGTCGACGGTTTTTCTTCGACAGGCAAGAGCACGCTGGCAAAACTCATTGCCAAGGAGTTTGAATTCCTGTATCTGGATTCAGGAGCAATGTACAGGGGAGTCACCCTGTTCGCCCAGGAGAACGGGCTCATAGACGAGGACAGCGTCATCTCTCCCAAGTTGAAAGAGGCCCTGGAAGGCCTGGACCTGTACTTCGGTCTGGACGGGACCTATATTGGAGACCGCTGCATAGAGAAACTTATCCGCACCATGGGCGTGTCCTCCCAGGTCAGCCCCATTTCCGCCGTGCCGTACGTGCGCAATTTTGTCGATTCAAAATTGCACGAGATGGCAAAGGCGGGGCGCGTGGTGATGGACGGCAGGGACATAGGCACCACCGTCTTCCCCAATGCGGAGCTCAAGATATTCATGACCGCCTCCGATCAGGTCCGCGCGCAGCGCCGCTTTGACGAGCTTGTGGCAAAAGGAGAGAATCCCTCGTTCGAGGAGGTCCTTGCCAACCTCAAGGAGAGGGACTACATAGACTCGCACCGCGAGGCTTCCCCTCTGTCTCGTGCCGCCGACGCCTATGTGATGGACAATTCCGACATGACCATCAAGGAAGAGCTGGAATGGGTCAGGGGAGTGATCCAGGGTAAACTCGGCATCCTGGAGTAATGGCCCTCAGAGTTGAAATCGATCCCGACGCCGGCTTTTGCGGCGGAGTCATCCGCGCAATAGGCACGGCGGAGAGGTTTCTTGGCGACAATCCTGAAAAGACGCTCTATTCGCTTGGAGCGATAGTTCACAACGAACAGGAGCTCTCGCGCCTGAGCGCCCTGGGGTTGCGTCAGGTGGCCGGGGCGGACGATCCCGCCCTGCCCCAAGGCAGCACCTTGCTCATACGCGCCCACGGCGAGCCTCCCGCTACGTACAGGGTCGCAGAAGACCGTTCCCTGGACGTGATCGACTGTACTTGTCCCGTGGTACTCAAGCTTCAGAAAGACATCAGGAAGGCCTCCGCGCGGATATCTCCTGCAAGGGGTCAGATTGTCATATTCGGCAAGATAGGCCACGCCGAGGTGCTGGGCCTTCTGGGTAACACCTCCGCAGACGCCATCGTCATCGAGAGCGAGCAGATGCTCCTTGATTGCCTGAAAGACGGACGCATCCGCAAGGAAGGACCGCTGGAGGTTTTTTCGCAGACGACAAAGGATCCGGACGAGTACGGCCGCATATGTGGAATCCTTTCCGCCGAATGCGGCAACGTGTCGGTTCACCATACCATCTGCAGGCAGGTGGCTTCCCGGCACAGCAGGCTTGAGACTTTCGCCCGGGGGCACGACGTCATAGTGTTCGTAAGCGGCAAGGAGAGTTCCAACGGAAAGGTGTTGTCTGCGTTCTGCAAGAAATGCAACCCCAGGACTTTCGTGGCCCTGAGTCCTTCGGACATCGACCCCTCCTGGTTCCGTCCAGACGACAAGGTAGGGGTGAGCGGTGCCACATCCACCCCCAAGTGGCTTTTGGAGCAGGTGGCCTGCCACATCCGAAATTTTGCATTGTAAATTGGATTTCTTATTTTTGCACAGATAAGCTAATCATAATAAAACACAAATATTTATGGCAACAACTGCAGATTTCAAGAACGGTCTTTACATCAAGTATAACGACAAGCCCTGCATGGTAGTGTATTTCCAGCACGTAAAACCGGGCAAGGGCCCCGCTTTCGTAAAGACTAAGCTCCGCAACCTGGAGAACGGCCGCATCCTGGAGAACACCTTCAGCGCAGGTATGAAGATTGACTTGATCAACGTCGAGAGGCGTCCCTATCAGTTCCTCTATGCCGAGGAAGACGGCTTCAACTTCATGCACGAAGAAACCTACGAGCAGATCACCCTTCCCAAGGACGTGGTGGAGAATTCTGACCTGATGAAGGAAGGACAGCACGTAGAGATGATGTTCTGGGTAGACGAGGATAGGTGCCTCACCTGCGAACTCCCTACCTACGTAACTCTGGAGGTAACATATTCAGAGCCCGCTGTCAAGGGCAACACCGCTTCTACCAACGCTCTCAAGGAGGTCACCCTTGAGACCGGAGCAAAGATCATGGTCCCTCTGTTCATCAACCAGGGAGACGTGATCACAGTCAACACCACAGACCGTTCATACGGCCAGAGAGTATAACTCCTGGTTTGGAATAAACTGAAGAGACCGGCATCCAGCCGGTCTCTCTTTTTATTGTATTCGGTCTATTTTCAATTGTTGGATCTTGTAGGTGTCACCGTGATAGCTTACGAAAATGGTGACCTGGTATATTTCCCCTCCCGCGTTAAGGTTGCCCAGCGCGTATTTCATGTTTCCGCGGCTGGCGGTGTGGTTTATGACGAAGGACCGTGGAGTGTGGGAATTGAAGAACGACTTGAGGATCTGTTTTGCCTGGTTGCGGCTGCAGTCGTTGGAGCCGGCCAGGATGGATACTTCCAGGTTGTCTGCGAACCAGGCTGAAAGATTGTCCGTGTTGCCCTGGGAAATGTATTTTGTGATGGGGATGAACACGTCGTACCCGTCACTTTGAGCAAATGCGGACAACCCCGAAAACAGGATTGCCGCCATCACCGCTATTTTCCTCAAGAAGCTCATAATGATTAAAAATGATTGCAAATACCGAGCCATCTGGTTATATTTGTAAAGATAGTCATAATATATGAAAATCACGCTCCTTACCGTAGGAAAGACGGACATAAAGTGGGTCAAGGAAGGGCTTGAGATGTATTCGGGCCGCATTTCCCGCTATGTCCCGTTCTCCGTTACGGAAATACCGGAACTGAAGAACGTGTCCGCCCTGAGCGTGGAGCAGATAAAGAAAAAGGAGGCGGAACTCATACTCAGGCACATCCGCCAGCAGGACGAACTGGTGCTGCTGGACGAGCGCGGCCAGCGGCGCACTTCGCTGGCATTCGCATCCTGGCTGGAAGACAGGATGAGCCGCGGAGGACGGGACCTTGTGTTCGTCGTGGGAGGGGCCTACGGCTTCGGGACGCAAGTCTACGAGCGCGCCGATGCCTTGATATCCCTTTCTGAGATGACGTTTTCGCACCAGATAGTTAGAACGATTTTTGCAGAACAGCTGTACCGCGCCTTCACCATAATCAGGGGAGAACCGTACCACCATCAATAATGGCATTGTTTGACAAACACAACTGGAAGGACATAGCAAGCGGGGTGTTCCTGCTTGCCAGCGTGGTGTGCGTGCTGCTGGCGCTCAACCTGTCGCCATATCCGGCCGACTCGGAGCGCGCTGCCCAGAAGGTGCAGAATGTGCTTGCAGGCAGGATGGCCCTCCTGGACTCTTATGCCCAGCAGGCCCTGCAGGGAGATCCTACGCAGTGGATGGAGCTGGAAGGGCTGCCTGAGGATATGGTGGTTTACCGATACGTGAACGACTCCCTCCAGTCCTGGGCCAACCGCTTCACAGTAAGGAACGACGATATCTCCAACAAGGTGGTCTTCGAGCAGTTCAGCAGCCAGAGGACGTCCCTGTCCTCGCCGCTGCTTTCCGTCACCCCCGTTGTGCAGTATATGAACCTTGGCCCTGCCTGGTACCTGTTGTATTCCAAGGAAGAAGGGGACTGCAAGGTCATTGCCGGCCTGGAGATAATGAACGAGAACCTTTCGCTGCAGGGCAGGGGCGTCAACAAGCGCCTCAACCTGGGGTCGCAGTTCTCCATCGAGCCCCTTTCAAACAGCGGAGGCTCGGCGGTGTACGTTGGCGAGGTGCCTCAGTTCAAGATCATCTTCGACTCGTTCAGCACATACACCCTGTCAAATTCCTATATGATGTGGGTGGCGCTGCTGCTGTTTATAATAGCTGCGTTCCTGTACCTCTCCGGTGAAAGGTCCCTCCAGCGGTTTTACATTGTCCAGATCCTCTTCATACTGGTTACCCTGGGACTGTTCCTGTTCGGCTTCAAGCTGCAGAACGAGGACATAATGTTCTCCCCGACCTTGTACGCTGACGGCCCGTTGCTGTACTCGCTGGCTTCGGTAATAATCATAAACCTGTACGTGGTGCTGCTTGTAAGCAGCGCCTATATGATCAGGGGACTGCTGTACCGCAAGTTCCAGGAATGCAGGACTAATCTGCAGTTCAACTTCTTCTCCATAGTCGCGATCCTGCTTATAGTGGGCATACTGGTATACTCCTTCTATGCCCTCAGAAGCATTATCCTGAATTCCAGCATTAACCTTGAGTTGTACAAGCTGGACGGCCTAAGCTGGTATACGCTGTTGGTATACGCTTCGTTCATATTGCTGCTGATGATGGTTCCGCTGCTTGTGCAGCTGCTCCGTCCCGCCCTTAAGCGCTGGGCCGGAATCCATCTGGAGGCCATGTCACGGACCAACCTGGTATTGTATTCGCTGCTCATATCCGCCTTCCTCGTGATTGTTGCCGCAGTTTTCGGTTTCCGCAAGGAACAGGACAGGGTGGGGCTGTGGGCCAACAGGCTTTCCATTGACAGGGACATATCGCTGGAGCTGGAACTGAGGACGATTGAAAACGAGATAGCCTCCGACGTGCTCATTGGTTCCCTCGCAGTCCTGGACAATACCAATTCAGTGATCCTGAACAGGATAATGGAGTTCTACATGACACGCCTTTCCCAGGACTATGACGTGTCCGTATTCATACTCAATCCGGGAAACAACAGCCAGCAGGCCCTGGATTACATCTATTCCAGAATCCGTGACGGCCAGCCCATCTTCGACAACTCGCGCTTCCTGTACAACACCACATCCAGCGGTCAGTCCAGGTATGCGGCGCTGTTCCCGTACAATAACGACGTTTACGGTTCGTCCACTATGTTACTGGAGGTGGAGCCCAAGGCAAACAAGGCTGACAGAGGCTTTTCTTCCCTGATGGGCTATACCCTTCCCGGAAGCGTCACCATACCTGCGCGCTATTCCTACGCCAAGTATCAGGGCCGCTCGATGACTTCCTACAGGGGTGCGTATCCTTATATGAGAACCCTTTCGGACGAACTTGCGGACCAGGCATACTCCGCCCAGAGGTCATATCTGGTGAGGAACACCTATTCCCACTTCCTGAACAAGATATCCGACGACGAAGTGATTATCATTTCCCGTCCCAAGATACCCACGATGAGCTATCTGCTGGATTTCATATTCGTGGCCCTGGCGGCTTATGCAGCACTGTCCGTCCTTGCCCTCTCACGCAAGCGCAAGCCCGTCTTCCAGCAGACTTATTACAAGACCAGGGTGGCTTCCGTGCTCGTTGCATCCCTTTTCATCACAATGGTAACCATAACCCTTGTCAGCGTCATCTTCGTGATCAGGAGGAACGACGCCAACAGGCACAATATGATGGTGGAGAAGATCAGCAACATCCAGAACCTTTTGGAGAGCAGGTGCCGCAATGCCCGGGACTTCTCGGACCTGGCGTCCCAGGACTTCTCGTCCGCGCTTGAAGTGATCAGCGACATGACCGGGTCTGACATAATGCTCTATACCTCCGGAGGAGTGGCTTTCAAGTCCACCACCCAGGAAATTCTGGACAACCAGCTGTTTGGAAGCAGGATTGACGAGGAGGCCTACAGGCAGATCTATTACGAGGGAAGCCGCTATTTCATTGACAAGGATATGCTCAACGGCCACAGGTACTACGCAATGTACGCCCCTGTGTATAACGACGCCGGACAGATGCTGGCAATCGCGTCCAGCCCTTATATCCCGGAGAATTACGACTTCGACACTGAGGCCGTGATCCACTCCATTGCGGTAATCACCGCTTTCCTCATCCTCCTGCTCATAGCCAGGATCCTGATCGACAACATTGTGGACAGGCTGTTCAAGCCTCTGTCCGAACTCAGCAGCAAGATGGGCGCTTCTGACGTGGACAGCCTGGAGTACCTGGAATACGACAGGGACGACGAGATCACATCCCTTGTGCAGTCGTACAACAAGATGGTTAGCGACCTGTCCGACAGTACGCGAAAGCTGGCTCAGGCCGAGCGCGACAAGGCCTGGAGCGGAATGGCGCGTCAGGTGGCGCACGAAATCAAGAATCCGCTCACGCCTATGAAGCTCCAGCTGCAGAGGCTGATCCGCCTGAAGCAGAAGGGAGACCCTTCCTGGCAGGAGAAATTCGACGAGGTGGCCAAGGTGGTGCTCGACCACATAGACATCCTGTCCGAGACTGCAAACGAATTCTCCACCTTCGCCAAGCTCTATACCGAGGAACCCACGTCCATAGACCTTGACCTGGTGCTCCAGGAAGAGATTGCGATGTTCGACAACAAGGAGAACATCACTATGAGCTATATGGGATACAAGGACGCGGTGGTTATGGGACCGAAACCCCAGCTGACCCGCGTGTTCGTCAACCTGATCAGCAACGCCGTGCAGGCAGTGGAGGAGCAGGGCGGTGGAACGGTTCAGATATCCCTCAGGAACTCGTCTTCCGGAGACGGTTTCTACGACATTGTTTTCGAGGACAGCGGCCCGGGCGTGGCAAGCGAGAACGTGGAGAAGCTGTTCACCCCCAATTTCACCACAAAATCGTCCGGAACGGGCCTCGGACTGGCCATTTCAAGAAGAATTCTGGAGAAATGCGGAGCCCGCATTTCGTATTCCCGTTCATTCGTTCTGGGAGGGGCTTGTTTTACGATTATTTATCCTAAATAATCATTCTTTTTTTAGTATCTTTGTAGGTCGGATTTGTATTGGGCTCTATGAAGATATCGCAGGCCATCTATGCCGGAAGCAGCACGAGGGTTAGCCGTAAACCCGGGCGGAAACTGCCTGAGTTCGCTTTCATCGGCAGGTCCAACGTCGGAAAGTCTTCCCTGATCAACATGCTCTGCGGAAAAAGCAAGCTGGCCCTTACATCCGCCACCCCCGGAAAGACCAAGGTCGTGAACCATTTCCTGGTGAACGACAAGTGGTATCTGGTGGACCTTCCGGGTTACGGATATGCAAAAATGTCCAACAAGGGGAGGGAAGAGCTGACGGCAGTCATCTCTGACTACATTCTTAACTCACAGGAAATGGTAATGCTGTTCGTGCTGGTTGACTCCAGGTATGAGATAACGGCCAGGGACCTCGATTTCATATCCAATCTGGGGCAGAACCGCATCCCGTTCGGCATCGTCTTTACGAAGTGCGACAAGATGGGCCCAAACGCCCTCAAGGCCGTCATCGACAAGGACTGCGAAATCCTCTCCTCGAGTTGGGAGCAGTTGCCGCCGATGTTCACCACCTCGTCGCGCACCGCGGCCGGAAAAGAAGAGATTTTAAGCTATATAGATACAATACTGGCATCGTTATGATAAAGGAACACAGAATAGAATTGTTCGCCTGCAGGGCTTCCAAAGGCTTCGCAGAAAAAGTTGTGGAAGCGTGGAACACACACCTTGTCCCCGGGGAAGAGAGACTCCGCCTCGGCCAGCTCGAAGTCACACCTTTCAGCGACGGAGAATTCCAGCCTCAGTTCACTGAGAGCGTCAGGGGCGCCACGGTCTTCATTCTCCAGTCGACGTTCCCTCCGGCAGAGAACCTGATGGAGCTTCTGTTTACCATTGATGCGGCCAAGAGGGCCTCAGCCGACAAGGTCATTGCGGTCATCCCCTATTTCGGATGGGCGAGGCAGGACCGCAAGGACCGTCCCAGGGTGTCCATCGGAGCAAAGCTCGTGGCTAATATCCTTACAGCCGCAGGTGTCGACAGGGTTATGACCTGCGACCTGCACGCAGCCCAGATCCAGGGTTTCTTCGACATTCCCGTGGACCACGTATATGCCAGCAAGGTGTTCATCCCCTACATCAGGTCCCTTAATCTTCCCAACCTCTCGATAGCCGCGCCTGATATGGGCAGCGCCAAGAGAGCCAACGCTTACGCCAAGGAACTGACCTGCCCGGTGGTTATCTGCCACAAGACCCGCGAGAAGGCCAACGTTGTTTCTTCCATTACCGCAATAGGAGAAGTAGAGGGAAGGGACATAGTGATAGTAGACGACATGATAGATACGGCAGGAACCCTTTGCAAGGCTGCCGAGGTGCTCATATCCAAGGGCGCGGCCAGCGTCAGGGCCTGTGCCACCCACGGAATCCTGTCCGGAAAAGCTTATGAAAACATCAACAATTCCCTCCTGGCAGAGGTTATGATTACCGACACCATACCTCTTCACGCCCCGGAAGGAACCGATACCAGCAAAGTGACCGTGATCTCGATGGCAGAAGTGTTTGCGAGCATCCTTCGCAAGGTTTATTTCTACGAGCCGGTCAGCACAGAGTTTATATTTTAATCAGAAATGAGTCTAGTAGCTATAGTAGGACGCCCCAACGTGGGCAAGTCCACTCTCTTCAACCGCCTCGTGGGAGGACGCAAGGCGATAGTAGACGATACCGCAGGTGTAACGCGGGACCGTCACTACGGCCGCTGCGAATGGTGCGGAAGAGAGTTTTCCGTAGTGGATACGGGAGGCTATACCAATAATTCGGACGACGTGTTCGAGAGCGCCATCCGCCGCCAGGTAGAAATTGCCATAGATGAGTCCGACGCAGTGATCTTCATGGTCGAGGCTGCTACTGGAATTACGGACTATGACGCTGCGATAGCAGACGTGGTACGCCGTTCAAAGAAGCCCGTGATCCTTTGCGTAAACAAGGTGGACACGGGAGAGAAAATGTATGACGCCTACCAGTTCTATGCCCTCGGCCTCGGAGAGATATGGACCATATCCGCCGCAAACGGCAGCGGCACGGGAGACCTCCTGGACGAGGTCCTGAGAGTCCTTCCTGAAGACGCTGAGCCCGAAGCCGGTGACCGTCCGGACCTCCCGCACATTGCCATAGTGGGCAAGCCGAATGTGGGCAAATCGTCCCTCACCAACGCCCTCCTGGGCGAGGAGAGAAACATCGTCACCCCTGTTGCGGGCACCACGCGCGACTCCATCTCCACTTACTACAACAAGTTCGGGCACGAATTCATGCTGGTGGACACCGCCGGAATGAGGCGCAAGTCAAAGGTTCACGAAGACCTGGAGTTCTATTCCGTTATGCGCTCTATACGAGTCATCGAGCAGGCGGACGTGTGCGTCCTGATGATAGACGCCAACAGCGGTATGGAAGCGCAGGATATGAACATATTCAACCTCATCCAGAAAAACAGGAAGGCCTGCGTGCTTGTGGTTAACAAATGGGATTTGTTCGAAAAGGAGAGCAACACTCTGAGGGATTACGAGAAGGCCCTCAGGCAGAGGTTATCCCCGTTTGACGACCTGCCCATCATTTTCACTTCGGTTACAAGGAAACAGAGGATAATGGACGTCCTTGAGGCAGTCCAGACAGTCTATGACAACTATTCCAGGAAAATCCCTACGGCCCGTCTCAACGACACCATGCTTCCCATAATAGAAGAGACTCCACCTCCTGCCTGGAAGGGCAAGTACGTCAAGATAAAGTATATGACCCAGCTTCCCACCAGGTTCCCGTCCTTCGCTTTTTTCTGCAATCTTCCACAGTATGTGAAAGATCCTTACAAACGTTTCCTGGAGAACCAGCTCCGTCAGAACTTCGATTTCTGCGGCTGCCCCATCCAGATTTATATCAGACAGAAATAAACTATGAAGCGGATTGCTTTGTTCTTTCTCATCCTTGCGGCGGTATCCTGCAGCGAGGGTTCGAATAAGGGTTGGACTTTTGCCGAGAAAGCCCTGATAGTGGATCCGGACCCGATAATGAGGGTCCTTACCATTGAAAACAGGAAAGATTCCCTGATTCTTCGTACCCCCAGCACCGACATTGCGCCGGATGCCATTGCAACTCCGGAGTACAAGACCCTGGAGCAGAAGCTGCTCGCAACGGTCACTTCTCCAGAGCAGGACGGCGTGGGCATAGCGGCTCCCCAAGTAGGGCTTCTCCGCAGGATCGTGGCAGTTCAGCGTTTCGACAAGGAAGGCGAGCCTTTCGAGGTATATCCCAACATCCGCGTCATCAGAACCCGCGGTGAGAAGGCCGCAGGCGGGGAAGGATGCCTTTCCATTCCAAACCGCAGGGGCCAGGTTATGCGATATCAGGACATCGACATCAGTTACACCTCGCCGTTCACTCTCAGGGATACAGTCGAGACGGTCCAGGGATTCACTGCCGTCATATTCCAGCACGAGACCGACCACTTGGACGGGGTGCTGTACATAGACAAACTCGTAGAAGAATAGATGAAAGAAGGAACTTACACAGATCTCCTGACCTTGCAGGAAAGCATCAGGGAAGGCCTCGAAGACCTTTTCCCGGATAAGCTCTGGATCAAGGCGGAGGTAAGTTCCATCCAGGTGAAGGCCAATGGGCACTGCTATATGGACCTGTGCCAGAGCGGGGACACCGGTGTGACAGCCAAGGCCAAGGCCGTAATATGGCGCAGCCGTTACACGCTGCTCAGCCGTTATTTCCAGGAGGCGACAGGAAGCCCCATAAGTGCCGGGATGTCGGTGCTTGTGCGTGCTCTGGTTACCTACAGCGCTTTGTACGGTCTCTCGCTGACTATTGACGATATAGATGCGGATGTCACCCTGGGAGAGCAGGAGCGTATCCGCAGGGAGACCATAGCCAAACTGGAGAAAGAAGGGCTGCTGCGCAAGCAGGAGTCCCTTACCCTGTCGCCGCTTCCATACTATCTGGCCGTCATCTCGGCGCCGGACGCCGCCGGCTACGGCGACTTCCGCCGTCATCTGCTGCAGAACGAATACGGCTTCGCTTTCTGCGTGGATTTGTTCGAGGCCGTGATGCAGGGTGTTCAGGCGCCGGAATCAATCTCCGATGCGTTGGAAGAGGTGCAGGCGTCGTCAAGGAAGTACGATGCCGTGCTCATTCTTCGCGGAGGAGGTTCCAACTTCGACCTGAGCTGCTTTGATGACTATGGCCTGTGCTTTAACATAGCCAACTGCCCTCTTCCCGTTTTTACGGCGATAGGGCACGACAGGGACCATCACGTGGCTGACATGGTGGCGTATTCGTACGTCAAGACTCCCACCGCCCTGGCGGATGAGTTCCTGGACTGCTACATAGCTGAGGACGAGCGCATCAGCTCTTTCCTGAGCCGCCTGCGCCTGGCCTTCAATGCCAAGATATCCGCCATGGAGTCTAAGGTTGAGCTGCTGCGCGCGAGGATTGCGGCTGCAGACCCCCGCAATGTGCTTGCCAGGGGATATACTCTTGTCACCGACAAGGACGGAGTGGTGCTCAAAAGCGCCGCCGGCCTGGGCAGTGGCGACAAGGTCAGCATTTTTTTCGCCGACGGAAAGGTTTCCGCGGCCATAACAGATAATTGACAATTATGTTCGACTACAACAAAGCCATAGAAGAACTGGAGCAGATAGCCTTGAAGGTTGAGGACCCGTCCACCAGCATAGACCAGATAGACAAGTGCCTGGCCAGGTCAAAGGAACTGACCGAGGCCTGCCGGAATTATCTTCGTACGGTGAGGGAGAAAGTTGACGACTTGCAGGATTGACGATATGCCAAAGAAAAAGATATATGAGACCGACCCCTGGCTGGAACCTTGGAAAGATGCCATAGACAAGCGCCACCAGGATATCATTGCCACAAAGGAGCATCTGTGCCACGGAGGCACGCTGGACTCTGCCGTGAACAACCATCTGTACTACGGCCTGCACAGGATGCAGGACGGTTCCTGGGTGTTCCGCGAGTGGGCTCCTAACGCCAACAGGATATATCTGATAGGGGAATTCAACAACTGGAAGCGTACTGAAGCCTGCGCGCTCAAGCCTGCGGGTAACGGAAACTGGGAAATAACTCTTCCTGATTTCTTCCTCCATCACGGGTCCTTGTACAAGCTGTTCATAGAGTGGCCCGGCGGCGCCGGCGAAAGGATTCCGGCATACGCCACCAGAGTGGTCCAGGACCCCGACACCAAGGTGTTCAGCGCACAGGTGTGGGCCCCTGCCAAAGAGTATCGCTGGAAGCACAAACGCCCTGCAAGCCGCAAGACTCCGTTCATTTACGAATGCCACATAGGAATGAGTTCCGAGCAGGAGAAAGTGGCCTCTTTCGACGACTTCCGCCGCGAGGTCCTGCCCCGCGTCCAGAAGCTGGGCTACGATACCATCCAGATAATGGCCCTGCAGGAGCATCCTTATTATGGCTCCTTCGGGTATCAGGTATCCAACTTCTTCGCCCTGAGCTCCCGTTTCGGCACTCCTGAAGAATTCAAGGCGCTGGTAGACGACGCCCACGCCCGCGGCATAGCCGTGATAATGGACATAGTCCACTCCCACAGCGTGGAGAACGTTGCGGAGGGCCTCAGCGAGTTCGACGGCCGTGAAGACCTGTATTTCTATCCCGGTCCCCAAGGGCATCATCCCGCCTGGGGCAGCCGCTGCTTCGACTACGGAAAGGACGAAACCCGTCTGTTCCTGCTCTCCAACTGCAAGTACTGGCTCCAGGAGTACAATCTGGACGGCTTCCGCTTTGACGGAGTCACCAGTATGCTGTACTGGGACCATGGCCTTGGAAAAAACTTCGGAGACTACCGCCTGTATTTCGACGAAGGTGTGGATGAGAATGCTGTCATCTATCTGGCTCTAGCCAACCAGCTGATAAAGGAGATTTATCCCGGAGCAATTACCATAGCCGAGGACGTCAGCGGTATGGCCGGGCTCGCCGCGCCTTTCGAATGCGGCGGAGTGGGCTTCGACTTCAGGATGGCGATGGGAATAGCCGACCACTGGATAAAATGGATAAAGGAGCTTAGGGACGAGCAGTGGAGCATGGGAGAGATCTGGTGGGAGCTTACCAACAAGCGCGAAGACGAGAAGACGGTGAGCTACGCAGAATGTCACGACCAGGCCCTGGTTGGGGACAAGACAATAATATTCAGGCTCATAGACGCCCAGATGTACTATGCGATGAATATCGGCTCCCAAAATATGCTGGTGGACCGCGGCATAGCCCTGCATAAGATAATCCGCCTTGTTACCGCGGCCACGGCCGGTAACGGTTACCTCAATTTCATGGGTAACGAGTTCGGCCACCCGGAGTGGATAGACTTCCCCCGCGAAGGTAACGGATGGTCATATAAATATGCCCGCAGGCAGTGGTCCCTGGAAGACAATCCGCTGTTGCGCTACGGACGTCTGTCGGCCTTCGACGCGGCAATGATCCATTATCTCAAGAAGAGTCGTGTCCTGGAGTCCCGTCCGGAGCCCCTGATGATTGATGAAGAGAAGAAAATATTGATTTTCAGGCGGAAGAATAGTATCTTTGCCGTGAATTTCAACAAAGACCAGTCATACTCCGATTATGCCTTCGGAGCCCCTGCGGGAGAATACCGCATTGCGCTGAGTTCCGACGAACTCAAGTATGACGGCTTTGACAGAGTAAAAGAAGGCGAAACACATTTGACTGTTGGAGACCGGCTGTTCCTATATCTTCCCAGCCGTTGTGTTTTCGTGCTTGACAAAATTAATTGATGCGCTTATGCCTATCTTGAAATTTAATAAAAACGAATTGGTGAATCTTTCGTATTCACTCAAGCGTGAAATTCTTTCGGCCAATAAGCGGGGCGATTATTGCAACACCTCCATAGTAGCGTGCAATACAAGGCGTTATCACGGTTTGCTTGCCGTGACGCTGGACCGCTTCGGAGGTGACAGGTTCCTGATGCTGTCAGGCCTGGACGAGAGCCTTATAGTCAACGGGAAACAGTTCAATCTGGGCATCCACTGCTACGGAGACATATATGATCCCAGAGGACACAAGTATGTTGTCGACTTCGATGCGGACAGGGTTCCGCAGCTCACATACAAGGTCGGTGAGATTGTTTTCCGCAAGAGCCTGATAATTGTTCCCGACAAGGACCAGCTGCTCATCAAGATGGAACTTCTGGAATCTCCTTCCAAAGCCACCCTCCAGCTCAAGCCTTTCCTGGCCTTCAGGAACATTCACGAACTTACACATCAGAACCCTCAGGCAGACACCTCATACAAGCCTATCCCCAACGGGGCCAGCTATTGTATGTACGAGGGCTTCCCGCGCCTGAACCTGCAGCTCAACAGCACCGCCGCCAATTTCGACTATACCCATCATCCGCTGTGGTATTCCAACGTGACCTATTCCGACGAGTACCGTCGCGGTTACGACTGCGTTGAGGACCTGCTGGTTCCAGGATATTTCCAGACGGAGATGAAACCCGGAGATTCCATAGTGTTCTCCGCTTCCCTCAACGAAGAGGACCCTACTGCCTTCAAGAGACAGTTCACCAACATATTCAAGAAAACCCCTGCAGTCACTACCGGAAGGGAGCAGCTTCTCCGCTGCGCCGATCTTCTCATAACCAATCACAACGGTCGCAAGAGGATCAACGCCGGTTATTCCTGGAAGTACACGGGACTCCTGAGGGAAACCCTCATAGCCCTTCCAGGTCTTACCCTGTACGGAAAGCACGACCCTGCCGAGTTCGAGGAAATCCTTGACAACCTGATAGCCGCCGAGAGCGACCGCCTGTTCCACAGGACAACCCAGGTGGAGGCTCCTCTCACCCTTGCGGTCAGCCTTCAGAAATACATCTCCTTCGGGGCCGACGAAAAGAAAGTCTGGGCCAAATACGGAGACGTGGTGCGCAGGATACTTGAAAGTTATCTCCCGGGCATACGCCAGGAAGTGACCATGCAGCCGGACGGACTGCTTTGGGCGCAGCTTGACGGTGTGGCCCTTTCCTGGATGAACGCCTACGTTCACGGCCGTCCCGTTACCGAAAGGGCTGGATATCAGGTAGAGACCAACGCTCTTTGGTACAATGCAATCTGCATGGCCCTGGAAATGGAGATGAAGTACGGCAAGGACGACTTCTTCGTCAAGAAGTGGACTCCTATAAGGGATCTCGTGAAAGCCAACTTCCACGCCAAGTTCTGGAATCCCCGGATGAAGTGCCTGGCAGACTACGTAGACAACTACGGCCAGAATATGGACATCCGTCCCAACCAGATGCTCGCCATATCCCTCAAGTACAGCCCAGTTGAAGATTCATTCAAGCAGGCTGTGCTCAAGGTCATCGACAACGAGTTGGTTACATCTCGCGGAATCCGCACCCTTTCGCCCCGCGACGTCAAGTACAGGGGCGTATATGAAGGCTCGCAGATAGAGAGAGACCTCGCTTTCCACCAGGGGTGCACCCGTCCTTTCCTCCTGGAGGCTTATGCTTCACTGTGCTTCCACATAAAGGAAGCTTCGTTCTGGAAGAAGGCCCAGTGGCTGTCCGAAGGTTTCTTTGACGACCTTGGCAAGCACGGAGTGGGCGCCTTCGCCGAGCTTTACGACGGAGATCCGCCTCACGAGCCGCACGGCGCAATTTCGTCCGCGCTCAGTACTGCTGCCCTGCTGGCAGTTGATTATATGATGGAAAAGTATAAATAAGGAGGTTCCGTATGAGAGTATTAATGTTCGGTTGGGAGTTTCCTCCTCATATTGCCGGCGGTCTTGGAACCGCCTGCGAGGGCATAGTGAAGGGCCTAGCCGCCAACGGAGTGGAGACCCTGTTCGTGATGCCGTCCGCCTCCGGAGACGAAGACCAGAGCGCCACTACCATCATTAACGCAAGCGACGTATCTGTAGACGTGCAGAGCAATACCGTGGATGAGTTCCTGGACAAGGTTAAGTTCATCCACATAGACTCCGATATGATCCCTTACGTGGGACCGGAAGAATTCTCCAGCGTGATGGAAGATGAACGCAGGCGTCAGGTGAAGGATTTCCGCATCCAGTATGGACAGAAATATAAGTTCTCCGGCAAGTACGGTTCCAACCTTATGGAAGAGGTTGCCCGCTACGCGATGGTGGGAGGCACAATAGCCATGCAGAACGTCGACAGGTTCGACGTCATCCACGCTCACGACTGGCTTACCTACCTGGCTGGAATCGCCGCCAAGGAACTTACAGGAAAGCCGCTTGTAGTTCACGTGCACGCCACTTCTTATGACAGAGGCGACGAGAAGCATATGGACACCCGCGTGCTGGATATCGAGAAAAGGGGAATGATGGCCGCCGACAAGGTTATCACCGTAAGCGACCTCACCCGCAACATAGTGATAAACAAGTATGGCATAGACCCCGCAAAGGTGGTTACCGTACACAACGCTGTCGATTTCTCCGGCAGGGAGAACCTGATGGTGGAAAGGGGAGTCAAGGACAAGGTCGTTACCTTCCTCGGACGCATCACTTTCCAGAAAGGCCCGGAATATTTCATCGAGGCTGCGGCAAAGGTCCTCAAGCGTACCAAGAACGTACGCTTCGTTATGGCCGGCAGCGGCGATATGATGAACCGCGCTATCCGCCAGGTGGCCAGGATGGGCATATCGGACCGCTTCCACTTTACCGGATTCCTGCACGGCACTGACGTCCAGAAGATGTTCGCTCTGTCGGACGTATATATAATGCCTTCTGTCTCAGAGCCTTTTGGCATCTCACCCCTGGAGGCGATGCGTTCCAACGTGCCGTCCATCATCTCGCATCAGTCCGGCGCCGCCGAGGTGCTCAAGTATGCCTTCAAGGTAGATTTCTGGGACGTAGATGCAATGGCGGACGACATCTACGCACTTCTCCAGTATCCCGCCCTCTCAGAATTCGCCGCAAAGCAGGGCTATGAAGAGGTCAACGCGCTCAAGTGGAACAACGCGGCCGCCAAAATGAAACAAGTTTACGAATCTGTAGTAAAATAAGCCGAATTATGAAAAAGAGTGTTTGTTTGTATTTTCAGGTACACCAGCCTACCAGACTCCGTCTGTACAGGTTCTTCGATATCGGAAAGGACTCACATTATTATGACCAGTTCATCAACAGGACCATTCTGAGGCGCATTGTCCAGAACTGCTACCTTCCGATGAACGAAATCCTCCTGCAGTCCATCAAGGAGTGCAAGGGGAAGTTCAAGGTGGCCTTCTCCATTTCTGGTTCGGCTCTGGAACAGTTCGAAAGGTTCGCCCCGGAAGTCATCGACAGCTTCCGTGACCTTGCCGCCACCGGATGCGTAGAGTTCCTCAGCGAGACCTACTACCATTCCCTGGCTTCTTTGCGTTCTCCTGCGGAGTTCAAGCTTCAGGTCTCAAAGCATAAGGACCTCATAAAGAAGCTTTTCGGCGTAGAGCCCGTGACATTCAGGAACACAGAGCTTATCTATTCCGACGAAATCGGCTCAATGGTGTACGACCTGGGCTTCAACCTGATGCTTACCGAAGGCGCCCGCCACATAATGGGATGGAAGAGCTCCAACTATATGTACAGCAATGACATACAGCCCAAGCTGAAACTCCTCCTCCGCAATTATCCTCTCAGCGACGACATCGCATTCCGCTTCTCCAACAAGGACTGGAGTGAGTGGCCGCTTACAGTTGAGAAGTATGCCGACTGGCTTTCCCAGGCAGAAGGCGACATCGTAAACCTCTTTATGGATTACGAGACATTCGGCGAGCATCAGAGTGCTGATACCGGAATCCTTGACTTCATGAGGTATCTTCCTGCTGAAATCCTCAAGCGCAGCGACCTTAAGTTCGTGACGCCAGCCGAGGCTGGCAAGAAACTCAAGCCGGCTTCCACACTCTCTGTGCCTCAGCCCATTTCCTGGGCGGACGAGGAGAGAGACCTGTCGGCCTGGCTCGGAAACGAGCTCCAACAGGACGCCTTCAACAAGCTGTACGGACTTACCGAGAAGCTTTCCATCCTGAATGACGGAACGCTTTGGGCAGATTTCGGACATCTTCAGGAAAGCGACCACCTGTATTATATGTGTACCAAATTCTTCTCCGACGGAGAGATCCACCGGAGGTTCAATCCATACGACACCCCTTACGAGGCGTTCATCAACTATATGAACGTGCTCAGCGATTTCATAATCAGGGTAAATGACGCATTGGCAGAAAAACAATAGTAGTGTAACAATTAACATATGAGCATTCAGAATAACCCTCCTTCCTGGAAGAGCGTGATGGTTACCCGTCATCTTCCTAAGGAACTGTCAGGACTTGAGAGATTAAGCAAGAATCTTTGGTGGTGCTGGAACGATTCCGCCAAGACATTATACAGAAAGATAGATCCCGATATATGGCATAAGTCGGGACACAACCCAAGGGCCGTGCTCGATACCGTCAGCATCAAGCGTTTCGAAGCCCTTGCAAAGGACTCCGCCTTCCTGAGCGAGCTCAAAGCCGTAATGACCGACTTTGACAACTATATGGCCAAGAAGGAAGAAAGGAAAGATCCGTCCATAGGCTATTTCTGCATGGAATATGGCCTTGACGCTTCCCTGAAGATCTATTCCGGAGGTTTGGGAATCCTAGCTGGAGACTACCTCAAGGAGAGCAGCGACATGAACGTGAACATGGTGGCCGTAGGTCTGCTGTACCGTTATGGTTACTTCACCCAGGTTCTTTCAGCCCAGGGAGACCAGATTTCCAAATATGAGCCTCAGGATTTCCTGAAGATCCCGGGAGAACCTGTGCTGGACGCTTCCGGAAACTGGCTTACAGTTTCTTTCAATTTCCCCGGAAGGCAGGTTCACGCCAGGATTTGGAAGGTTTCAGTAGGTCGTACGGACCTTTACCTGCTTGATACAGACTATGAGGCCAACAACCCTGAGGACCGCCAGGTTACCCATCAGCTCTACGGAGGTGACTGGGAGAACCGCCTCAAGCAGGAGGTAGTCCTGGGAATCGGCGGTGTACGCGCATTGCGCGCACTCGGCATAAAGCCCCAGATTTATCATTGTAATGAAGGCCACGCCGCTTTCATTGGGCTTGAGAGGCTCCGTGAATATATCCAGAACGACAATCTGACGTTCAGCGAGGCACTGGAGGTGGTGCGCGCATCTTCGCTCTTCACTACCCATACTCCTGTTCCCGCAGGACACGATTCATTTGACGAAGATATGCTCGGCCGCTATATCGGCGGATATCCCGAGACAATGCATATTGACTGGCGTACTCTTATGAGCCTTGGCAAACTGGATCCGGACAACAAGTACGAGAAGTTCTCAATGAGCATTCTGGCCGCCAACATCTCCCAGAACGTGAACGGCGTTTCAATGCTTCACGGCAAGGTCAGCCAGGACATCTTCTCCAACATGTATCCGGGATATCTTCCCGAGGAGCTTTACATAAGCTATGTCACCAACGGAGTACACTATCCCACCTGGGCGGCCAAGGAGTGGCAGCAGATTCACGAAAGAGTGTTCGGCTCCGCCTTCAAGACCCACCACTACGACAAGAAGTGTTTCGAGGGTATCTACGACGTAAGTGACGAGGAAATCTGGAGTGTGCGCAAGCAGCTTAAGAAAGACCTTGTGAAAGCCGTCGTAGACAGGATATCTGATCCTATCGCCAGCAGCCATTATTCTCCAAGGCAGGCCATAACCATAAAGAGGAACCTGCGCGACGACGTCCTCACCATAGGATTCGCCAGGAGGTTCGCCACATACAAGAGGGCTACGCTCCTTTTCAGCGACCTTGACCGTCTGGACGCAATAGTCAACAACCCTGATCGTCCGGTACAGTTCCTCTTCGCCGGAAAGGCCCATCCTGCCGACAGGGCAGGTCAGGACCTCATCCGCCAGATAGTGGAAATCTCCAAGCAGGACAGGTTCCTGGGCAAGATCATATTCGTCCCTGGTTATGACATCAACCTTGCCAAGAGGCTCGTGCAGGGCGTGGACGTATGGCTCAACAACCCTACGCGCCCGCAGGAGGCTTCCGGTACTTCCGGAGAGAAGGCCGCGATGAACGGAGTCATGCATTTCTCCGTCCTGGACGGATGGTGGGTTGAAGGCTACCGTCCCGGCGCCGGCTGGGCCCTGCCTCAGGAACGGACCTATGACGACCAGTTCTACCAGAACGAACTGGATTCAGCCACTATCTACAACATCATTGAGAACGATATTGTACCCGCCTATTACAAATCAAGAGGCAACGGCCTTTCCAAGGAGTGGGTGGGCTACATAAAGAACACCATAGCCCACGTGGCCAGCAACTTCACCACAAACAGGATGCTCACTGACTACGTGAACCAGTATTACGATCCTCAATTTGCACGTTCTTCGATGATCCAGGCCGACGATTATGCGCTGGCCCGCAGGCTTGCTGCCTGGAAACAGCAGATGAGGGAAAACTGGGACAACATAAAAGTTGTTTCCTATACCCAGCCGGCGGCATCATACAGCCTTGAGCCTGGCCGCAACCTCACATCCGAGGTTGTCCTGGACCTTGGCCAGATAAAGCCGGAGGACATAGGTGTGGAGATGCTGTTCACTACATACGACGCAAAGGGCAAACTCCATATCCGCGAGATCTGCGAGTTCCAGCTGGATGAATTCAATGAGGGCATTGCCAAGTACAGCGCCTCCATCTTCCCCGAGAGGACGGGTATGTACCAGGTGGCCACGAGGGTTTATCCAAAGAATGCCCTGCTGCCGCACAAACAGGACCTTCCGTTAGTCAAATGGTTGTAACCACCGGATTCTTCGACGGTGTCCATCTCGGGCACCGTTTTGTAATAGAAAGGCTCGTGGACGAAGCCGCAAGGCGGGGTTGCAGGAGCCTTGTCGTCACTTTCTGGCCCCATCCCCGCACAGTGCTGCAGGACAACGCCAGGGGGCTGCACCTGCTGTCTTCCCTGGAAGAGAAGAAGCAGGCGCTCCTTGCCCTTGGCGTGGACCAAGTGGAGGTGCTGGACTTTACAAGGGAGTTCAGCCGCCTTACGGCGGAGGAGTACCTGCGCACCTATGTTAGGGAGCGGTTCGGCGGCAAGGCGGTGCTGATAGGCTACGACCAGAGGCTGGGCTGTGACAGGCCATCCGCCGAAAGGCTGCGTGACGCCACGCTGGCTGCCGGCCTGGAGCCGGTAATGGCCGGGAGATGCCCCGTGGATGCCAGTTCCACCCGTATCCGCCAAGCCTTGTCCTCCGGGGATATGGCTGGGGCAAACCGCATGCTGGGATATCTGTACAGCCTCAGGGGAGTGGTGGTCGCCGGGAACCGCCTTGGCAGGACCATCGGATTCCCCACTGCAAACATGAAAATGTACGACCCCCTCAAGATGGTGCCTTCAAACGGAGTGTACGAGGTAGAAGTGGAGACAGTGGGCGGCAAGTTCCGCGGAATGTGCAACATTGGTTTCCGCCCCACTGTGAGCCAGAACAACATCCCTACCATAGAGACCAACATCTTCGACTTCGACCAGGACATCTACGGCCTTGACATAAAGGTGTCATTCGTCAGGAAAATCAGGGACGAGGTCAGGTTCTCCTCGCTGGAAGAGCTTGCAGGACAGCTTGCAAGGGATAAGGAATTGATTAATAAAAAATAATTAGTATATTTGCATACAGTACAGGGTTCTGCCGGACAGGCAGAACTCCTTTTTGATTGAAAAAACGAACTTATGGCAGAATTTCACTACATGACCCAGGATGGTCTTGACAAATTGAAGAAAGAGCTGGAAGATGCCCTTGCACAGCGTCCCGTCATCTCTGCTCAGATAGCAGAGGCCAGGGAGAAGGGTGACTTGTCCGAGAACGCAGAATATGACGCCGCCCGCGAGGCCCAGGGCCTGCTGGAGGTGAAGATCGCCCGGCTCAAGAACCTCGTAGCCAATGCCAAGATCATAGACGAATCGCAGATAGGCACCGACGTAATCCAGATAATGAACAAAGTGAAGGTGGAGAACCTGGCCCTCAAGAGGGTTATGGAATTCACCATCGTAGGAGAGACCGAGGCTGATTTCTCCAAGGGAAAGCTGGCCGCCACCACACCTATCGGAAAAGCCTTGATGGGCCATAAGGTAGGGGATGTGGTAGACGCCAAAACCCCTTCAGGTATCATTCAGTTTAAAGTTTTGGAGATTTCTTTGTAATGGCAACAATATTCACCAGAATCGCAAAGGGAGAGATTCCTTCCTACAAAGTGGCCGAGGACGACAATTTCTACGCCTTCCTTGACATCAACCCTCTAGTAAAGGGCCATACGCTTGTAATACCCAAGAACACGGAGGCTGATTATATATTCGACCTGGATGAAGAGACCTACCAGGGCCTTACCTTTTTTGCACGCAAGGTTGCCGTCGCCCTCAAGGCCGCCATACCCTGCAAGCGCATCGGCGTGGCCGTGCTCGGGATGGAAGTTCCACATACCCACATCCACCTGGTCCCTCTCCAGACCGAGGCTGACCTGGATTTCCACAAGGCCAAGCTTGCGATGACCCCGGAAGAATTCAAACAGACTGCAGATTCCATATTGAGCGAATATGAAAAGCTTTAGACTTACCTGGATACTCCTCGCCGTGCTTGCCGCGGCCGCCTGCACCCCCAAGGCTACAATAAAGGGAACCCTTGAAGGAGCTCCCCAGGACAAGGTGGTGGTAAAACTTCTGGACCTGAACAATTATGTGGTTCTGGATACCCTCAAGACCGACGCCGCAGGCAACTATTCCTGCAAGGTGAAGTTGGAGAAGGACCAGCCGGAGTTCGTATATCTGTACCACGGAGACACCAAGATCGCATCCCTCCTCCTTCAGGCAGGGGATGCCGTTACAGTAAAGTCTGACCTCAAGGGCAACTACACCCTGGAAGGCTCTGAAGAGAGCCTCAAGCTGCAGCAGGTAGAAAAAGACTACAATGACTTCCTGTCATCTGTTTCGTCAATGACGGAAACTGCCGACGTCGTAAAGGCATACGTCAATTACTACCGCCAGTGCCTCAGGTACATAACCCAGAATCCGCATTCTCTTACCGTGGTGCCTGTAATGTTCCAGACAATGGAGGGAGACGCTCCCATTTTCAGCCAGACCACGGATGCAATCCGCTTCCGCAGCGCTGCTGATTCACTCCTGAGCGTATATCCCAATTCCAAATATGCCAAGGCTCTCAGCCGTGAGGCTGACAACAGGCTCAAGCTGATGGACCTGTCAGGCAGGTTGGACAGTGCTTCCGAGATTGGATTCCCCGATATCGAGCTTCCTGACGTCAGTGGCAAGAAGGTACGCCTCAGCTCCGTTGACGCCAAGGTGGTGTTCCTGTATTTCTGGACTTCCCAGGTATCAGGGCAGACATTGTTCAACATAGATCTGATGAAGCCTATATACCAAGACTTCCACGACAAGGGACTGGAGATCTATGCCGTATGCGTAGATGCCGACAAGGCTCTCTGGGCCAGCGTGGTAAGGAACCAGGAACTGAAATGGATAAACGTGAATGACGGTCTGGGAGTGGCTTCGCCGGTTCTTCCGCTCTACAACGTAACCAGCGTTCCTGTCCTTTATGTCATAGAGGACGGCAACGTATCCACGGTTGAGGCAAATACTGAGGCAGAATTGAGAAACTACCTTAAGAAAGCTCTAAAATAGCTTCTTCTTGCTTACGGTAGTGATGAACTGCTTGAGATAGAAGGGTTCGACGTACGCGATGTCTTCGAACCTTTTTTCTTTGTATGCTTCCAGGGCGGGACGCAGCATTGAACCCGCCAGGGGATTGCACTGGTGGAAGAAGGCGTTGGGACAGTCCAGGACCTCCCTGCACTTGTTTACGGCGTCGCCGATGAACAGCACCGGCCCCTGCGACAGCTGCGCGTCGAAGCACCCCGGTTCCACAATCAGGCTGCGCACATCGTCCAAGCGCTTTCCGTCAGGGCTGAAAACTGCGGTGTAGACTTCCATCCTGCGGGCGTCGATGAGAGGGACGATATACTTGCATCCCTGCGGGACGACGCCTTCGTCCACGGCCTGCGCGGCCAGCAAGTCGAGTGTGCCCACTGCAAGCAGCGGCAGGCCTGCGCCGAAGCAGAGCCCCTTGGCCGATGAAACTCCTACGCGCAAGCCGGTGTAGGATCCAGGCCCCTTGCTCACGCATACCGCGTTGCAGTCGCGTGCGCTGATTCCGCATTCGTCCAGCATTTCCTTTATCATCGGCGCGGTGAGTGAAGCCTGCCGCCTGGCGTCTTCGCAAAGGCGCGAGCACACAATGCGTCCGTCCTGGACGATGGCGGTGGAACATACCGCGGCTGAAGTCTCGATAAGGATTATCCTGTCCATCCTATTCGCTGAAAATGAGAGCCTTGAGATAAGGGAACAGGGCGGCCCCGAAATTATACATGAACTGGTAAAGCTCTGACCCCGAAAGAACCTCCTCGCTGACGAACTCGAACGTGTTATTGAGAGAGGTGAAAAGCACCAGCAGCAGTGATACCACAAGAACTCCGCTGAAAATGCCGAACACCAGGCCCAGGAGGCGGTTGAGCCAGCCGAGCATAACAATTTTAAGCACTTTCTCTATGAGTTTTCCTATCAGGTTGAAGACTAGGACATACAGGATGAAGAAAATCAGGAAAGTCACAATGTGCATTACCACCGGCTTGGCGTCGGGCAGATACTGGGCCAGGGCCACACAGGCAGCATTGGAAGAATGGAACGCCATCCAGGAGCCGAGGAATATGGAAACCAGGGATACCAGCTGGGCGACGAAACCTTTGGTAAGGCCTTGATACACAGCGGGAATGAGGCATACCAGAATAATGATGTCCAAAGTGCTCATAGTTTTGTAAAAGACAACGGAATTGCTTAAATTTGCCGACTGCAAAATTATACAAAAAAATATGACATTCAAAGAATACAAAGGTCTGGATCTGGTAGAGACCGGGAACGAAATTCTGGAACGCTGGCGTAAGAACAATGCCTTCAGGAAATCTCTTGAATTGAGGGAAGGAGCGCCGGAATTCATATTCTTTGAAGGTCCGCCTTCCGCCAACGGAATGCCGGGTATCCACCACGTGATGGCCCGCTCCATAAAGGATGCGGTATGCCGTTACAAGACCCAGACGGGCTACAAGGTAGACCGCCGCGCGGGATGGGACACCCACGGTCTTCCAGTAGAAATAGGCGTTGAAAAGAAGCTTGGAATCCACAAGGAGGACATCGGTACCAAGATCAGCGTGGAGGAGTACAACAAGACCTGCCGCAGCGAGGTAATGAAATATACCTCAGAGTGGGTCAACATGACCGAAAGGGTAGGCTACTGGGTGGATATGGATGACCCGTACATCACCTACGACAACCGTTACATAGAAACCCTCTGGTACCTTCTCAAGGATATCTACGACAAGGGCCTCCTTTACAAAGGTTACTCCATCCAGCCTTACAGCCCGTCTGACGGTACAGGACTCAGTTCCCACGAACTCAACCAGCCTGGATGCTACAAGGACGTGACAGACACTACCGTCACATGCCAGTTCAAGGTCATAGGAGAGGACAATCTATATTTCCTGGCCTGGACCACCACGCCATGGACCCTTGCTTCGAACACGGCTCTCTGCGTGGGACCAAACATCGACTACGTCAAAGTAAAGTCTTCAAACCCTTATACCGGCAAGGAGGCTACATATATCGTTGCCAAGGCCCTCGTAGGCGCCTGGTTCAACGACAAGATCCCTTATGAGGTGCTGCCCGGCACTTGCAAGGGATCAGAACTGGTTGGTATGCGCTACGAGCAGCTCATCCCATGGTTCAAACCCCTCGAGGGCGACGCCTTCAGGGTAATCTCCGGCGATTACGTTACCACTGAGGACGGTACCGGAATCGTTCACATCGCCCCTACCTTCGGAGCTGACGACAAGAAGGTGGCCTCCAATTTCGGCATCCCTCCTATGATGGTGGTTGACAAGGACGGCCGCAACCAGGCCCAGGTAGACCGCGAAGGCCGCTTCTTCAGGCTGGAGGATATGGATCCGGAATACGCCGCCACGGTAGATCCTTCATATGCCGAGTATTCAGGCCGCTACGTGAAGAATGCCTATGACGATTCCCTTCCCAAAGACGCCCCCACCCTTGACATAGACCTTTGCGTAATGCTCAAGAGCCAGGGCAAGGCCTTCAAGATCCAGAAGCACGTCCACAGCTATCCTCACAGTTGGCGTACTGACAAGCCCGTACTCTATTTCCCTCTTGACGCCTGGTTCATAAAGGCTTCCGCAGTTAAGGACCAGATGGTGGAGCTCAACAAGCACATCACCTGGAAGCCGGAATCCACAGGTACCGGACGCTTCGGCCAGTGGCTGGAGAACATCCAGGACTGGAACCTGTCTCGCAGCCGCTTCTGGGGTACACCTCTGCCTATCTGGCGTACCGAGGACGGCAAGGAAGAGAAGTGCATAGGCTCCCTCAAGGAATTCTACGCCGAGATTGAGAAAGCAGTAGCTGCAGGCGTAATGCCCAGCAATCCTTTCAAGGACGCCGGCTTCGACCCTGAGGACATGTCCAAGGAAAACTATGACAAGATAGACCTCCACCGCCCGTACGTGGACAACATATTCCTAGTCAGCGACAGCGGCCGCAAGATGACCCGCGAGACGGACCTCATCGACGTGTGGTTCGACTCCGGCGCAATGCCGTACGCCCAGGAAGGCCTCCGCGGCCTGAACGGCGGCAAGTTCGGCATCACCGCCGACTTCATCGCCGAGGGCGTTGACCAGACACGCGGATGGTTCTACACTCTTCA
This sequence comes from Bacteroidales bacterium, assembly GCA_017437825.1. Lineage (GTDB taxonomy): Bacteria > Bacteroidota > Bacteroidia > Bacteroidales > UBA932 > Cryptobacteroides. The sequence continues at coordinate 27,828 of JAFRXC010000055.1, forward strand.
CGCAATCCACACTATGGTCAGCGGCACACCTGCCTTCAAGCGCGTCATCTCCAACGGACTTGTCCTGGACAAGGATGGAAACAAGATGAGCAAGCGTCTCGGCAACGCCGTAGACCCGTTCCAGCAGCTTGACAAGTACGGCCCCGACGCACTCCGCTGGTATATGCTCACCAACTCCCAGCCTTGGGACAACCTGCGTTACGACGACGCCGGAGTGGACGAGGTTCGCCGCAAGTTCTTCGGAACCCTCTACAATACGTACTCATTCTTCGCTTTGTATGCCAACGTTGACGGATTCGATCCCTCCGCTCCCCAGGTGGCCATAAGCCTTCGCCCGGAGACGGACAGGTGGATCATCTCCCTGATGAACACCCTCATCAGCAACGTCCGCGCTGCTTATGAAGACTATGACATAACCCTCGCAGGACGCCTGATCCAGGATTTCGTGTGCGACCACCTTTCAAACTGGTACGTCCGCCTGAACCGCAAGCGCTTCTGGGGAGGCGGCCTCACCCGTGACAAGCTGGCCGCATACCAGACCCTCTACGAGGTACTCAAGAACGTGGCAATCCTTTCGGCCCCCATTGCGCCGTTCTATATGGACCGTCTCTATCTGGACCTGGTTCCGGACGGAGAGGAATCCGTTCACTACGTGATAATGCCGAATGCCGACATGGACTTGGTAGACAAGGACCTCGAAGAGAGGATGGCCCTGGCACAGAAAGCCACATCAATGGTTCTGGCATTGCGCCGCAAAGTCAATATCAAGGTGCGCCAGCCGCTTTCAAAACTTGTCATTCCGGTTATCTCCGACAAGCTTAAAACCCAGCTTGAGGCTGTAGAAGGCATAATCCTGAGTGAAGTTAACGTCAAGGAAGCCGAATTCCTGCCAGATACCACCGGAATAATCACCAAGAAGATCAAGCCCAACTTCAAGACCCTGGGCAAGAAATACGGAGCAAGGATGAAGGAGATAGCAGCTGCCTTCGGTACAATGGACCAGCAGACAATCTCCGCCATCCAGGCAAGCGAGGCTGCAGCACAGCAGTATGTCCTGGCCCTTGCATCTGGCGACGTTGCCCTGGAGCCTGGCGATTATGAGATTTCCTCCGAGGATATGCCGGGCTGGCTCGTTGCAAGCGAAGGCCAGCTGACAATCGCCCTGGATATAGAGGTTACCGACGAGCTGAGGGCAGAGGGCGTTGCGCGCGAGCTCATCAACAGGGTTCAGAACATACGCAAGGATTCCGGATTCGAAGTTACTGACAAGGTGGCCGTGGAGATTTTCGCGTCAGGAGACAACTTCGCCCAGATAGAATCCTCCCTTGCAACATACAAGGATTATCTTGCATCTCAGACTTTGGCGGTGTCCGTCGACCTTCTTCCTATGGAAAAGGCCGCCGATGGCGCAGCCGATGTGGAGTGGAGCGAGGAGCCGATAAAGATTAAAGTCACCAAACAACAGATAAATACTATGGCAGAAGAAGTAAAAACCCGCTACACGGATGAGGAACTTGCCGAGTTCAAGGCAATAATCCTCGAGAAGCTGGAGAAAGCAAAGCAGGAGTACAATACCCTCCGCCAAGTTGTAATGCACAATGGCAGCAACGACATCGAGGATACGTCTCCTTCTTTCAAGACCGTCGAGGATGACGGTGCAAACCAGCTCTCCAAGGAAGAGGCAAGCCAGCTTGCCCAGCGCCAGTACAAGTTCATCCAGAACCTGGAGGCCGCCCTTGTCAGAATCGAGAACAAGACTTACGGCATTTGCCGTGAGACTGGTAAACTTATCCCTAAGGAAAGACTTCGCCTCGTGCCTCACGCAACCCTTACAGTAGAGGCTAAGGAAATGCTTGCGAGAACCGGAAAGAAGTAGTATGGCATTGTCCAAAGGGAAGAAACTGTTGATTATGGGAGCAGTGCTGCTGGTCATAGACCAGGTCAGCAAGGTTCTCGTGAAGACAAATATGTCTATAGGCGACAGTTTCCCCGTTATCGGCCAGTGGTTCAGGATAGCCTTCATTGAGAATGAGGGAATGGCATTCGGAATGTCCTTTGGCGGGGTAGTGGGTAAATATATCCTCACCGCCTTCCGCATTATCCTCTCAGGCATCCTTATCTGGTGGGTACGGGACCTTCTCAGGAAAGAAACCCCTATGGGACTTCTCATCCCTCTGGCACTTATCACCACAGGTGCCATTGGAAACGTGATAGACTGTGTATTTTACGGAGTGATATGGGATTACGCGCCGCTTTTCCAGGGCAGGGTGGTGGATATGCTCTATTTCCCGCTCATTGACACCTATGTGGGCGGCAGGCACATCACCTTCTTCGATCCCGTATTCAATATTGCGGACAGCTGCGTCACTGTAGGCGCGTTCTGGTTCGTAATCTACTCCCTCTTCCATCCTTCTGCCTTAAAGGAAGATAAATAGTTTCAAACTCCCCGCGAGGGTATAGCCAAGGGGTCCCCTTGGCTATACCCTCGCGTACCGCAATAAAGCAAATCTAATCTTTACATAATTATATAAAAACGCAAATAGTGTAGAGAATAATTATAAAATGTTATGAATTTCAGTATTAATGTCTATATTTGCGTGTATTCATAAATTTAATTAAGATTAAAAAGATCAACCCACCCCACGCGTGAGCGCCGGGTGGGTTTTGATTTTATTGAAAAGAAATTCTTATATTTACAATGATGAATACTCTGGAAGAAGCCCCGCTCATAGTGATAGACCTCACTTCCGGCCTCCACGCCCGGAACAAGACGGTTCACGAGTTCTATAACCTGGTCCGCAACGATGTGGACTGGCGTTATTATGGCTACTGCCCTCCGCTGGGAAACATAGACATCTCAAGGCTTGGCGCCCAGCCAGGTGACGAATACATTGACGGTGTTACGGTAGTTTATGCCAGAAAGGTCCAGAGTTCGTTGGACAGGGAAGTGGTGGCTTTCTGTACAAACGCCAGGGTATATCATAAGCCAAGGACAGACATATTCCTCAGGAGGACAGTCTGGTTCAAGTCAGAAAAAGTTGACTGCGCCTATTCCCTGGAGTCAGACAATCTGACGGATCTTTCTCATTATCCGTCAAAGTTCCGTATAAGGCTTTCACATTACGGACCTGCACTGCTTGGCGGCCAGAGGTATTTCAAAGGGCAGAATCCGGATTTCGACACCGAGCTTCTGGCGTATCTGAAGGCCTGCAAGGCCGGGCAGGACGCCCTTGAAGCTGAGGTGCTCCAGCGCAATTACAACATAGAGGGCAGCATTCCTTCCGACGCCGTCTGCCAGGCAGGCGCCTCCCATAAGACTTTCCTCACGGAAAAAGGCCTCCCGTATCTGGAGGCCCATCGTCTGGTTCCGGGTTTGGATGCTCCTTGGAACGTAGTGTTCCTTTGCCCACTCTGCCACCGCAAACTGCAGTTCGGCACGGCTCAGGCCAAGGCCCAGGTACTAAAGGCGCTGTATAAAGAGCGCAAGTCCTACCTGGACGAGGCCGGGATCAGCCTTCAGGACTTGCTTTCCCTGTATTGAAGCCCCGCTTCTACAAAACTCTTGAACAGAGGATGAGGATTCTCTGGCGTACTCTTGTACTCCGGATGGAACTGCGATCCTATGAAGAAGGGGTGTGAAGGGATTTCCACTATTTCTGTCAGACCTGTCTGGGGGTTGTGTCCCGACGCTACCAGTCCTGCATCAGCAAAGTCCTTTGCATATTTGGCGTTGAACTCGTATCTGTGGCGATGTCTCTCTGAGATGTCCTTGCAGCCATAGATCTTGTAAGCGAGAGTTCCTTTCTCAAGTGTGCAGTCGTATGCGCCCAGACGCATCGTGCCACCCTTCATAGTAGTTTTCTTCTGTTCTTCCATAAGGTCTATCACCGGATGGGTAGTGTCCGGATACAGTTCGGTAGAGGCGGCGTCGGCAAAGCCAAGCACGTTGCGGGCGAACTCTACCACGCACATCTGCATTCCCAGGCATATCCCCAGGAACGGGATTCCGTTCTCACGAGCATACTTGATGGCGTGGACCTTTCCTTCAAGGCCTCTCTGTCCGAAGCCAGGAGCCACCAGGATTCCATCCATACCCTTGAGGAAGTCGGCTGCGTTGCTGTCGGTTATATCTTCGCTGAGTATGGAGTGCACGCGCACCTTGCAGTCGTTTGCGGCTCCTGCGTGGACAAGGGCCTCCTGGATTGACTTATATGCGTCCTGCAAAGACACATATTTGCCTACGAGGGCTATGTCCACTTCCTTGGAAGGATGGGCAAGGCGGTCCAGGAATTCGCACCAGCGGCCCAGGTCGGGGGCGTTGAAGTTCTCTATCTGGAGTTTGCGGACAACCAGTTCGTCCAGATGTTCTTCGTGCATGTTGAGAGGGACCTGATATATGCTCCAGGCGTCTATGCTTTGGATCACATGTCCTGGTTTCACATTGCAGAACAGCGCTACCTTCCTGCGGATGTCATCTGTGAGCGGATGCTCTGTGCGGCAGATTATCACGTCAGGCTGTACGCCTCCTTGCTGGAGCATCTGCACGGAGTGCTGAGTAGGCTTAGTTTTCAGCTCCTTGGCAGCGTTCAAGAACGGTACCAGGGTGAGATGTATGCTCATACAGTCCTCTTCCGGAAGTTCCCACTGCAGCTGGCGGACGGCTTCTATGAATGGCTGGGATTCCATATCTCCCACGGTCCCGCCAATCTCTGTAAGTATTACGTCGTACTCTCCGCTCTGACCAAGCAATGTCATTCGGCGTTTTATCTCATCTGTGATGTGAGGGACAATCTGGACGGTCTTGCCAAGGTATGCGCCTTCGCGCTCCTTGGTGATTACTGTATTGTATATCCTGCCTGTCGTTACATTGTTGGCTTGTGAAGTGTGAACTCCAAGAAAGCGTTCGTAATGGCCAAGGTCCAGGTCAGTCTCGGCTCCGTCCTCGGTGACATAACACTCTCCGTGTTCGTATGGATTTAGCGTTCCGGGATCTATGTTGATGTAAGGGTCGAATTTCTGGATGGTGACTCTCAGGCCCCTGGCCTGAAGGAGTTTGGCCAGAGAAGAGGCTATGATTCCTTTTCCTAATGAAGAAACAACTCCTCCGGTGATGAAAACATACTTTGTTCCCATGATTCTGTCTGTTTAGTATTCGTTCCAGGAGCGGATGGACAGGCCTTCCACACCTATCTTGCATAATGCGTATATGAAGGCACGTGCCAGGCGTGCGTTTGTAATGAGTGGTATGTTATGGTCGATAGCGGAGCGCCTGATGGCGAATCCATTTGCCAACTCCCTGGCTGTGAAGTTCTTTGGAATATTGATGACAAGATCCAGTTTATGCCCCTCTATATAGTCTATGGCATTATGCTGCTTGCCGGAATCCGGCCAGTGGAGCACCTCCGACTCTATGTTGTGCTCCGCCAGGAACTGCGCTGTTCCCTAAGTTGCGTATATCTTGTAACCATAGTCCCTGAGCGTAGTGCAAGCTTCGAGCATCTCCACTTTGGAATATGAAGGACCTGAGGATATGAGAATTCCTTTTTCTTTTGAAGGGATGCTGTAACCTACTGAAAGCATGCTCTTCAGCAATGCCTCATAGTAGTTGTCTCCTATGCAGGCGACCTCACCGGTCGAGGCCATGTCCACGCCGTGGACAGGGTCTGCCTGCAGAAGCCTGGCGAAAGAGAACTGGGAACTCTTCACGCCCACGTAATCTATGTCTGCAAAGTTCTTTGTATATGCCGCTACCTGCTTGCCCAGCATAATGTCAGTGGCAAGGCCTATGAAGTTGAACTTGGTGATTTTGGATACGAAAGGGAAACTTCGCGAAGCGCGAAGGTTGCATTCTATCACCCTCAGTTCATTGTCCTTTGCAAGGAACTGAATGTTGAAAGGTCCGGAAATATTCAGTCCTGCTGCTATTTTGCGGGCAATCTTCATTATCCTGCGTATGGTCTCGTAATAGAGCCTCTGGGCGGGGAATACCACGGTGGCGTCACCCGAATGAACGCCCGCGAACTCTATGTGCTCGCTTATGGCGTAGCACTTTATGACTCCGTCCTGTGCGACGGCGTCAATCTCCACCTCCTTGGCCCTCTGCAGGAACTCGGTGGCAACCACCGGATGCTCCTGACTGACGACGGCTGCGTTTCGCAGCGATTCTTCAAGTTCGTCACGGCTGAAGACCACTTTCATAGCGGCGCCGGACAGCACATAGGAAGGGCGTATCAATATCGGCAGCCCCACCTCGTCTGCGAAGGCGTTGATGTCTTCTATACTTGTGAGTTCTTTCCAGCGCGGCTGGTCAATTCCCAGGGCGTCGCACATGGAAGAGAACTTCTCGCGGTCCTCGGCCATATCTATGGACTTTGCGGAGGTGCCCAGGATCCTGACACCGTTGGAGTCCAGCTGAAGCGCCAGGTTGTTGGGTATCTGTCCTCCAACGGACACTATTACGCCTAGGGGAGACTCCAGCTCACAGATGTCCAGCACTCTTTCCAGGGACAGTTCGTCAAAGAAGAGCCTGTCGCATATGTCGTAGTCCGTGCTGACTGTTTCAGGGTTATAGTTGATCATTATGGCTCTGTAGCCGCTTTCCTGAATCTTCTTTACCGCAGTTACGCTGCACCAGTCGAATTCCACGCTGCTGCCTATCCTGTAGGCACCGCTTCCCAGCACTATTACAGAGCGGCCGTCACGTTCGAACTCTATGTCGTGCTCCCTGCCGTTGTAGGTCAGGTACAGGTAATTGGTCTGAGCCGGATACTCTCCCGCAAGGGTGTCTATCTGCTTGACTGCAGGCAGGATTCCAAGGCTCTTGCGCCTTGCGCGTACTTCCATTCCGGTCTTGTGCAGCTCGGCATCGGTGCCGTCAGTGACGAACTTTCCTATCTGCCAGTCGGAGAATCCCAGTTTCTTGGCGCCAAGGATTGTCTGGTAGTCCAGCCTGTCTATGGAGCGTACGGCTTTGAGCCGCATCTTGTATTCGTGAATGTTCTGCAGTCTGAACAGGAACCATTTGTCTATCTTGGTGATGTTGTAGAGGTCGTCAATGCTGTAACCTTCGTCAAAGGCCTGGCTGATGGCAAGGATGCGCTTGTCTGTAGGGTGGCTCAACTCATAATGCACGTCCGGAACCTCTATGGGACTGCCTACGAATCCTCTCAGGCCCACGCCAACCATCCTGAGGCCCTTCTGGATGGCCTCCTCGAAAGAGCGGCCTATTGCCATTACCTCGCCTACTGACTTCATCGACGAACCGATGAGCTTTGAGACGCCTTCGAATTTACCGAGGTCCCAGCGTGGAATCTTGCACACTACGTAGTCCAGGGCAGGCTCGAAGCACGCGGAAGTCACCTTGGTGACGGCGTTGGGAATCTCATGAAGGCCGAAGCCGAGGCCCAGCTTGGCGGCCACGAAGGCCAGGGGGTACCCTGTGGCCTTGGACGCCAGCGCGGAGGAGCGGCTGAGCCTTGCATTCACCTCAATGACGCGGTAGTCGTCCGACTCAGGGTCAAGGGCGTACTGCACGTTGCATTCGCCAATGATGCCTATGTGACGTATGATGTCTATTGCGATGCGGCGAAGCCTGTGGTACTCGTGGTCGCTGAGCGTCTGAGACGGTGCCACCACAATGCTCTCGCCCGTGTGGATTCCCAGCGGGTCCAGGTTCTCCATATTGCACACCGTGATGCAGTTGTCGAAGCGGTCGCGCACAACCTCGTACTCAATCTCCTTCCACCCCTTGAGGGACTCTTCTATCAGGATCTGCGGCGAGTATGTGAAAGCGCTGGAAGCGAGGTTCTCCAACTCCTTGTCGTTCTTGCAGAAACCGGAGCCGAGGCCTCCGAGTGTATATGCGGCGCGCACTATCACGGGGTAGCCTATCTCCCTGACTGCCGCCAGGGCTTCCTCCATATTGCCTGCGGCGATGCTCTTGGGAGTCTTCACCCCGATTGACCGCATCATCGAGGCGAAGATCTCGCGGTCCTCGGTGTTGATGATGGCTTGCACCGGTGTTCCCAGCACCTGCACGCCGAATTCCTCAAGGGTGCCGTTACGGTAAAGTTCCACGCCGCAGTTCAACGCCGTCTGCCCGCCGAAGGCCAGCATAATGGCGTCGGGACGCTCCTTCTCTATCACTTTGCGGACGAAGTCGGCAGTGAGGGGGAGGAAGTAAGTGGTATCAGCTATGTCCTCGGAAGTCTGGACGGTGGCTATGTTGGGGTTAATCAGCACAGTCTTACGGCCTTCTTCCTTCAATGCCTTGAGGGCCTGTGAGCCGGAATAGTCGAATTCTCCTGACTGTCCTATCTTGAGGGCGCCTGAGCCCAGGACCAGAATCTTATTAATCTCAGCCATTGCTCTGTCCCTCCTTATATTTTACCATGTTGTCTGCGAAGGCCGCGAACAGGCTCTCGGTATCCACGGGCCCGCTGGACGCTTCAGGATGGAACTGAGTACTGAAGAACGGCTTTGACTTGTGCCTGATACCCTCGTTTGTACCGTCATTCAAGTTGGTGAACATCGCCTCCCAGTCAGATGGCAGGGTAGAGGGATCAACTGCAAAGCCGTGGTTCTGCGAAGTAATGAAACACTTTTGAGTTCCAGGCACTATCACGGGCTGGTTGTGTCCGCGGTGGCCGTATTTCATCTTGAATGTCTGTGCACCGGCAGCCAGAGCCATCAGCTGATGTCCCAGGCAGATTCCCATTATGGGCCTGTCTTCCTGCAGCGCGTACTTCAGGTGCTCTATGACAGGAGTCAGAAGGGCGGGATTGCCGGGGCCGTTGGAGATGAACAGGCCGTCGTAGTCCGCCCCCCTGAAATCGTAGTCCCAGGGCACCAGGGTGACTGTTATGTCGTGCTTGAGAAGGCAGCGGATGATATTGTTCTTCATTCCACAGTCCACCATAAGCACATTGTAGCGGCCGGATCCGAAGGTCTGGATCTCCTTGCAGGAAACCTGTTCCACCAGATTGTCCTGGTCGGGGTCGTAGAAGCCGGGATCCACGCCGTCGAACACAATCTTGCCAAGCATCGCGCCTTTCTCCCTGAGTTTCTTGGTGAGAGCTCTTGTGTCGATGCCGTAAAGGCCGGGCACTTCCCAAGTCTTGAGCCAGGTTCCCAGGCTCCTTTCAGAGTCCCAGTGACTGTATTTCTGTGAGTAATCGGAAATTACCAGGCCGGTGCATTGGATACGGTCGGATTCGAAATAACGGGAAAGACCGTTTTCCTTCTTGTCTCCGGGGACTCCGTAATTGCCAATCATCGGATAGGTAGGGATGAGGATCTGTCCTTTGTAAGAAGGGTCGCTGAGGCTTTCCGGATAACCGGTCATAGCTGTGTAAAACACCATTTCTCCACTTACGGATTTCTCATATCCGAAAGAGAAGGCGTCGTACTGGCTTCCGTCCGAGAGAATGAGTTTGGCGTTGCTCATTTTATAAAGATTTGACTAATTCGCTTATTTTTTCCATTGCTTCCAGGCTCCTGGCTTTGGTGTTGAAGGCGGTTACTCTGAAATAGCCTTCTCCGCCATGTCCGAAACCGGCTCCGGGTGTCACTACGACTCCGGTCCGGTCGAGCAGCAGGTCGAAGAAATCCCATGAAGGCATTCCTCCCGGTGTCTGAGCCCAGATATATGGAGAATTTTCTCCTCCTATGGGATTCAGCCCCGCTTTCTGAAGGCTTTCCCTGATGAGGGAGGCTGTCTGGAGGTATCCGTCGATGACGGCCTTCACCTGGACTTTTCCCTCGGGGCTGTATACTGCTTCAGCGCCTCTTTGGGAGATGTATGACGCTCCGTTGAACTTGCAGCTCTGCCTCCGGTCCCAAAGATGGTTCAGGGAAATCTCCCTGCCGTCTGCGGAAAGGGCGGTCAGTTCTTCCGGAACCACGGTGAATGCGCATCTGATGCCCGTAAATCCGGCAGTCTTTGAAAAGCTCCGGAACTCAATTGCACAGCGTTTGGCCCCCTCTATCTCATAGATGGAGTGAGGAATCTGCGGGTCGCGTATGAATGCCTCGTATGCGGCGTCGTAAAAGATTATGCTGTTGTTCCGGAGGGCGTAATCCACCCACACCTTCAGTTTCTCTTTTGTGATGACAGCACCGGTAGGGTTGTTGGGATAACACAAATAGACTATATCCAGTCTTTCTTCCGGGATGTCGCCTGTAAAACCGTTTTCCCTGTTGCAGGGAATGAATACTATCCGGCGCCCCGCCATAGTGTTGGTGTCTACGTATACAGGGTAAACAGGGTCAGTTATGCCTATTATGTTGTCTGCCGAGAATATGTCCCCTATGTTGCCTGTGTCGCTCTTGGCCCCGTCGCTTACGAAGAGTTCCGAAGCCTTGATCCCAAGTCCTGCATAGTCGTTGGCGACTATTGCCTCCCTCAGAAAACCGTAACCCGGCTCCGGGCCGTATCCGTGGAAAGTTTCGCTGTGACAGCAGTCCTCCACGGCCTTGTGCATTGCCTGGGCCACCGCAGGGGCAATGGGCTGGGTGACGTCTCCAATGCCCATCCTGATAATCTGGGCCGACGGATTTCTCTGGCAGAAGGCGGCAACTCTTGATGCAACCTCTACAAACAGATACCTCTGCTCAAGTGACAGGTAATTGTCATTTATGGTGCTCATAATTCTACACTGCCTTCGAATACCGTAACGGCTGGACCGGTCATTATGACTTTCCTGCTTTTTTTGTCGCAATTAATGGACAGAGTTCCTCCGTCCATCACAATCTTACATTCTCCGGATATCAGTCCAAGTTCAGTGGCTGCGGCCGCGGTGGCGCAGGCACCAGTTCCGCAGGCCAGGGTTATTCCGCTTCCTCTTTCCCATACCCTCATCCGGATCACTCCTTCCGAGATTATCCTGGCGAACTCCACATTTGTCCTGTCCGGAAAGGCCGGGTCACACTCTATCACAGGTCCGTATGCGTACAGGTCCAGAGTGTCGGCGTCATCCTGGAAGGTGACATAGTGGGGGTTGCCCATACTTATGCCTTTGCCTTGGAATGCTCGTCCATTGGCAGAAATATCCTCAGGGGTGTCCATAAGGGAGTATTTTCCCATATCCACAGCCACACTCTCCACCAGGCCGTCCTTCCCGACATTCAGATGCAGCATCTTTATCCCCGAAAGGGTTTGAAGGGCGATGTCTGTCTTTGAGGTAAGGTGCTTGTCGTACACGTATTTCCCCACACAGCGGGCGCCGTTGCCGCACATAAGGCCCTCGGAGCCGTCAGCGTTGAATATCCTCATGCTGAAATCCGCCCCTTCACCGGGGCCGATGAGGATAATTCCGTCGCCTCCTATTCCGAAGTGCCTGTCGCTCAACTTTTTGGAGAGTTCTGACGGATTGTCCACGGGGTAACGGCTGACATCTATATAAATGTAGTCGTTCCCTAGTCCTTCCATCTTGGTAAAACTGATAGTCCTGCGTCCCATTTTATTTATCTTTAAGATAACTGTCTACTTCCGCCGCGGTTTGTCTTCCGCTCGCAATGGCCCTTACTACCAGGCTTGCGCCAGTCTTGGCGTCTCCGCAGAGGAACACGTTGCCGCCTGCTTCCGGATGCTGCGGCTTAAGGAATCCCATCGCCAGCAATACCATATCGCACTCGATGACCTCTTTCTCTCCTGTCTTCACCATCTGCGGACGTCCTCCGTCAGGGGAAGGCACCCACTCCACGCGCTCTACTTCCACTCCCCGGACATTGCCTTTGCCGTCGTCCAGGAACTTGTTGGATGTCAAGCTCCAGCGCCTAGTGCAGCCTTCCTCGTGGCTGGTTGAGGTGCGCAGAACCTGCGGCCAGTAAGGCCAGGGCGTGGCGGGGTTGAAGTCTTTAGGTGGCTGAGGCATAATCTCTATCTGGGTTACATCCAGGGATTCCTGCCTGTGGCAGGTGCCTATGCAGTCGCTTCCAGTGTCTCCTCCGCCTATTACCAGCACTTTCTTTCCTTTTGCGCTGACGGTCTCTTTCTGGGAGAATTTCTCTCCTTCCAGAATCCTGTTCTGCTGGGAGAGCATCTCCAGGGCAAAGTGGATACCCTTGAGATCCCGTCCAGGAATGTCCAGGTCCCTGGCCTGAGGCGTACCGGTGGCAACCACGTAAGCGTCATAGCCTTCAGGGAGTTTTTCAAGGTCGATCTTGGTTCCGCATATAAAGTTAATACCTTCTTGCGTCATAAAGTCAACCCTGCGGTTAATAATGTACTTGTCAAGCTTGAAATTTGGTATGCCATAGCGTACCAGGCCTCCGGCTTTCTGCATTTTGTCATATACGGAAACCTCGTATCCGAGGCAGTTGAGGCGGGTCGCGGCGGAGAGTCCGGCAGGGCCTGCGCCTATCACGGCCACCTTCTTGCCGTTTCGCTCATACTGCTTCGGCTTGATATAGCCCTCTGCAAAGGCTTTTTCCATAACTGAACATTCGTCTTCGCGTATGGTTACAGGAGCGTCTATGCAGTGATTGAGAACGCAACTTTTCTCACACAAGGCAGGGCATATCCTCCCGGTGAACTCCGGAAAGTCGTTAGTGCCGCTGAGAAGTTTGAACGCCAGTTCCCAGTCTCCGTGGTAAATGGCGTCCTGCCATTCCGGGGCCTTGTTGCCCAGAGGGCAGGCCCAGTGGCAGAAAGGTACTCCGCAGTCCATACAGCGCGACGCTTGAAGCCGGCGCTCGCCCTCGTTGAGGACCTGCTCCACTTCACTGAAGTCGCATACCCTCTCATATACCGGTCTGTGTCCCGCTTCCTGGCGGGGTACAGTCAAAAATGCTTTTGGATCTCCCATTTTCAGTAATCTCTCTGAACGTTGTCTATTTTCTGCTGAATCTTCCTGATGGCCTCTTCCTGGAGAACCTTCTTGTATTCAATAGGAGTGACCTGAATGAATTCCTCAAGATAGTGGTTCCAGTCAGCAAGCATCCTGGCGGCCAGTTTGGATCCGGTGCGCCGGTAATGCTCCTCGACAAGGGCTTTCAGTTCTTCCTTGCGTGCCTTTTCTTCTATGAGGCTCAGTTCTATCATATCCATATTGCAGTAGTAGTCGAAGTTCCGGTTCTTGTCCCAGACATAGGCCAGTCCTCCGGACATACCGGCGGCGAAGTTCCTTCCGGTTTCTCCCAGGACTACTACGCGCCCTCCGGTCATATACTCGCAGCAATGGTCAGAAGTGCCTTCCACCACGGCGATGGCGCCCGAATTGCGCACTGCGAACCTTTCTCCGGCCTTGCCACAGATGAATATCTTTCCGCTGGTGGCTCCGTACAGGATGGTGTTTCCTGCAATGGTGTTCTCCGAGGCCTCGAATGGAGAGCGGGCAGGCGGGAATACCGATATTATTCCACCTGAAAGGCTCTTTCCTATATAGTCGTTGGCCTCTCCTTCCAGCCTGAATTCCACTCCCTTTGCGAGGAAGGCTCCGAAACTCTGGCCGGCGGATCCCTTGAAGGTAACGTTAACAGTGCCGTCAGGAAGCCCCTCGGAGCCATATTTGGAAGTGATGTGCCCCGAAAGCATGGCTCCGGTAGTGCGGTTGGTATTTACTATCTCATATGAGAGCGATACCGGCTGCTTGTTCTCCACGGCATATCTCGTGGCCTCTATCAGTTCCCTGTCCAGGACGGTGAAGATATTGTGCTTCTGGTCCCTGCATTTGCTTATGGCAGCGGGGCTGTCGACCCTGTGGAGCAACTTGCTGAAATCCAGGCCTGAAGTCTTCTCGTCCATCTTTGAGGTATCTATGGAGATGAGGTCGGAACGGCCTATTATATCCTGGAACCTGCGGAATCCCATCTGGGCAAGGTATTCCCTTACCTCTCGTGCCAGGAAGGTATAGAAGTTGACCAGGTAGTCGGCCTTACCTCTGAAGCGGGCTCTGAGCTCGGGATCCTGGGTGGCGATTCCCATAGGGCAGTTGTTGGAGTGGCACTTGCGCATTAGCACGCAACCCAGAACAATGAGCTGGGCGGTTCCGAAGGCGAATTCTCCAGCTCCTAGAAGGGCCATCGAGATTATGTCCTTTCCGGTTTTCAACTGGCCGTCAGTCTGAAGTTCCACGGCGCCGCGCAGGTTGTTCATTATGAGGGTCTGCTGCGTCTCGGCCAGACCGATTTCAGGAGAAACTCCGGCATACCTGATGGAAGAGATGGGGGAAGCGCCTGTACCGCCTTCGGCTCCTGATATGATTATCAGGTCTGCCTTTGCCTTGGCTACGCCGGCGGCGATTGTGCCCACACCGCTCTCAGCAACCAGTTTTACGCTTATCTTGGCCTGGGGATTGACGTTCTTGAGGTCGAATATCAACTGCGCCAGGTCCTCTATGGAGTAGATGTCGTGGTGAGGGGGAGGGGAAATCAGGGATATTCCCGGAATGGAATGACGGGTGCGGGCGATGATCTCATTTACCTTGTAACCAGGCAACTGTCCGCCTTCTCCAGGCTTTGCGCCCTGGGCGACCTTTATCTGTATCTCGCTGGCATTAACCAGATACTCGGTTGTCACTCCAAAGCGTCCGGATGCCACCTGCTTGACCTTGCTGTTCAGGGACACTCCGTCCTTGGTCCCGTGGAAGCGCGCGTTGTCTTCTCCGCCTTCACCAGTGTTGCTGCGGCTCCCGAGCTTGTTAAGCGCCAGGGCTATGGTCTCGTGAGCCTCGTCGCTCAAAGCTCCGAAGGACATTGCTCCACCCACGAATCTCTTCACTATTTCCTCTTCCGGCTCCACTTCCTCTATGGGGATGGGATTCTGCTTGAAAGTGAAGAAATCTCTCAGGAAGAGAGGCTCCTTGCGGGAGTCAACTATTGAAGTGAAGTCCTTGAACTTTGCGTAGGAGCCTTCCCGGGTGGCAATCTGCAGCGTGGCTATCGCCTCCGGCGTCCACGCGTGCAGTATGCCGTCCTTGCGGAAGGCGTACTGTCCCACCATCGGCAGGAGGTCCGTCTGGGGCTGGGCGAAAGCCTGCGAGTGCAGCCGGATGGCGTCGCGCGCGATGGTCTTGAGCGTGATGCCTTCCACGCTGGAGGAAACCGTGCCGAAATATTTGGCCAGCAACTCTCCGCTGAGGCCCACGGACTCGAAGATCTTGGCTCCGCGGTATGAGCGTATGGTGCTGATACCCATCTTGCTGAGGATTTTCAGCAAGCCCTTGTCCACTGCCTTTATGTAATTGTGCCTTGCGGTAACCTCGTCCATCTGGAGGGTGCCCTTGTCAACCTGTTCCTTAATTACGGCAAATGCCATATAAGGGTTCACCGCGCTTGCTCCGTATCCCAGCAGCAGCGCCGTGTGCATCACTTCACGGATTTCACCGCTCTCCACGATAAGCGCTGTCTGCACCCTCTTCTTGATAGATACAAGGTAATGGTGGATGGCGCTCACGGCAAGAAGTGACGGTATGGCGGCGTGGTCCTTGTCCAAGCCGCGGTCTGTCAGGATTATGTAGTTGATGCCCTTGTCTACTGAACGCTCGGCCTCTCGGCAGAGTTCCTCCAGAGCATCGCTCAGACCCTGCTCCCCTTTGGAGGGGTCGAAGAGCATAGGCAGTTTCTCTGTATAGAATCCTTTGTAACGGATGTTGCAGAGGGTGTCAAGTTCCGTGTTGGTGATCACCGGCTGTGGGAGCCTGACCATCTTGCAATGGGAGCTGTCCGGAGTCAGGATGTTCATCCCCACGGCGCCAATATATTCCGTCAAGGACATTACCAGTTCTTCACGGATGGGGTCGATAGGCGGATTTGTAACCTGGGCGAACTGCTGCCTGAAATAGTTGAACAGCAGCTAGGGCCTTTCTGACAGCACGGCCAGCTGGGTGTCGTTGCCCATTGATGAGATTGGCTCCTGTCCATTGGAACACATCGGGATGATGATCCTCTGGATGTCTTCCCGCGTGAAGTCGAATCCGCGCAGTTTGCTCAGGTAGTCCTCTACGTCGTACGCCGCCTTACGGCCGCTGCGCAGCTTAGCCAGTTCCGTACGGCCCTCTGAAAGCCATTTTCCGTATTCCTGACCCTCAGAAAGATTCTTCTTGATGTCTTCGTCTGCTATTATCTGCCCGGTCTCAGTGTCTATCAGCATTATCTTGCCAGGCTGCAGGCTGCCTTTGGTACGGACTATCTGGGGGTCTATCTTGAGACATCCGGTCTCAGAAGCCATCACCAGAAGGCCGTCTTCAGTAACAAGGTATCTGGAAGGACGCAGTCCGTTGCGGTCCAGCATTCCTCCGGCGTATCTGCCGTCCGTGAAAAGAAGCGCAGCCGGACCGTCCCAAGGCTCCATAAGAATTGAGTGGTACTCGTAGAAATCCTTGAGACTCTGGCTGATGGGGTTCTTTTCATTGAATGATTCCGGTACCATCATAGCCACTGCGTGAGGC
The DNA here is from genome assembly GCA_017437825.1 of Bacteroidales bacterium. Classification (GTDB taxonomy): domain Bacteria; phylum Bacteroidota; class Bacteroidia; order Bacteroidales; family UBA932; genus Cryptobacteroides. Next base: position 44,216 of record JAFRXC010000055.1, read on the forward strand.
AGGCTCAGACCCGAACGTACAAAGAACTCCAGCACGTTGTCGAAGGACGCACTGTCGCTCATTCCCGGCTGGATGATAGGGGAGAAGTCATTCACGAGGCCCAATTGCTCTGAACCCAGCACGCTTTCTCGGGCTTCCATCCAGGAGCGGTTGGAGCGTATGGTGTTTATCTCGCCGTTATGGGCAAGCATCCTGAACGGCTGAGCGAGGGACCAGGTAGGGAAGGTGTTGGTACTGAACCTGGAATGCACCATTGCCAGGGCGCTTGTGAAGAACGGGCTTCCCAGATCTGGATAGTACTCCCTGAGCTGGTTAGAAGTGACCATTCCCTTGTACACTATCACCCTGTTGGATAGAGATACAATGTAGAAATCCCTGTCGTCGATGCGGCGCTCAATATGCTTGCGGAGCAGATACAGTTCGGTCTCGAATTTCTGTACCTCCCTGGCTCCGGTAATGAATATCTGCAGAATCTTGGGCTCCGTCCTTGCGGATGCATCTCCAAGAACGTCAGAGTTTACGGGGACCTCCCTGATGTGAAAGAGTTCCAGCCCGGCTTTCTCTGTCTCCTGGCGTATGATGTCCAGGTAGGAATCGGCCAAAGCCTGGTCCTTTGGAAGGAAGACCAGGCCAGTGCCGTATTTCAGCCGTTCCGGAACGGGGATTCCCTGCAGCAGGATGAACTCGTGCGGAATCTGCAACAGGATTCCGGCACCGTCCCCGCTCTTGTTGTCGGCGGCCTCCGCCCCGCGGTGCTTCATATTCTCCAGCACCGTGAGGGCGTTGTCCACCAGAGAGTGGGACTTGTCACACTTCAGGTTTACGAGCATTCCAATGCCGCAGGCATCGTGCTCGTATTCCTGCCTGTATAATCCTGTGTCTTGCTGTCGCATATCGTGGAGACTTAGTTGATGAACAGGATTTCGCGGTATTTAGGAAGAGGCCAGGTGCTGTTGTCGCACAGTTCCTCCAGCTGGTCAATCGACTTGCGGATGGCAAACAGTGACTCAGCTATATCGTGATATGCCAGGGCTTTCTCATACTCGCACGGTATCTCGTTGGCCTTTGCCCTTGCCTTTACCATTGCATCCACTTTGTACTGGATGTCCTTCATAAGGCCGGAGAGCTCTTTTACAAGTTCTATCTGGGTCAGGGCCAGTGTCTGGTAATCTGCCGGGAATGCCTGCTTGCAAAGATCTATGTTCTGCAGAAGCCTAGTCTGGTAATCCAAGGCGGCAGGAATGATGTGGTTGATTGCCATACGGCCCATAACCCTCGCCTCGATCTGAACCTTCTTGCTGTAGGTCTCCCATTTGACCTCGTTGCGGGCCTCGAGCTCTTTCTCGGAGTAGATTCCCAGGGTAGTGAACAGCTTAACGGCGTCAGGAGAGGTATAAGCCTTGAACATCTTGGCCACGTTGGTCTCAGTGTCCAGACCTCGCTTTGCTGCTTCGGCCTTCCATTCCTCAGAATAGCCGTTTCCGTCGAAACAAACTACGTCTATGATGGACTTGATTATCGGCTTGAGGCAGTCCATGAAGGCTACGTTCATTTCCTTTCCCGCGGCCATAGCCTTGTCCACTTCTGCCTTGAAGGCAATGAGCTGTTCTGCAACGGCGGCGTTGAGGGCTGTCATCGCGCCCGCGCAGTTAGCGCTGGAGCCAACTGCCCTGAACTCAAAGCGGTTTCCGGTGAAGGCGAACGGGGAAGTTCTGTTCCTGTCGGTGTTGTCTACGAATATCTCAGGTATTTCCACAAGGCCTACTGACTGTCCCTTCTTCCCGGCAATTTCTATCGGGGTGTCAGAAGGTACCGAAAGCAGCTTGTGCAGCACGTCTGTCATAGTCTTTCCGAGGAATGCGGAAACGATAGCCGGCGGAGCCTCGTTGGCACCGAGCCTGTGGGCGTTGGTGGCTGAGGCGATGCTGGCCTTCATCAGAGAGTTGTGCTTCTGCACGGCTGCCAGTACATTCACGAAGAATGTGACGAACTGCAGGTTGCCCATAGCGTCCTTTCCAGGAGCCAGCAGGAGGGTGCCGGTATCAGTTCCAAGGGACCAGTTGTTGTGCTTTCCAGAACCGTTTATGCCCTCGAAAGGCTTCTCGTGGAAGAGGACCACGAATCCGTGCTTGCGGGCTATGCTGTTCATCACGTTCATTATGATCTGGTTCTGGTCGTTGGAGAGGTTGGTCTCGCCGTAAATTGGCGCCAGCTCGAACTGGTTGGGGGCAACCTCGTTGTGACGCGTCTTAAGAGGAATGCCCAGCTTGTATCCGGCAATCTCGATGTCGCGCATAAATGCGGCCACCCTGGATGGAATGGCTCCGAAATAGTGGTCTTCCAGCTGCTGGTTTTTGGATGAGGCGTGTCCCATCAGGGTGCGTCCCGTAAGCATAAGGTCAGGTCTTGCGGCGTACAGGTCCTCGTCCACAAGGAAGTATTCCTGCTCCCATCCAAGGTATGAGTATACTTTCTTGACATTGGGGTCGAACATCTTGCAGATTGGAAGCGCTGCGTCGTTGACGGCCTTGAGCGCCTTCTTTAAAGGAGTCTTGTAATCAAGAGCCTCGCCTGTGTAGGAGACGAATACCGTGGGGATACACAGGGTGTCGTCCTGGATGAAGACAGGAGACGTAGGGTCCCATGCGGTGTAACCGCGAGCCTCGAAAGTGGCCCTGATGCCTCCGCTGGGGAAGGACGATGCGTCAGGCTCCTGCTGAACCAGAGAGGTTCCGTCGAATGTCTCTATCATTCCGCCTTTTCCGTCATAATCCAGGAAGGAATCGTGCTTTTCGGCAGTGCCTTCTGTCAGAGGCTGGAACCAGTGGGTGATGTGCGTCACTCCGTGTTCCATAGCCCAGGTCTTGATGCCTGCGGCAACCTTGTCTGCAGTGGAACGGTCCAGGGACTCTCCGTTGTCTATGCAGTTGACAAGATCTTTGTAGGTCTTCGCGTCAAGATACTTGCGCATCTTTTCACGGTTGAATACCAACTCTCCGAAATAATCGGAAGTCTTCATTGCGGGAATCTCTACCGTAGCGGCCCTCTTCTTGAAGGCATCTTGAACTACATCAAATCTCGGGTTGTTCATAATACTCATATCTAACTAACTGTTTACAATGCTTGGTTGTGTACGTCTTTTACAGCGCGTCCGCTGGGGTCGTTGACGCCCTTGAACGAAGGATCCCACAGCAGCGCCTCTGCGGTGGAGCAGGCCACGCTGGGTACGCTTGGCACGCTCAGGGCGGCGCTGTTGCTCGGGAACAGCTCGCTGAAAATGGATCGGTAATAATACTCTTCCTTGTTCATAGGGGTATGTATGGGGAAGCGCTCCGCCGCGTGCGCCATCTGGCTGTCGCTCACAAGTTCGGAAGTCATCTGTTTGAGGCTGTCTATCCATCCGTATCCCACTCCGTCGCTGAACTGCTCTTTCTGCCTCCATACTATGCTTTCAGGGAGGATGTCGCTGAAAGCCTCACGGACTATCTTCTTCTCGATTGTATCTCCCGGGCACATCTTGGCCTCGGGGTTAAGGGTCATAGCCACGTCCAGGAACTCCTTGTCCAGGAAAGGCACCCTGCCTTCAACGCCCCAGGCGGCCAGGGATTTGTTGGCGCGCAGGCAGTCGTACATATGCAGCTTGCCAATCTTTCGTACAGTCTCTTCGTGGAAGGCCCTTGCATCCGGAGCCTTGTGAAAATAAAGGTATCCTCCGAAGACTTCGTCAGCGCCTTCGCCGCTCAGGACCATCTTTATGCCCATGCTGCGTATATACCTAGCCAGCAGGTACATAGGAGTACTGGCCCGGACGGTTGTGACGTCGTATGTTTCTATATGGTAGATGACGTCGCGCAGGGCGTCTATGCCTTCCTGAAGGGTGTAGTTCACTTCGTGATGTACGGTGCCAATGTAGTCGGCCACGACGCGCGCCTTCTCCAGGTCGGGAGAGCCTTTGAGGCCGACCGCGAAAGAGTGGAGGCGCGGCCACCACGCCTCGCTCCTGTCCTGCGTCTCAATCCTGTTGCGTGAGTACATTGCGGCTATGGCCGATATGACAGAACTGTCGAGGCCTCCTGAAAGCAGCACGCCGTAAGGGACGTCGCTCATAAGCTGGCGCTTCACCGCAGCCTGGAGCGCCGTGCGGACGCTCTCCTTGCTTGCCGGCGCGTCTTTTACTGCCTCGTAGTGGAACCAGTCGCGTGTCCACCAGCGGCGTATCACGCCTTCGCGGCTGTCCAGGAGGTGTCCCGGAGGGAATGGCTCGTAGCGTTCGCACATCCCCTCAAGCGCCTTGAGCTCGCTTGCTACGTAGACGGTCCCGTCCTCGTCATATCCTATATAAAGAGGGATGACGCCGATGGGGTCGCGGGCTATCAGGTATCTGTTCTCCTTTTGGTCGTACAGGGCGAATGCGAAGATTCCGTTGAGATCCTCAAGGAACTCCGCACCTTTCTCTTTGTAAAGAGCCAGGATAACTTCGCAGTCGGAACCGGTCTGGAAGTCATATTTTCCGGCAAGACGCTCGCGTATGCCCTGATGGTTGTAGATTTCCCCGTTGACGGCAAGCACCGTTTTCTTGTCGGGGGAGTAGAGAGGCTGGCCGCCGGAGAGCGGGTCAACTATCGCAAGCCTCTCGTGAGCCAGCGTGCAATGTTCGCTGCTGTAGACTCCGCTCCAGTCCGGACCGCGGTGCCTTATGCGGGAGGACATATGCAATGCCTTCTCACGAGTCTCCCTCTGGGGGAGAGTGCTGTCAAAAATACCGATAAAGCCGCACATAGTCTTGAACATAAAAAAGGGCTGATTCCCTAAGGAACCAGCCCGCATATTCTTTATTTCTCTTTTATAGTCTTCACTGTGCCCTTACGACTGGTGGATAGAACACAACAACCCGAGAACCTGATTCTGATTCTGGTTCTGGTTATTGTTGTTCTGATTGTTCCAAGAAAATCCGGTCATTGTCGCCAAGTATTTCTGTCGCTAATTTAATAAGTTTTTTAATAATGCAAAAATTTTTTTTCAGTATAAACGTAAAATTTTCTAACTTAGTAAAGACACAGTTATTATATATATGGATGCATTGCTGCAATTGATTCTGGCCTTCGCGGTAGGACTTCTCCTTACCGCCGTTATAGCTTTCATAATTGCCGGAAGTGTGGTAAAGAAGCGCGTGAAATCCGCTCAGGAGGCGGAGAAAGCCCGTGGGGAGGAGTCGCTGCAGATGCAGAAAACCCTGTTTGACGCCGACCTGGCCCACGCCCGTGAAAGGGAAGACGCCCTTCGCGGCAAGATAGACGAGATTAAAGGAGAGGCGGCTGCCCGCATAGAAGAAGTCAAGAAAGACTATACAAAACGCAACGAAGAGGCACTCGCCGCCCTCCGGGAGAAATTCGACGAGACAATGGCCAAGGTGAGCGCCCAGGTCAAGAACGAGACCTCCGAGATGCTCAAAGCCCGCCAGAAAGAATTCTCCGAGGCCAGCAACGAGAGTCTCGGCCAGATAATGGCCCCGCTCAAGGAGAACATCGCCGAACTCAAGAAGAGGATGGAAGAAGACAACAAGGAGCAGGGCGAGCGCAACGCAGAGATGCGCGAGCGCATCAAGACCCTGCTGGAGCACAGCGACATGGCGCGAAAGAGCGCCGACGAGCTGGCGGAGGCATTCAAGCACGGCAGCAAGATGCAGGGAGACTGGGGCGAGACCATCCTCGAGGAACTCCTGAGTTCGCAGGGCCTCAGGGAGGGCGTGCACTTTGACTCGCAGCCCGTAATAATGGGACCTGACGGAAAGCCGGTAAAGAACGAGAGCGGCGGAATAATGCGTCCGGACATCATTCTTCACCTGGATGAAAAGAGGGAGGTGATAATAGACTCCAAGGTATCCCTCACGGCCTATGTGGATTATGTGAACGCCGAAACTGCGGCTGAAAGGCAGCAGTTCCTCAAAGCCCACGTTGACAGCATCTTGAAACACGTGAACGAACTGGCAGAGAAAGATTATTCTTCATATATCAAGTCCCCTAAAGTCTCCGCGGGGTATGTTATAATGTTTGTCCCGAATGTGGGCGCCCTCTGGTCTGCTTTGAATGCCGATCCTGGTTTATGGCGCAAGGCGGCGGACAAGAACGTATACATAGCGGACGAACAGAGCCTTTATGGCGCTCTCAAGATTGTCAGCGCCACTTGGACGCAGGTGGTGCAGGCCCAGAATCACGAGAGAGTCTATGAACTTGCTCAGGAGATGATTGAGCGTGTAGGTATGTTTATGGAGAAGTACAAGGCTGTAGGGGATGCCCTGAACAAGGCGCAGACAGAGTACATAGACGCCGGCAAGAAACTTGACCCCAAGGGACAGAGCATTCTGAACACCTCTGCCAAACTGATCAAACTCGGCGCAAAGAACAGCGAGAAACACCCCATCCCGGCACTTCAGGACATTGACGACATTCCTTCCCTGGAGTCATAGTCACCGTACCGGTACTGCGTGGGTGTTCTTTACCTCTCCCATTACAAATGAACTGTTGAGGCCTCCTATGCAGTCAAGTTCGCCTAAGATTCGCAGCACGAACTGCTGATACTCCTTCATACTTGAAACATATACTTTCAGGAGAAAGTCATAGTCTCCTGAAATGTTGTAGCATTCCCCGACCTCTTCCATAGACTGCACTGCATCCATCAGACGCTGTGCATTGTCGAAAGTATGCTGCTTCATCTTGATGTAGCAGAAAGCCACGAAAGAGCAGTTCAGTTTCTCGGCATCCAGCACTGCCACAAAGTTCTTTATGTATCCCTGTTCCCGCAGGCGCTTGATGCGTTCGAATACCGGGGTGGGGGAGAGATGCACGCGTGCGGCAATCTGCTTGTTGGTAAGCGCTGCGTTTTCCTGGAGAATCCTGAGGATGGCTATGTCTGTTGCGTCAAGTCCGTTCATATGTCTGTCAGAGTTTTTTTCTGCCCGTGGGGCTATTTCTGCCCTATTTGGGATTATTTTTCTTTAACAAATACAAATATAGTTATATCTTCTAAATTTCAAGAAGTATTTGGAATTATTATCTGCCAAAACGAACTTTGCAAAAGAAAACAAATAAAACAACAGAAAATATGAGCACCAGAAATTATCACGTAGAGACACTGGCCCTTCACGTTGGGCAGGAGAAACCGGATCCGGCATCAGACGCACGCGCCGTCCCAATATATCAGACAACATCCTATGTATTCCACGATTCGCAGCACGCAGCTGACCGTTTCGGCCTACGTGACCCGGGTAACATTTACGGCCGCCTTACCAATTCCACCCAGGCCGTGTTCGAAGAGAGGGTAGCGGCGCTCGAGGGCGGCGTGGCCGGCCTTGCCGTAGCATCCGGCGCGGCAGCCATCACCTACGCGCTGCAGAACATCCTCCAGCAGGGTGACCATATCATAGCCGCCGACAACCTGTACGGAGGCACCTACAACCTTATCACCCACACGCTGGCAACGCAGGGCATTCAGAATACGATCCTCAAAGTCAACGACCTTGCAGCTCTGGAGGCTGCAATACGCCCCAATACCAAGGTGATCTACGCCGAGACCCTGGGCAACCCCAACTCTGACGTGGCTGACTTCGAGGGCATCGCCGCAGTGGCTCATCGTCACAACATAGTATTCATAGTGGACAATACCTTCGCACCCATATTGATAAAGCCCCTTGAGCACGGCGCTGACATCGTGGTACATTCCGCGACAAAGTTTATTGGCGGTCACGGAAGCTCGCTGGGTGGCGTGATCGTCGACGGAGGCAAATTCGACTGGAAGGCGAATGCTGACAAGTATCCCACGCTGGCAAAGCCGGATCCCAGTTACCACGGAGCAGTGTTCGCAGACGTTGCAGGCCCCGCCGCGTTCGTAACCCGCATCCGCGCCGTGATCCTGCGTGACACTGGAGCCGCAATCAGCCCCTTCAACGCCTGGATACTGCTCCAGGGCGTAGAGTCCCTGCCGCTGCGCATAGAGCGTCACACGGAGAACGCGCTCAAGGTGGTGGATTTCCTTTCAAAGCACCCCAAGGTTGCCAAGGTCAACCATCCGGCTCTGCCTGACCATCCGGATCACGCCCTGTATCAACGCTATTTCCCCAACGGAGCCGCCTCCATATTCACATTCGAGATAAAGGGGACGCAGGAAGATGCCTGGAAGTTCATAGACTCGCTTAAGATATTCTCCCTGCTGGCCAACGTGGCAGATGTGAAAAGCCTTGTAATTCACCCATATACCACCACTCACTCGCAGTTGAGCCCGGAGGAGTTGGCAGAGCAGCACATCACCCCTACCACTATCAGGCTGTCCATAGGAGTAGAGCATATCGATGACATAATTGAGGATATATCGCAGGCTCTTGAAAAATAATTGAAAAAATATTTGGTTTATAATATAAACTTGTTTACATTTGCAATGCGGATGGGATGGACTGCGCAGCCATGCCCTTCCGCATAACTCTTGTAATCAGTTTTTATTATGGAACAAAACAAAGAAATGACCGCAAGCGAAAGCCTTGCCCTCATTACAGAAACTCTCAACAACAGCCGTAAAGCCATCCTCAGAAACAACTCCAAGGGATTCATCCTCTGGGGGATACTCCTCACAGTTTTCTCTCTGGCCATATACCTGCTGTGGCATTATACCGGCAGCCCAGCCTGGAATTTCCTCTGGTTTGCTTTTTCTGCCATCGGTTATCCTCTTGCCAATGTAATATATAAGAAAGACAAGAACGCCCCAACTAATGAGATAGGGAAGGCTATTGGTTATATCTGGGCTCTGTTCGGAGTTTTCTCTCTGACCATAAGCATGATTGCCGTGTTCTGGGTGCCTTTGAACCTTTTCATGATCATAATCTTGCTGTTGGGTCTTGCAGAGAGCATCTCCGGTGTACTTCTCAAGAACTGGCCTATCATTATTTGCGGATTCCTTGTGGGAGTTGGGGGAGCAGTAGTATCCTGCCTGCTTCATACCGAGGCCCTGACCCTTCTCTTCACCCTGGGCGGCATCTTTCTGGCCGTCACCGGACTGATTGTCAAATCCCAATACAAGTAAGCCATGTTTCCTAAACTCGACCCTCTGCTGCACTCGGAGTTGAGGCTGGCCATAATGTCAATTCTTGCCGGCGTGGAGTCCGCGGACTTCACCTTCATCAAGAAACAGACAGGAGCGACAGCGGGAAACCTGAGTGTGCAGATTGACAAACTTACCACGGCCGGATACATCACGGTGGAGAAAGGTTTCAAGGGAAAGATGCCTTGTACAACCTGCAAGATAACCCCGGAGGGGCGGGACGCCTTCCAGGCATACGTGGACGCCTTGAAGGAATACCTCTCGGCAGGGAAGTGATAAAGAAAAGCACTTGCGGTCGCAAGTGCTTTTCTTTATATTATGACGATTACATTTTCCTGAGCCAGATGTTCCGGAAACTGATTGGGGCGCTGGGATCGCCGTGAGCCTGGAGGCGGAGTGGGCCGTCACCGTGGGGAATCACCTGGGGATGGCCAATGTACTCCGTGGTGCCGCGGATGGTGAAATTGTTCAGAAGGACAATACCATTCTGTATGACGGTTACCGAAGGAGCCAGCTTGTAGGTTCCGTCTTCGTTGAACACAGGTGCCGTGTAAATGATGTCATAGACATTCCATTCTCCCGGCTTGCGCATAGCATTGGCAAGAGGGATGACCTGCTTGTAGACACTTCCTGTCTGTCCGTTGGCGTAAGTCTCGTTCTGGTAGCAGTCCAGGATCTGGATTTCATATTTGTCCTGGAGATAGACCCCGCTGTTTCCGCGGGACTGGCTGGAGCCTGTAATCCCTACGGGTACGCACCACTCCAGATGAAGCTGGAAACTGCCGAAACTCTCCCTGGTCAGGATGTCCCCGGCTTTTTTGTCCACCGTGAACACACCGTCGTGTACGGGCCACTTGGCCTCTCCGCCGTTGGCGGACACCCAGGCGTCCAGGTTCTTTCCGTCGAAAAGGACTACAGCGTCGGAAGGGGCCGAATCGGTCAGGATGTCACCGGGGGTGACTATCGCTGGCTGAGGCGTCCAGAATTCGGTCATTCCGGGGGTCATCCTTTCGGGTTTGGGGTATTCTTTCTCCTGGGCGAAAGAGCTGCCTGCGCAAAGCAGGACGAGGGCGGAGGCTATTATTCTTCTCATATCGAAAGTGTCTTGTTATTCTGCTGTAAGTACTGAGTAGACATTGTTGTAGGCAGTGTAACTGTCCTGGAGCATATTGCGGGAACCGTACTGCTCTATGGTGTACCATCCCTGGTATCCGCTGTCTTTCAATTCCTTGACGATTTCTTTGACAGGGACGCAGCCTTCACCTGCCGGGACACAGGTCATATTGTCCGGAGCGGTTCTGTCCTTGAGATGCACGTGACCTATCTTATTGCTGAAGCGCTGGAACTGAGTCATAGTGTCGTCCCCGGCATATATGAAGTTTCCGGTGTCAAATACAAGGCCCAGGTCCTTTGAAACCACAAAGAGGGAATCTATCCTGTCCGCATTGTAAGTAAATGAACGGCGGTTGTCATAATCCTCCACCATTATGGAGTATCCCTTTGCCGCGACCCTTGACACAAACGCGGCGATACGCTCCCTGGCAGCCTCCATCTCCTCCTGGCTGAAGCCGGACTGAGGGATGAAGCCTGCGACCAGCAGAAGCCGGTCAAAACCACGGCTGTCCATAAAGGCTAAGGTCTGGTCTTCAAGTTCCGACTGATCCTCGCGAGCATAGTTAATCTCAGTTATGGCGCAGGCGTGCTCAAAACCAAGGCTGTCAAGGGTCTTGATTTCATCCGGATTCTGGAATACGCGGATGTCCGCACCGGTATAGCCGTGTTCTTTGAGGAGAGTCGCAGCCTGTGCGAATGACAGGCCTTCCTGTTTGACTATTTCTTCGATATGGTCGCAGAATATGGAAATCTTGGGGACTTCTTTTTTAGCATTGCCACAGGATATAAGGGAGAAAACGGCAGCAAGAACCAGGAGGATCGAAGGCTTTTTCATATCTATTGTTGTTTAATACCTTCTAATGTAGTGATTATATGACAAAAAAAGCACTTACGTTGCCGTAAGTGCTTGAAATGTCTGGATGACTCGACTTGAACGAGCGACCTCCTGGTCCCTAACCAGGTGCGCTACCAACTGCGCCACATCCAGATTGGTGGCGCAAATATAAACATTTTTTTATTATTCTCCTAATACGCACCATTTAACTACTGGAATTCTGCGGATAGTCTCGTTCAGCAGGGGAGAGAGTGTGAACACCGCTACTGTCAGTATGGCGTACATTGCCACAGGAGGCAGGTTGGTATTGACCTTCAGGTTATAACCTACGGCTGCAATTACCAGATAGTGGACGATGTAGATGCCGAAACTGGATTTTGTCATATAGCCCGCGAACTTGCCTGTATAGTCGAATTTGGCTTTGAACCACGCCATCATCGCCAGGCACATCAGCCAGCCGTAGAGGCAGTTGAGAGGGCTGCCAAGGTATTCAGGCGAGGTGTTGTCCTGTCCGAAGGTGGTGGCAATCAGTACAATCCCAGAAATGACGGCGCATACCAGAAGAGGCGCCCAGACTTTTGAGATCCTTTCCTGAACCTCGTCGTGTGAGAATACGAAATATCCCAGCAGGAAGGGTATGAGGTAGAATATCGGCTTGTACAGGTTCAGAAGGCCGTCCAGGGATTCCGGACGAGGATTCCTGATCAGTGTATGCTCGCCAGCCCAGAACAGGATGCCAAGAAGGATAATGGGAACTATTCCTGCTTTTCCGCACCAGTTCCAGAATCTGTCATTCTTGTCAAGGGCGCGTACAAGAAGGAGTACCAGGCATAGCAGCCACAGTACCTGGACAAACCATAGAGGGCCTATCCCGCTGAAAGCCATTATAAAGTATTTTGCTATTGCGGGAACACCGTCGAAAACGCCTTCCCTTGATGCGACGACTGTGTTGAAGTATCCCACCATCCAATGGAATACAAAGAGGCCGATGGTTCCCGGAACCAGCAGTTTGCGAGTGCGGGCCTTGAACCATTCTTTTGAACCGTGCTTTTCCAGCGCGTAGCGTGCGCTGATGCCCGCGAGGATGAAAAGAATCGGCATGAACCACGGATACAGGATGTACATTATAACATCCTGATACTGAGGTCCGTCGCCAAACCCTCCTATGCCGCCGAATACGCCTTTGTTGTTGTAAAAGTAGATTACGTGATAGAACAGCACTAGGAGAACTGTCACCCAGCGCAAATTGTCAATCCAATGTTTTCTCATTTTGTAAGTCCTTCCATAGCTTGGTCGATGATGCTCTGAAATACTTCAGTCTTCAGCAAGGCTAATCCTTTCTGGTCCCCGAGCATCATAAGGGTGTCACCAGTCTGGATGTTGTATACCTTTCTGGCATCCTTGGGGATAACTATCTGCCCCTTGTCGCCTACCTTCACTACTCCGAAGATGTATTTTCCGTCTTTTTCTTGCATTTCGTGGTAAAAGTTAGAAATTTCCCACAAATATAACAAAATATATCATATATTTACAATATGAAGAAGAGAATTGTCTTTTTATTGACTCTTGCCATTCTGGCAATTGCTTCGTGTAGCTATAAGCACTACACTTACCTCAAGGCTGCAGAGGAGAGAGAATCATTTACTCCCGCCCAGCAGAAAGAATATGACGCATTTATCTGGCGTGCGGAACGAAGGGACAGGGATGCCCTGCCCAGCAGCTTCCGAACCTGCCAGAGCGAGTTGAGAGTGCGCAGCGACGTTTCCGGTTATGACCCCACTTACCAGCCCTCCACAAAGGGCTTGGCAGACTTGAAGGTCAGCGCCAGCTCGGACTTCAGCGCCAAGGAACTTGACGCCCTTGTGGCGGAGATCCGCAAGCTACACAGCGGCCCCATCACTATTGTTGACCTCAGGAGCGAGACTCACGGCCTCCTGAACGGAGACCACCTGTCTTTATATGGCCAGGAGAACTGGGACAATATGGGATTGACCCACGAGCAGATCATAGAGAACGAGAAACAGATTATTCACGGCCTTGTAGGCAAGGAGATTGAGACCGGCGGCACCAGCCGCGGCGGACGGACCACCAAGATGCTGGTTACATCCGCAGAGACCGAAGAGGAGCTTTGCGCAAGGAAGGGAGTAGGTTACCTTCGTCTTACCGTCCTTGACCACTGCTTTGCAGACCCACGCAGTATTGATGCCTTCGTCTCATTCGTGAAGGATATGCCGGAAGATACCTGGCTCCACATCCACTGCCAGGCCGGTATGGGAAGGACCAATATGTTCCTGGTATTCTATGACTTTATGCGTAATACTGACGTACCAGTCAAGGACGTAGTCTATCGTCATTTTATGCAGGGCGGCAACTTCCAGCTCTACGACGGTATGAAAGAGAACGAGGCTGAGTGGAAGATTCCACTGGCAAAGGAGAAAGTAGAGATGATTCCTCTGGTTCACGAGTACATAAAGGAGCAGAAGCCCAAAGGCTATAAGGTTCCCTGGAGCCAGTGGAAGACCAGGTTCAAGTCTTAGTTTACTTTTCCGGCCCGTATAGGGCTGTAGGATAATTCCCGGTGAAGCAGGCGGTGCAGAGGGTGGTCCGGCAGGACGCCTTCAGCAGCGCCTGCTCTGATAGATAGTGGAGGGAGTCTGCGCCAATGTATTCGCAGATTTCCTCCACGTTGTGATCGGCGCCTATCAGCTGGTCGGTGGTTCTGGTGTCTATGCCATAGAAGCACGGCCAGGCGTATTTGGGGCTGGCGATTAGCATATGCACCTCCCGGGCGCCGGCGTCGCGCAGCAGCCTTACAATCTGCCTGGAGGTGGTTCCGCGGACTATGGAATCGTCTATCAGGGCGATGGATTTACCTTCCACCACGCTGCGTATGGGGGACATTTTCATACGGACGCCCAGGTCGCGCATGGACTGGGATGGCTGGATGAAGGTCCTGGCAACGTAGATGTTCTTCAGCAGACCTTTCTCCAGAGGTATGTGCGATGCCTCAGAGTAGCCCATGGCGGCGCTGATGCTGGAGTCGGGAACGCCTACCACTATGTCAGCGCGCACGGGGTGCTCCTCAAAGAGGAGCCGGCCCGACCGCTTGCGGAACTTGTGGACATTGCACCCTTCTATGTCGCTGTCAGGTCGGGCGAAGTAGATGAATTCCATCGCACACATATACCTCCCAGGGTGTTGAGAATGACGGTAGCTTTTTATCCCGTCAGGGCTTATGGCTACCAGTTCTCCCGGGTCTATGTCGCGGATGAACTCCGCTTCCAGGGCGTTCAGGGCGCAGGTTTCGCTGGCTACGACGTAGCCGCCTTCCAGCCGCCCTATGGAAAGGGGGCGGAAGCCGTACTTGTCGCGACAGGCGTACAGGATGCCTTCGGCCAGGATTACTGTGGAGAAAGCCCCGTCCAGCTGGTTGGCGGCAGACATTATGCTTTGCGCCCAGCCTTCGTCCCTTGCCCTCATACCTATGAGATGGGCGAAGAGTTCGCTGTCAGAGGTGGATTGGAACAGGTGCCCGATGTCTTCGAGACTGGACTTGATGTGGTCTGCATTCACAATGTTGCCGTTGTGGGCGAAGGCGAAGGTGCCAGCGTTGCAGGTGGTGCTGAAGGGTTGGATATTCTCCCTTCCGCCTACGGCGGTAGTGGGGTAGCGGACGTGGCCTATGCAGGAGTCGCCAGGGAGTTCGGAGAAGGAATCGTCGGGGAATACGTCTTTGACAAGGCCGGCGCCCTTGCGTATCCGGAGTCTGCGGTCAGGGCCGCAGACGGCCATTCCGCAAGCCTGCTGGCCGCGGTGCTGGATGGCCTCCAGCGCCACGAAAGCGTGGCGGGAGGCGCCATCCACTCCGTAGATTCCAACTACGCCGCACTCCTCGTGCAACTCATCTATGCAATCCCTGAGCTTGCTCATATTTTGGTTACAATATAGGTATTCTTTTTATCAGTTGTAACAGCTTTCTCCGTGTTCGTAGATGTCCAGGCCTTCGTCTTCCACGCGGGCCTCTACGCGAAGGCCGGCGAATTTCTTTATTCCGAAGAAGAGCAGGAATCCGCAAACCGCGGCCCAGAGGTCAATTACCAGGATACCTAGGCACTGAATGCCGAAGAAATGAAAGCCTCCGCCGTAGAAGAGGCCGCCGTCTGTTGCCAAGAGACCAGTCATCAGCGTTCCAAGTATTCCGCATACACCGTGCACGGAAGAAGCTCCTACTGGGTCGTCAATGTGAAGCTTATGGTCGAAAAACTCGATTGCGAAGACCAGAACCGTGCCGCAGATCAAGCCAATGATTACTGCTCCCCAAGGAGATACCAGATCGCATCCTG
Organism: Bacteroidales bacterium; assembly: GCA_017437825.1. Lineage (GTDB taxonomy): Bacteria > Bacteroidota > Bacteroidia > Bacteroidales > UBA932 > Cryptobacteroides. Next base: position 59,594 of record JAFRXC010000055.1, read on the forward strand.
CAGTTATGCCCACCAGGCCCGCCAGCACACCGTTGAGCATCATTGAGAGCGAAGGCTTTCCGTACTTGATCCAGGTGAGGAACAGCGTTGCGGCTCCGCCTGCCGCCGCGGAGAGGTTGGTGGTTAGGAAAACGTGGGAGATGGCTATGCGGTTAACTTCTCCACTAGCTGCAAGCTGGCTGCCCGGGTTGAATCCGAACCATCCGAGCCAGAGGATGAATACGCCCAGCGCTGCCAGGGACAGGCTATGTCCCGGAATAGCGCGGCTCTTTCCGTCCTTTCCGTATTTGCCGCGGCGAGGGCCAAGGGCAATGGCTCCAATCAAAGCCAGCACTCCTCCTACGCTATGGACGATTGCGCTGCCTGCGAAATCGTGGAAACCCAGGTCTGCCAGCCAGCCTCCGCCCCAGGTCCAGTGTCCTTCCACAGGGTAAATGATCAGAGATATGAAAGCGCTGTAAATCATATACATGGAGAATTTGGTCCTCTCTGCCATGGCACCGCTTACAATGGTAGCCGAAGTGGCACAGAATACCGTCTGAAAGATCAGGAATCCTTCTACCGGCAGATCTCCCTTATAGAAGGAAAGGTCTCCCCAGTTGGGCGCGCCAATAAAACCGGCACCGTCACTTCCGAACATAAAGCCGAAGCCTACGAAGAAAAACAGCAGGGACCCCAGCATAAAGTCCACGAAGTTCTTCATCAGGATGTTAACAGTATTCTTGCCTTGGGTGAATCCCGCCTCGCAGAGTGCGAATCCGGGTTGCATCCAAAAGACCAACATTGCTGCAAGCAGCATCCATACAGTATCCAGAGATATAGCTAAGTCGTTCATAATACATTCATTTTAAAGTTGTTATTTCCTGTCCCTAAGTACGGTGTCACCGTGTTCTCCTGTCCTGATGGACCAGGTGTCAATCACGTCGCTCACAAAGATTCGCCCGTCTCCGACCTCGCCCGTATGGGCCTCGCGCAGGAGGACTTCGATTGTAGGCTCCACAAAGATGTCACGGCATATGATAGTCAAGGCAATGCGCTCTATGACATCGGTGGAGTACTGGACGCCGCGGTAGATCCTTTCCTGCCGGCTCTGGCCGATGCCGTGTACGCTGTGATACTCAAACCAGTTGATGTCTGACTGGAGCAGGGCCTCCTTCACATCCTCGAACCTTGTCCTGCGGATGATGGCTTCAATCCTTTTCATAATGAATCTGTTTTTAAGTTTTACAAAACCTTTTGGGAAAGGCACAAAAAAAGAAGACCGGCTCTTTTTTAGAACCGGTCTTCTTATATATCTGACAAAAGACTACCCTATCCGGCCGGCAAGACAGGATTTAACGTTATTATTCTGCTGATTGAGAATACCAAAAATATGGACGTCAGTAATCATTTTGTGTTGTTTTCTTGTGCTAATTTAGGATTAGAAAACGGAAAAACAATAAAAAATTTAAAAAATATTTTAATAAATCGTTTTACCAAAGCCAGAGACTAGAGCAGGACGGAGCTTCTGTATTTGCGGGAAATTGGTAGCTCGACGCCCGCTATCAAGACTGTCTCCGGGGAGATGAAGGCTGCTTCGTTCCCGTTTACCAGGAAAGCCCTGTGGATTCTGATAAAATCCGGGCCCAGGAGGTTCTCCCACTGGCTGATTCCAGTCTTGTTCCTGTAGGCTTTGCCGTCGCGTGTATGGATCCAGACCTCCGAGTCGCGGGACTCGATGTATAGGATGTCTTCTGCATTAAGTGAGACTTTCCTGTAGTCTGAAGTAAAGGAGACAGGGTGGGTTTTCTTAGTTTTGCCAAGCCATTTTTCCAGCCGGAACTCGCCGTAGGCGAGGGTGGTGAGGATTATGGCCAGGAAGACCGGGTTAGCCATGATAGGTGCGATATCCTGCGGGAAATAGTAGGCGGGTTCGTTCTTGATATATGAGAACAGCATATGTGTCAAAATCAGCAGGAACAGCGCAAGGGCCATTACACCCAGAATGATAAAGATGCTATGCTTGATTCTGTCATTGGCCGGTTCTTTTGGAATGGCCGTCATAACTCTGTTGCTGATCGCTCTTTTCTTTGCTGCCTGGAAGGCTCCGGCATGGGTGAAGGAAATTGGGCTGGCAGCTCTTGTTTTTGGAGCCATATGGACCTTGGCTGGCTTTTTCCAAATGGCTGACTTCTTGGCTGGGAACTCAGATGTCGCTCCCAATTTTATATGGGGCGGGGTCAAAGTAGCTATCATCCCTATTATTTACGGCATTATCGTATATATCATCTCATTGATACTACGCGTCATCCACAAGCCTCGCGCCTGACGGCCTTGTCCGCGTCCCGGAGGGGGGGATTTGGTTCAGGAAACGGCCTTCTGGTGAACGGAATGGGGAGCCGGAGGTGGAAGGCAGCAGTTTTAAGGTAAGGGCCTGAAAGAATTACAGAATATGGCCGAAAAGGATGCCGAAACGAATGTAGGGGACAGGGCGATAGCCTCTCACCCAGTCGCACAGGGCCTCTCCATATCCCCGGTTGAACTGGGCGAACAGGGAGCAGAAACCAATATTGTATGCAGCATTTGCCTCAAGATTGAGATAGAAAGGCCCGAATGTCGGCGTCGCTTTCACACTGAGTTCCCACTTATCGTTACGATAGCCTGCAGTCAAGTCCCCGTATCCCAGAAAACGCCAGAAGACTTCCTGAGTGAGTTCTTCGTCATACCAGCCTATTCCCCCTCTGAGCGAAGCCTTGAACACCAGTCCGTTGGGCAGATAGGCCCCGTATTCTGCAAAAGCATAGTTCACGGAACGGCTGAAAGTATCGTTGTCGCTGCCCCTCATAGGGCGTCCGTTTGAACGGTGCTCGATACCTACCAGGAGCCTGTCCCTCTCAAGGGGGATGTTCAGGTACCATCCGGGTACGTAAGTATTATCTTTGAATGGGGAGGATTCGTCAAAGAAGTCCCATACGGATATTTGATTGTATGTGAAACTCATGTCAAGTCCTTCCTTGCCGCCTATGTTTTTCCAAAGGGGTATGCTGGTCCCAAACTGGAACTTGAGGTCTGCAGTGGTTTTATCTACGGGCCCCTGGAGGGGTATACCTCCTATGAAGTACATAGGGTGATATACTCCAAATTCCTGTGCCTTGCAAGGAAGTAGAAGTGTAAGGAGTGTAAGAATGAGAATCGGCCGTTTCATTTCGCCGGTAAAGATACGGATTCTTTGTATTTCCTGGATACAGGAATTACTCCCAGCGGGGGATTTGGTTCAGGAAAGGGGGCTCTGGTGAACCAAATAGCTTAGAGATGGGGCTTGGTTCAAAAAACGGCCTTCTGGTGAACGGAATGGGGAGCGGTAGGAGGAAAGGAGGGGTCAGCTGCAGGGTGGGAAAGGAATATCCCTCACGAGGGATTAGCCGCAGCAGAGCTGCGCCTCTTCCCTCGGTCACCGCGAGCAAAGCAAAAAGCAAGCTTTTACGGCTTGTGAAAATGCAAAACGCCACACAGTTGTGTGGCATTTGCTTTTTGCTTTGCATTGCGCGGTGAGTGAGGGATTCGAACCCCCGGTACGTTGCCGTACACCTGTTTTCGAGGCAGGCTCCTTCAACCACTCGGACAACTCACCTTGGGGTGGCAAAGATACATATTATTTTTTATCTTTGTTTTCAGTTAAGTAGAAGGCTATGACAAAGATTAAAATGACCACCCCTCTGGTGGAGATGGACGGCGACGAGATGACCAGGATTCTCTGGAAAATGATCAAGGAACAGCTCATTCTCCCGTTCGTAGACCTAAAGGTAGATTATTATGACCTGGGCCTCGTCAAAAGGGATGAGACA
>JAFRXC010000056.1 GCA_017437825.1 Bacteroidales bacterium
CAGCGCCGCCTCGCTGCCGGGGTATATGTATGCCGTGTCAAAGTAATTGACTCCGGCTTCATACGCAGCCAGAAGCTCCTGCTCTGTCTTTTCCAGATCTATTGCGCCGCCTTTTCGGCTGAAGCGCATACATCCGTAACCCAGGATGGAGAGCTCGTCCCCGTGCTTGTCTTTCCTGTATTGCACTTGTCAGAATATCGTTTTGTGTATTACGGTCGGATCCATTTCCTTGAGCGATTTCACGCCTGTTGCGGACATTACTCCGGCCAGTTCTGCGGTCATTGCCTTCATCCTGTTAGCTACAGGCTCCACCCCTTCTTTGAGGAGAGGCATCAAATGACGGCCGACAGAAACGGCGTCTGCGCCCAATGCAAGGCATTTGTATGCGTCCATACCGCTTACTATGCCGCAGTCGATGAAAATCTTCATCTTCCCCTTGACCACGTCTGCTATCTGCTCGAGGGCCATCAGTGGCGGGATGGAATATCTCACGCGGCCGCCGTGATGAGACAGGACGATACCGGCGACGCCGGCTTCCATACATCTGCGGGCGTCGTGCACGCTTAGGACGCCCTTGACTATGAAGGGCAGTTTAGTGGCTTTGACGAAGGACTTCATCTCGGCCGTGGACTTGGGCTTCATGGGAAGGCCGTACACTCTGTCGTAGCCGCCCCTCCCGTTGAAAGGATGGTCGATGTCCATACCTACGGCAAAGCATCCTACACTTTCTGCGTGGCGGATTCTGCGGAACACTTCGTCATTGCTCTCGTGAGGCTTGATGACCTTTATTGTCTTGGCTCCGGTGGCCACGATTTCCTCCAGTTCCTGGTCTTCTCCCATTCCCATCCAGTGTACGGCGTTGCAGGCAGCAGCTGCCTGGGCGTATACGACCATTCCTTTTACCTCCTGGTTGTTCTGGTGGGAGAGGGCAGCTGTCATAATGGGCGTGTCGAAGGTCTCCCCGAAAAGGTTCATCTTGGTGGAGGGAAGGTCGGCGTCCATATACCTGGTTTCCACCATCAGGGTGTCAAAGTAATACCTGGTGAAAGAGTCGGCGCTGCCGGCTTCCCAGGGATTGGCGATGGAGGCTTCTGCTGGCCTGGGACGGCCCTGGGGAGGTGCGTTACCCGGAGCAGGAGCCGCCGCCGGCGCTTCAGTCGAGGTGTTTGAGCATCCGGTCAGGAACATAGGCAGCGACATTGCGGCCAAGGTGGCTGAGGAAGCTTTTACGAAAGTCCTTCGCGAGAATTTATTGTTTTTCATCTTAGTGTTATTATTGATTTCTTACAAGAGATCCTGTATGGCCTTCTCCATTTCTTCCGGAGTGACTGTTGGCTCGAAACGGTCTTGAATCATAAAGAGAGAGTGAAGGCGTTTGATATTCATTGGGATGTCAGTTTTGACAAATATAAAAATTAATACAAATAGTTATGATTTGAGAGTTCTTTTAAAAACAGTAACTTTGTATAGATATGAATATGGAAGCCATCATAGCAGCCCTTCTGATTCCCTTTGCCGGTACGGCGTTGGGATCCGCCTTTGTCTTCTTCATGAAGAAGGATATACCGCAATGGCTGCAGAAAACCCTCCTGGGCTTTGCCTCAGGCGTAATGGTGGCCGCTTCAGTGTGGTCCCTGCTTATTCCATCGATGGAGATGGGCGGGGGCAAGGTGTGGCCTGCCGTCGTGGGTCTGCTGGGCGGTTTCGCCTTCTTGCTGCTCATAGACTATGTGACGCCGCATATCCACGCAGACGGAGAAGTCGAAGGCCCTAAAAGCGGGTTGTCCCGTACGGCAAAGCTGGCGCTGGCAGTCACCATCCATAACTTCCCCGAAGGTATGGCAGTGGGAGTGGCCATAGCAGGCGCAATGACTTCCGGCTTCAGCATAGCCGGGGCGCTTGCCCTGTCGCTGGGAATCGCCATCCAGAACATTCCGGAGGGAGCCATCATCTCGATGCCGCTGCGCGCGGCGGGGAACAGCCGATTGAAGGCCTTCGGCATTGGCGCCTTGAGCGGTATCGTGGAGCCTATCGGCGGAGCTCTGATGCTGTTGCTGGCATCGGTAGTGACGCCGCTTATGCCGTATTTGCTGGCATTCGCGGCTGGGGCGATGCTCTATGTGGTGATAGAAGAACTGGTTCCGGAAACTGCTGAGGGAAAACACTCCAACCTTGGAACCATAGGATTCGCTCTCGGTTTTGCCCTGATGATGGTCCTGGATGTTGTAATGGGATAATATTTTTTGACAGAATATGTATAAGAGAATCATTGTTGCGTTGGCTGCCCTTGTGCTGAGCGTGCAGTCATTTGCGCAGAAACCTGATCCGAATTTCTTCATCTATCTCTGTTTCGGACAGTCCAATATGGAAGCCGGAGCGCGCCCGGCAGAACAGGACCTGGGATTCAACGACCCCAGATTCAGCTTTATGGCAGCCGTTGATATGCCGTCCCTGGGCCGTACCAAAGGTAACTGGTATACGGCCGTTCCGCCTATCTGCCGCGAGGGCAATAATATGGGTCCCGTTGATTTCTTCGGCAGAAAGATGATCGAGAAACTTCCTTCCCAGTACAGGGTGGGCGTAATCAACGTTTCAGTCGCAGGTGCAAAGCTCGAGCTATGGGACAAGGATGCCTGTGAGGAGTATTTGGCTATGGAGGCTGCCGACCCTGGCCGAAGCTGGCTCATCGATATGGCCAAGGCCTATGATATGAGTCCTTATCAGAGGATTGTAGAAGTTGCAAAGATTGCCCAGAAATCCGGTGTGATCAAAGGAATGCTGGTGCATCAGGGCGAATCCAACCCGGATGACAGCCTCTGGTGCGGCCGTCTCAAGAAGATTCACGACGACCTCTGCCACGACCTGGGCCTGAATCCGGCCGACATTCCAATTCTGGCGGGAGAGTTGAAGCAGGCCGAAGAGGGGGGTATCTGCGCCGCTTTCAATGACGTGGTGCTGTCCCACCTGCCCGAGACTATGCCCAACGGATACGTGATCTCTTCGCTGGGATGCCAGAGCACGGGAGACCAGTTCCATTTCAATACGGAAGGAATGCGTCTGATGGGATATAGGATGGCCGACAAGATGCTGGAACTTCAGGGATTCACAAAACCTGAAAAGCGCACCCTTACTCTAAGGCCCCGGAAGCTGGGAGTCAAGGTGAGCCCTACACTTTCCGGAATCTTCTTCGAGGATCTCAACCAGTCCCTTGACGGAGGCATATGCGCCCAGCTAATCCAGAATTATTCTTTCCAGGCCTATGATTTCCCGGAGAGCAATCCTTCTGAATTCTCTTATTCTGATACGACATTCTATTCCTGGACTGTCATCCGTAAAGATGGGGCGGTAGGTGCCGCCCGCGTCGTGGAAGACAAGCCCCTCGTGCCGGACATCAAACCCTATTACGATTGGGATCCGAATGACGAATATGACGACAACCTGCGCTACAGGCAGTTCTCCGTACGCTTTGATATCGAAAACCCGGGTGAAGGCTTCGGTATAGCCGCCAATGGTTACGGTATAGACAAATACACCAAGGAGCGTGGCGCAAACTACGCCGTGAACACTCAGGTCCCGTCCATCCCCGCCGTGAGGGATGTCAGCTATGACCTTTCTCTGTATCTTCAGGGAGACAATTATATGGGTAGCATCTCCGTATATCTTGAGGACGCCCAGGGTAACTGCAACTCCAATGTGCTCAAAATCAACGGACTGGCCAACGGCTGGACCAGATTTGTCGCATCGTTGAAAGCAGAGCGCAGCGTTGACTGCCGCCTGGCAATAGTCGCCGACGCTCCCGGCACTTTCTGGCTGGACTTCGTAACCCTTCTGCCTGAGGCTTCACAGCTCTGGATGGACGGAAAGTACGGCCCGTTCCGAAAGGATCTGGTACAGGCTCTGGCCGACCTTCATCCCAAGTTTATGCGTTTCCCGGGAGGCTGCGCTTCTGAAGGCGCCGTATATTTCAGCCAGGTATTCTGGAAGAACTCTATCGGTCCACGCGAAGAACGCATCCCTTATCGCAATCACTGGGGACACCTGGCGTCGCAGTATGTCGGATTCTACGAGTATATGCTCCTGGCGGAGTCATTAGGAGCTGAGGCCCTGCCTATCTTCAATAACGGTGTCACCTGCCAGTTCGGTGGCCAGAGGTACAAGGCTCCTCTGGAGACACAGGAGGACCGCGACCGCTTCTACAGCATATTCGTCAAGGATCCTATAGACTTCATAGAGTTCTGCAACGGAGGTATCGATACGGAGTGGGGTGCCTTGCGCGCAAAGATGGGACACCCCGAACCTTTCAACCTCAAATATGTGGGCATCGGAAACGAAAACGGCGGAGAACAGTTCTGGGAGCGCTTCGACATAATGTACAAAGCCATCAAAGAACAGCATCCTGAGATTACCATCATTTCTACCGCCGGCGCCGGTGAGGCCGGAAGGCAGTTCAACGCGAATATGATTGAAATAGATGCCAAATATGCCGACACCATCGTAGATGAACATTATTATAAAGATGACGATTGGTTCTATGCCAACACAGACAGGTATAACCCGGGCAAGGTCCGCGACTCCGAAGGCCATACCTATGACAGGAAGAAGCCTACCCGCGTATTCATCGGTGAGTATGCCAACGCCAATTCAAACAACGCATTCTCTTCAGCTCTTGCCGAGGCTGCCTATTGGACAAGCCTTGAGCGCAATTCTGATATGGTTGTGATGGCTACCTATGCTCCTCTTTTCTGCAAGAAGGGTATCAACAAGTGGAATTCCAACTTCATCTGGTTCGATAACCGGGGAATGTGGAGGTCTTGCAACTACTATTACCAGTACTTGTTCCAGGAGAGCGGAAACCGCACCTTTGAAATGTCTTCTGTAATGAACGGTAACAAAGTTGACAATACCGTCTATACTTCTTCTACAGTTGACACGCAGACCGGAAAGCTGATTGTGAAGATGGTCAACTCCGAGTGCGTGAACAAGACTTTCACAGTCAATACCGGCTCCAATACAAAGTATTCCGCTACGCTTGAGTTTATTTCTTCTCACGACCCTTCTGTGATCAACCAGGGAGATAATGACTATTATTCCAGCAATCCGGAATATGCGGCTCCTGTAATGCCGGCTATGAATCCCGGGGAGCGTCCCGCTCTTCGCAACATGGCTGCAAGGTTCGGCCGCCAGGTCAAATACACCGAGGCGGTAGTTCCTCATACCAAGAATCTCGGCACTGTACGGAAGTCGTTCCAGGTGCTGATTCCTGAAAATTCCATCTGCGTCTTGAAACTTACCCCCGTTGAATAAAATGAATAATATGAAAACATACATCAGAATCGTAGTTGCCGCATTCTTGGCAATGACATTTGCTTCGTGCAATAAGACAGTCAGCAATCTCAGCCCCGTCCTCACCATAGAAGGAGGACAGGTCCAGGGCGTAGCAGCCGACTTGGAAGGTGTTTACGTGTACAGGGGAATCCCGTACGCAGCGCCGCCTATTGGAGACTTGCGATGGAAAGAACCCCAGCCTGTAAAACCCTGGCAAGGAGTTCTCAAGGCTGACGAATTCGGCCATCCCAGTTATCAGGCAGTGCATTACCCCGGCAACTATTTCACTGAATGGGGATATGGAGAAGAGAAGCAGTGCAGCGAGGACTGTCTCTATCTGAACGTTTGGACCAAGTATCCGGGACAGACTGACAGGAAAGCTCCGGTCGCAGTCTGGATTCACGGAGGAGGTTACCGTGAAGGCTGGGGCTCGGAGCCCGAGTTCGACGCGCAGGAGTGGGCGGCCAGGGACGTTGTCCTTGTATCCATAAACTATCGTCTGGGCATATTCGGATTCATGGCTCATCCTGAGCTTTCGGCAGAGAGCCCGTACGGAGTGTCAGGAAACTACGGCATCCTTGACCAGATTGAGTCCCTGAAATGGGTAAAGAAGAACATAGCCCAGTTCGGAGGAGATCCTGACAATGTGATGATATTCGGCCAGAGCGCTGGCGGCGGAAGCGTCAGGACGCTCTGCGCATCTCCTCTTGCCAAGCCGTATTTCCATAAGGCAGTCATTATGAGTGCCAATGGACTCAACGTGGTAAAGGATCAGCAGTTCACGCTGGCGGCAGGTCCTGCAGTACCTCCTTCAATGATAAAGATGATGTTCGGCGGCCAGACTCTTGCCGAGGCTGAGGCAGAAGCCAAGGCCGTTATGGACTGGGCCGGCCTCAAAACCCTGCAGCAACTGCGTTCTGCCGCCACTGAAACCATCCACGCGGCCAGCACCCTCTATACCCAGGCCACAGGGAACCCCGGCATAACCATCACCCCGATAATCGACGGCCACGTTTCACTGGAAGTGTTTGACGATGCCGCTGCTGACGGCTCTCTCGCTGACGTTCCCTATATGATAGGCTACACTATGAACGATATGGCCGATATGTCAGCAGGCATCGCCGCGTTCTGCGCAAACAGGCAGGAGAGGGGAGCCAAGGCTTGGGCCTATGAATTCGCCCGCCCTCTTCCTGACGACGGCAGCCACCCGGAGGACAGACTGAAGGGCGCCTTCCACTCATCTGACCTGTGGTTCGTGTTCAAGTCCCTCCAGCACTGCTGGCGTCCCTGGACTCAGGGAGACTGGGACCTCTCCGAAAAGATGATTACCGCCTGGACCAATTTTGCAAAGTACAGCGATCCAAACGGTCCCGATGGAGGCGAATGGACTCCCTGCACCAAGGAGAACGATAATTTCATGCTCTTCAAACTGGATTCGTCTGACGCGGAAGCTGCCGAAATGGGGAAACCCATAAAATAGACTGTCTGAACAATGAGGAAGTTCTTGCGGTGTTTATTCTTGCTGTGCCTGCTGGTGCTGGGGTTCATCATCTTCTGCAACGTCAGTATCAGCCGGTATGCCAAATCCAAGCTGTACGACAGCGTGGATGAGATCCCGTACAGACGGGCGGCCCTGGTGCTCGGAACCTCACCCAGGGGCAGGAACGGAGGGCCCAACAGGTTCTATTTGGCCAGGATAAACGCTTGCGTAGAACTTTTCGAAGCAAATAAAGTAGACAGGATAATAGTCAGCGGTGACAACCGCCATACAAACTACAACGAGCCTGAAGCGATGCGCCGCTCATTGGTGGAAAGGGGAATCCCGGACGAAGTCATTTTCCTGGATTATGCCGGTTTCAGGACATTCGATTCCGTGGTGAGGGCGCACGAAGTGTTCCGTCAGCCCAATTTCATAGTCGTCAGCCAGAAATTCCATAACGAAAGAGCCGTCTTTATAGCCGGAAAGAAGGGGATAGAGGCCTTTGGATACAATGCCGAGGATGTAGGCTTCAATTACGGCCTGATGACGTATATACGAGAGTGTTTTGCCCGCTGCAAGGTATATATAGACCTGATTACCGGCAAGCAGCCCCATTTTCTGGGCGATCCTGTGGATGTAGGATAGGTTTATTCAGTTTCGCACTCCATCTCAATGAGCCAGGCCGGGCGGCATACGCGCGCTTCCAACAGGACGCGCGGAACTGCTGGGAAGCGTTTCTGCATATATGCGTCCACTGTCTCATATTCCGAGATGTCCCTGAGGTAGATGATGAAGTACGGCACTCTCTCCAGGGAGGATACACCTTCTGACAGCAACTGCCCTATGTTTTCCAGCAGACGGTCCGTCTGGGCGGTTATGTCTCCTGGATAAAGCACCTGGCCGAATTTGTCTATGCTGGCCGTTCCGCTTATGTAGATATGCCCGTCGCCGAGCCGGACTCCCCGTTCGAAGGCAACGCCGTAATCGTGGGTGGGGCTCAAGTGTGAAAGGGCTTTCAGATAGGTCTTGTCCTGCTCTTTCAGTTGCGGATATGTCAGGAAATCCATCGCTACCACCGCATTTCGGCATTCGGTAGCGCCGCCTATGCCGGTAGATGCTATGTAATGGGTGTCGTGGCTGAGGCCTTCCAGAGCGAATACGTCGTTGCGGGCCTTGACTACACCTGCGTAGTTGGAATCAATGTCCCGCACGTAAATCCAGGTACGGGCGCAGTGCGTTTTAAGCTCCAGCCCCATAGGGCGGATTATATCCAGATATTTGTCGAACAGAAGCCTCGCCTGGGCGTAGGAATCAAGGCCTTGCGCCTCGTCCTCGGAAAGGCGGAGGCTGTGGAACAGCCACGACGGCTTATCCGATGAGGTTTGTATCAGCGCGGTTATGCGGCTTCGGTCCAGCGGAGGCTGCTCCACTATGGAGATTGCCGGAGCCTGGCCCTCGCCGCCTTCAGGCTCCGGCCAATGACAGCGGCCAATGGCCGCCTTCAGGGCCTCCGCCTGGTTCTGGGCGTCGCTGAGGAAGAATCGTACCAGCACGGCACTCCTGCCCTTGGCGGCTTCCTTTTCAAGGAAGGCCTTCATATTGGAGAACAAGGACGTCAATGCGTCCGAGAATGTCTTGCTTCTATTGGGCCGGATGAAACTGAAATTTTTCACAGAATGAAGGTTCTATATTAACCGAGAAGTTCCTTGACTACGGTGGATATGGTACGTCCGTCTGACAGACCCGCCAGGGCTTTGTTAGCCACGCCCATCACCTTTCCCATATCTTTTATGGAAGTGGCGCCCACCTGAGCTATTATCTCCTGCACTTTGGCTTTTACCTCTTCTGCAGAAAGCTGTTTGGGAAGGTACTTTTCCAGAACCGCAGCCTCTGCCAGTTCATTGTCTGCCAGTTCCTGGCGGCCTGCAGCGGTGTACTGCTCGGCTGCTTCCTTGCGCTGTTTCACCAGTTTGCGAATCATGTTGAGGATGTCTCCGTCAGTAACTTCCTTGGATCCTCCCTCACTGGTCTTGAAAAGGAGTATCTGGCCTTTGATGGCGCGTGTGGCATTCATGGCCACGGTGTCCTTGGCCTTCATAGCCTGCTTTATGTCTTCCTGGACTTGCTGTTCGAGTGTCATATGGTTTGTGTTTTTCGTATAATACAAATATAACCATAATCTGTTTTTTTTCACTAAATTTACTGAACGAAGGGTAAACAAAAAATGTCAGAATCCGTTCTAAAATATGATCTTGGAGCCGGTGCGGAGGCCTTCACTACTTACAGGGATTCCCAACTGCCTTATCCTGTAATCCAGGGTCATCAGGTACACGAGTGCAAGGTGGCGGTCATAGACCGGCCGGACCTGACACGAGAGGACCTGGAGGGGTACGATGCCTTCCTGACAAACCTTCCCGGAGTAGCCATAGGCGTCCGTACGGCAGACTGTGTTCCCGTTCTTCTATACGATCCTATAAGGAGGGTAGTAGCTGCCGTACACGCCGGATGGAAGGGAACAGTGCTGCGCATATCCCAGAAAGCGCTGGAAGTGATGGCCGTGAAATTCGGAGTCGCCGCAGACAGCATTAAGGCAGTGATAGGCCCCGCAATAGGTCCTGACAGCTTTCAGGTTGGTCTGGAAGTGGCGGAGAAATTCAAGGAAGCCGGATTTCCTATGGATGACATATGGTCATTCCGTGGTCTTGGCGACGGCAGTCCTATGTCGGGAGGTCATCACATTGACTTGTTCAAGTCAAACCGCTGGTTGCTGGAGCAGGCGGGAGTCCTGGCAGAAAACATTCAAGTGTTTAATATAGATACTTTTACATACCTGTCTTTCTTCTCTGCAAGGCGGGAAGGCTCCCAGTGCGGCAGGAATATAAACGCAATCAAATTATTATAGAATCCTGTTTTGCACGCTTATTGTAGCCTTATTAAAAAGAAACTATTATTATTGTTAAACTAATATGAAAAGGTTTTTCAGTACAATTCTGATCGCAGTATTTGCTGCATTCGCATTCAATTCCTGCGAATCATTGGATCCTGAGAAAGATTTCTCAGGCACCATCTATGGCTTCTGGGTAGTTGATAAGTTGGAGGTAGATGCTTCTGTAACCATAGCCGGAACAACTCATCAGAACACTTCCACCATTGATTTCAGCAAAGACTATTGCCGTCTGAATCTTGATCCGTCTCACATCGCTACTCTTTGGTATAATCTGGAATTCCCGGATACAGAGGCTTTTTCATATGATGAATCAACCAAGAGAATTGAATTCAAGAAAGGACTCGATAAGGGCGACGACGGAAAGGCAATCGTACTCCTTGGTATATATGATGTAGAACTGAAAGGAGACCAGATGATCTTCCGTCAGCCGGAGTCATCTATCACCATCGGTAATTCGGGCGCTTCAAATCGTAATACTTACTATTTCCATCGCGCTCCTAAGAGCGAGAAGCCGAAAGAAACTGCACAGGAGTAACCTTTAATCCTGCCTGACAACGCGTACAGGCAGATTGGCTTCGTGCAGATCAGAGCGGTTGACTATTATCAGGAGGATGGGTTGCATTGAGAAGGTCGTCTTCTCGCCCAAGTCCTCAAGGTAAGTGAAAGTCAATTCGCTCTTTTCTTGTATCAGGGACTGAGGGTATAGTTCCGTCACTATATCGGTAACAGGACGAACTACAGTAATGACGAACTGATTGTCAAAGTCTATGGGAGTAGGCTGCCCGTTGGTTCCCATCACTGCGGCCATTCCGAAGTATTTGAGCAGTTCTTCCTGTGATGTAATCTTAGAAGGAATGCTGTCATCCACGACGTCGTTGCGCTTGAAATAATTGCATGCAACCTGATATGGCACGCTGGCGGGTTTGTAATCAGTAATCTTTCCCTTTTCCATTTTTACGCAGGTTACGGCGGGGATGCCCAGGTCACTGTAAGAGACTCTGTACCACCCATCTCCCATAGGTTCTATGCTCTCCAGTTCTGAGTCCCTGGAGGGGCCGTCCTGGAACTCCGTACGGAACTTCCAGAAAGAATAAGTGTCCGCATAATCCGCCTCCCATATTGACGAGAGGATATCTTCAGAAAGGCTCTGTTTGAGCAGGTTATCCGACATTTCAGCCTGCCCGAGTACGCCCTTGTAAAAATCTTCCAGAATCTGAATGTCAGATTGTTGTCCGCTGCAAGCAGCCAGGAGTGCGGCTGCAGCGAGTATCATAGTTATTCTTTTCATTTGGTAAAGGTTTACCCCCAAAGATACCAATAATCTAAGAATAAGAGTGCATTCCTCCAAGGACCAGATTGACCCCGAAGTATGTTATGAGGACACACAGGAAGGCAAGTATTGCGTAAATGTGGAAGAACCGGGGATTGCGGAAAGCCTTGACTGACTGCCCGTGCAAAGGAATCAGGTATACCAGAAGGGTGATCAAGGCCCAGGTTTCCTTGGGATCCCACGCCCAATAACTGCCCCAGGAAATGTTTGCCCATACCGCGCCGATGAAGGTTCCGAATGCGATGGTGAACACAGCAGGATATAATATTACAAGACTTAAGTCCCGCAGGCTCTCGGAAGCCTCTTTCTTAGGCAGGCAAAGACCCATTATGCCATTCAGGGTGATCAGCCCGAAGAGGGTATAGGACATCATCATGGAAATGACGTGGATGGACATAAGAGGGGACTGAAGCACGGGCATCAGATGGGTTATCGCCGGGTTGGCTCCTGAGCGGGAGGCCATCAGCATAGTGAATCCTGCCAGCAGAAAGCCTAGAGGGAATATCATATGGAAGCGCTTTCCAAGCAGGACCATAGCCAGGGAGGACAGCAATGCCATAAGCATCATTACGCAGTAGGTGCCGGCGAACGGCGCGTGTCCTGACACATACCAACGCAGTCCCAGAACCAGAGTCAGGTAAAAGAGTAAAAGCCCGGCCAATACTCTGAATACAAGTATGTTGCGCTCTGAGAACCGCTTATCTCTGGAAAGCAGTATCCCCATCAGCACAAACAGTACAAGTCCCAGTGCCAGCGAGGCCATGAACGGCATCTTGGGCACTGCTATATGGTTGTACAGCTTCTCTGCTTTTGTCTTGGCAGCAGAAGGGATGAATCCGGCAGCGGTCTTGACCTGGTATTCGCGAATCTTTCCCAGAAGAAGAACCACATTCTCCCATTCACCCTCCTGGACATACTCCATTACCAGGTTTAATGAATTGCGGATGAACTCACTGTGGCCAGGGTCGGCTTCAGCTTCCTGCGGCCGGGTGTCGGTGGCTGAATACCATTTGACAGTTCCGTCCTGCAGCTGCACAGGGAACAGTTTTAGGGAGTTGAATTCATCTGTAAATCCATCCAGAGGGCAGACCCTGTCATTGGAATAGACATACAGGTTGGAGATTGCCTTGCTGACTTCTTTGGGAAGCCTGTCAGCAGCCAGCGCTTCAGGGCTGAGGACGAGGAACAAAGCAATGGCGGCAGCTGCCTTTGAAAGCCGTCCGAGGGCTTTTCTGAACTCGCTTTCTTTTTGGAAGAAGAATCCCAGCATACCCAGGAGCAACAGGATATATCCCAGGTATGTAACGCCTACGCCCCAAGGGTCACGGACGACCATCAGTATAGAGGAATCCCCATCATAGTCTGCCTGATAGAACCGGTGGCCGCCTATCTTGCCTATGTTGTTCATGGAGATTACCAGTTCGTAAGAATCAGTTCCTGAACCTACGTTGATGGTGCTCTTGAAATCGGAAGGGGCCATCGAGCCCGGGTAACGTACTATTTCAAATTCCTGCAGGGTCATAGGGGAGGGCAGTTCCCTGACGGAACCGTCCTCCAGGACCCATTGAGTGGTGACTACGCCTGGATCAAGGCGTACCTGGCCGTCCTTTCCCCATATGTGGGTGATAAGGGCGCCCAGCAGTATTACTGCGAAAGATATGTGAAGTATAAGGGTGAAAAACCTTTTCCTGACACCTTCAGAGATCAAGTACCACAGGCTGCTTGCTGCTGCGACTGCCCATAAAACCATAAAGACAGGATTATGGTAAATTGCCTTGAGAGCGGCGGGGGAGCCTTGGCCTTTCTCGATGAAAGTGGCTGCCATCATCATCACGATGACTGCAGCCAAAGAACCGAATCCGGTTATCTTCAATATCTTACGCATATGACAAATTTAAATGGAGTCGATGAATTTTACAACTGCGTCACGTTCTTCCTTTGAAAGATTATAGAATTTCTCGGCAGAGTCGTATGCATCGCTCTTCTTGCTGTAGGCGTGCCACATAATCGCCTCCAGGGTGTTCCTTGCGCGGCAGTCGTGCAGGCGGTCACCCCTTCCAGTATTTGTCGTGGACAGGCCACGACCCCAGAGTGGCGTAGTGCGGCACCAGGTGCCGTGTATGTCGTTCGCCATCCACAGGCGGTGCTGGATCAAGTCGGTATAAGGCCATATGGTCTGGTTGGCGTAACGTGGGAGAGGCTTGGTGCCGTTCATTGCAGGAGACCAGTAATTGTCGTCACCCGTGGTCCAGGACGGCCTGTGACAGGTGGCGCAGCCAAGTTTGGTGAACACTTCCTTGCCTTTTTGGACATCGGGATCGTTCAAATTCCTTGCGCGGGGTATTGCAAGGCCGCGGTGCCATACCATAAAATCGTAAAATTCGTCGGCTGTCATTTCCGGCTCAAAATTGTGGTAGGCGTTGTCAAACTGGTTTGTGGAAGGGCTGAGAAGTGCCAGAACGGCCTCAGATATCTCTTCGTCAGTTACCTGTCCGTTTCCGTCAACGTCAACAAAATAGGGAGAAGACGCTCCCTGGGTGCGTATTTCGTCAATTACATCTGCATTCTTGGACATTGCCCTGGCCCACGCAACCGTAGTGTAGAGGAAAGGCCTGTCAGGACGTGAGACGTTGGTGATGTTCCAGATGGCATTGGCGCCGGCACCGTCCTGAAGCGTGCCGCGGGTCATCGCGTAGGTGAACTTCTTCAACAGTTTCCCACCCATATAGGCGTCGCGCTTGTAATACGTTCCGTTGGCGTCGTATCCGTCTCCGCAGTTGATGTCTTCCTGGCCGTAGACAGGGACGTTGGCCTGCCAGTTATGGTAGTAAGCGCTGGCTGCAAAGTCGTTGGCGCTCTTGTCCCAGAATGCAGGATTAAGCTCTACGTAAGGAGCCTCTGCCTGGTATTGTTTCTTGATTTCTTCCTGGGGGATGGCGTCCAGGATTCCGCTTCCGGGTATTCCGATGGTACTCTCCAGGCGGAATCCTACGTTGTTGCCTCTTTCCCTTGCTGTCTGATAGGGAGTCGGCTCCGTGTTGAAAGCATCCTCGGGAATGAAGAGCTCAGGATAGATGAGTTCGTAAATCTCTCCGTCTGCGAATTTCATAGGGAGGCCGCTCTCCATAGATGAGACGCGTATCCAGTTGATTTGGATTTTGTCCTCGTCGATAGGGGGTAGGAAAGGACTTTCAGACATTGTCTGCGGCATTCCTGTAACCTCTGATACATAAGGTCCGTCATTAGGATTCTCTGCATTCTGATGATATATCACAAGCAAGTATCCGTTACCGAAAGCAGATGAACCGTTAGCGCGGTAGGAACTCTGCCACTGACCGTGTCCGTAGCCGGGATGGCAGTCAAGGCAGGACTTGCGTACGGCAGCGGGACCGCGGCCCTTGAACGGAGGGGTATTAACTGTTACATTGCGCTCGAAGAAAGCCTCTCCGCGGTTGAAACTTGCATCAAGTCCCATCCTCTCAACTGCCGGAGTAGGATCTTCGTAGGAGCCGGGAGCCACATTGTCCGTAGTTCCCAGTTCTCCTCCAGGGTACCATTCTGCCGCTGAGAAATTGCCGACAGCCTGGCCCACATATATGGCATCAGACTCTTTGATGCCCATTTCTTCCGGAGAGTAATCGCGGTGGCATCCCGTCGCAATAAGTGCAATAAACAACAGAGGAATATATCTTCTCATATCCAATATTTTATTGTCTTACGATCCAGGCGGCTGCCTTGTTAAGTTCGTCGTCAAGTGCGGATACTGCGTCCATTGCGTCCTGAACTGAAGCATCTGCATATATCTTTACGAAAGCGCCCTTGCCCTGGCAGACTTTGAGTGCGTCAAGGGCTCCCTTCAGTGCAGACTCAATCTTGTTCACGTCGCTGTAACCCAGGTTGCCCAGCAACGACATAATGGATTTGCTTCCGGCGGTGCCGGCACCTAGTGATCCATACAGGCTGTATTGGATCGACAGGATATTGTCAATGAAATCCTGGAATGATTTCTCGCTGTAAGGGGACTCAATGTAATTTACGTCCTCTCCGGTGTGGGCGTTGCCCATCTTTACGTCAGCGACCTCTGCGCAGATGTTGGAGCATCCTCCTACAAGAATGGTGGAGAGGGCTTCCTCCCAGGTTTCGAATGAACTGCCAAGGTCAGCGGCTCCCAGCATGTTAGATCCGTAGATCTTGCCGTTGATCTCTATCTCGGCTTCTATGTCATCCATGCGGTCCGTATACTTGGCCTCGGCGTCAGGATTCCAGGCGGCGTACAGACGGTAGCAGTTGTCCCTAAGGTCTCCTGCCACGGCGGTGGCATAGATGAGTTCCTGCTCACCAGTCACGGTCATACCGGCGAAAGCCTCGTGGTCTTCGTTGGCCTTGAGGGCGGCGGCGGTACGGTTCTTTCCATCGCGGAAAAGGATGAATTCAATTCCGTGGAAGCCAAGGAGCTCGGCTCCGAGCTTTGCTCCGGCATATGCTATGCCGTCTTCGCCTTCAAGCATCTTCATCTGAGCGGTGTTGCTCAGTGCAATGGCAAGCGCCTCTGCGTCAAGAGGCCAGGTGTCGATATGAGGGTCGATACCGAAGATGGTTGCAGGACCGTAAAGGAATGCTTCAGACTGCTCCCAATATACCCTGGCTGCCAGGAATTTGGCGCAGATCGCATTGATATCGTTGTCTGTAAGGGAGTTGACGCCCTTCTTTGAGGCTGCGGCAAGGAGTTCGTAGAGCCCTTGGGTCTCATCTGCCAGGGCCTTGTAGGTAGAATAGACCACATTAGGGACATACTGCTCTACGGCAGCTTTCATTTGTTTCTGGTTGTCGGTCAACCCTTCTTTTGCGGGTTCCTTCTGGCATCCTCCAAGGACTACAATTCCCAGGAGGGCAGAAGCAGTAAAGGTTAATATTTTTTTCATTGTTTAAGATTATTTGATGATTATCGTTTGAAAAAAGCCATATAGGCAATGCCTACATTTATAGAAGGCTCGTCGTTATATGGAGTGTTGAGGAACCGCCTGGAGTATTCGGCCTTCACTGCTATCTCTGGAATTGGATACCAGTTGATTCCGGCCGCTATCCTGTGACGGTCTGTGAACGTGTAGTCCTGCTGGTCAGGAGCAGGTATGTATGAGTCATAATATTCGTAACGGGCAAATGCATAGAGTTTCTGCTCCTTTGAGACGCTCTCCGAAAGCCAGGGCATAATGTCATATCCGGCTTCCACTCCCGCTGCAACCGCATTCTGGGCAACCGGTATCTTCTTGTAAGGAGCATTGTTGGAAGAGAGGTTCCTCTTGACTTGTGACAGGGTGGAGGCCTCGCCTACGTAGCCGAAGTCAGCGTTGCCCCTGACGATGAGGCGCCTGCCGTTGTAGGCGAAATCAAGGGCGCCTAGCGCCGTGCGTGCCTTTACGCCCGCATAACGGGTGTTATGCATGTCATTGGGGTAGGAATTGTGCATTGCTCTTCCATAAAAACCGCTCAGACCTATCCGGAGGTTCTTTATTGAGTAATTGTCAATCCTCAATACATAGCCAAGGTTGTTGGCCACCTTGTATTCGTAAGGGGATTTGGCTCCATAGTGGACAAAGTTGTCCCTGTCGAACATGAAGCCGTCCAGACCTGCAATGACCTGAGCCTCATATCGCCAGTCTCCGGCCTTTCCCCACAGACTTATTCCCGTGTCGTGCCAGGTTGAAGGCAGTATAGTGTACTCACCTTCAGGCCTGTAAACGGTGAAGAAATTGAGGGGCTCGTGAGCATTGTTAAGACCTCCCACCGGAACCACAAAATGGCCCACCCTGAGGTTTAGGGCGCCTGAGAAAGATTTCTGAAGCCAGAACTGTTCAAGTTCCACTTCACCGCCTTTCTCAATCTCGGTCTCCCATTCTCCGGCCTCGGTAAATTCCTTTTCTACCGCAGATCCGGTACCGGTGTGCTCAAATTCTATCTCAGTCTGCATTGACCAGCCTTTACCAAAATCATATCCCAGGTAGATGACGGCATGGGGCACGTCGAAGCGCCCGTGGGACGGGTCGTCTGCATATTGTGAGGGGGAAGAATACCTGTAAACGTTGTCGCTGTAGAAATTGCGGCTGAAAGCTACTTCGCCATATCCGCCTACACTGAGTCTCTGCGCGTGAAGATTCACGGCAAAAAAGGCGAGATAGAGCAATACAATAATAAGTCTTTTCATCTATGCCTTCGTTTAAGCACGCAATTTTCGGCATTAAATCAAGGCAGGACAATCCCAATTTTTGGGGATTTGCTTATCTGGCGTTGTAAAGGGAAACGAAACCTTTATAAAGATTTTCTGTCAAATCCTGGCTGCTATAAGCCTCAGGGGTGCATTCCTTGCTGAGGCAGTCGCCTGCGAAGCCGTGGATCCAGGTTCCCAGACAGGCTGCTTCAAGGGCTTTGTATCCCCGTGCGAGCAGGCCTCCCACAAGCCCCGTCAGGACATCTCCGCTGCCACCCTTGGCCATTCCGGCGTTGCCGGTGGTGTTTTCAAAGGCTTCGCCCGAAGGGGCGATAACCTTGCTGTGCCAGCCTTTGAGCACCATAACGCAGCCGCTTCGCCTGCAAAGAGCGGCCGCGGCGGTGGTTTTCTGGCTGTCATCGTCCCAACTGACAAGCCTGCGCAGTTCCCCGTCGTGAGGCGTCATCACAGACCCTTCAGGTATGAGCGATATGAGGCCGGGATTTGCGGCGATGAGATTGAGGGCGTCGGCGTCCAGCACCATCGGGATGCCTGCGCTTTTTGCTTCGCGCATCAATTCTTGCAGGGCGTTCAGGGTGTCAGGCGCCTGCCCCAGACCGGGACCGACGGCTATGGCAGAATACTTCTCCAGCCGGGAGGGGAGTATGCTGAAATGTCCTGCAGGATCCTCGGAGAGCATCGCCGAAGGATATCTGCTGACAGTTGCCTGGAGCGCGCGCGAGCAGGAATGAAGTGTAACCAGGCCGCAGCCTGATTTAAGCGCGGCGCCCGTGGAAAGCACGGCCGCGCCGCTGTACGTGTTGCTCCCGCACACCAGCAGGAGGTGCCCGTAGTCCCCTTTGTGGCTGTCGTTCTTTCTGAGCAGCAATATGTCCTTCAGGTAATCAGGATTAAGATTTGTCATTTCTGTAAGCTATTACTACAAATATAAATATTTTATGATTTAGTGATTAAAAGCAGTATCTTTGAAGTAAATGGCAGGCAGAAACAGAGTAATATCAATCGCCAGAGGGATTTGCATAGTCTTGATGGTTATCGGGCATTCTGGTTGCCCGGCTTATCTGCGCAATCTGATTTATTTGTTCCATATGCCGTTATTCTTTTTTGCCTCAGGCTATTTCTGTCGCCCTGAACAGACATTACGCGGGGACGACGGATCCATAGGGCTTTACAGGAGGGTACTCAGACGTTTCAAGCGCCTATATCTCCCTTTTATCTTATACGGAACGGCTTTCTTGATACTGCACGACAGTTTCCTCAAGATGGGGCTCTATTCCCCGGAACTGGACGGCGCAGCATATGACTTTCCTGCATTTATGACTGTTGCGCTGAAGATGTTCCTCAAGATGGATCTACCAACCCGGCTTATGGGAGGATGTTGGTTCCTGCGTAGTCTTCTGATAGCGGCTGTCTCGATAGATGTTGCCTTATACATATTGAGAAAATACCGGAAGGCTCCGCTCTTACTTACAATCCTTGCCGGTGCAATAGTGCTTCTCTTGAGGATAGCTCCTGACGGTACTCCGGTGATACGCCAGATTATTCCGGCTGCAATGGGCGGATACTTCTTCCTTATGGGAATGCATTTTAAGAAAATGGAAGACAGATTACGTCCCCGTGCCCTGCTCATTGTATTAATGATAGTAGCTCTTGCGATTTGTGCAGCATTAAAGCCAATGGATATGACTACACCCGGGGTATTGAACAGTCTTGCTTATATGATAGTGGCTCCTATAGGTATTTTTCTGGTGATGCTGCTTTCCAAAATTTTGGACAAGACACGTCTGAATGATCTTATGGGGTATCTCGGAGACAACAGCCTTACTATCTTGGCTTTACATTATCTTTGTTTCAAGCTGGTAAGCCTGCTGGCTATAAATGTGACAGGACTTTCTGCAGAAATGCTGGCAGAATTCCCAGTAATACCAAGTCTAGGAGGGGCCTGGTGGGTTCTATATTCCATTTCGGGATTGATTATACCGGGTTTGATCTCGCTTCTTGCACCCAGAAAAATCTGACATCCTTTATTCGGCGCAATTTTCGTCAGTGCAGAGGTCGTTGTTGAAGAGGGGACGCGCACTTGCGGAAGCTACGCCCAGAAGGGTGGTGGCCGCTTTTCCCGCCATTACGGTTCCAAGGACTACCTTGCCTTGTGGATCGATCACGTACATGGAAGGTATCCACTTTATGTGGTAGGCTTTCCCTATTTCAGACTCCTTCATTCCCTGGGGGTCGAACAGTTGCACGCCCGGAAGGCTGTTTTCAGGAACGAACTGTTTCCAGGTATCTATTTCACGGTCGAAGGAGACTGATACGAACTCGACTTTGTCAGGATTGGCAAGTGTGTGCATGGCCTTTATCTGGGGAATCTCGGCTCTGCAGTCCGGACACCAGGAGGCCCAGAACAGCAACAGGACGGTCTTGCCACGGAAGTCACTCAGACTGACGGTTTTGCCGTCTATGTCCTTAAGGGTGAAATCCGGGACACTCTGTCCCTTTGCAATCAGTTCAGCAGCATATTGTGCATCCAGATCTTCCTCCTGTGCCTTTGCCCTGAAGCTGGTTCCCAGGCAAAGGATGATGGCAAAAGCCAATGCGATTGTTCTTTTCATATTTTCAAAGATAACTATTTTCTTGTACATCGGGCAGTTTTTGTATCTTTGCCCGGATTAATTTGCATTGCTGATGAAGTATATAGAATTGGGGAATACCGGAATCAAGGTTTCACGCATTTGCGTGGGATGTATGTCCTTCGGTGTCCCATTTGACGATTTCCAGCCCTGGACCCTGGATATGGAACAGACCAGGGCCATCATAGGGCACGCCCTTGACCTTGGGGTCAATTTCTTTGACACCGCCAACAAATACGCCCACGGAACCAGCGAAGAGTATCTTGGCAATACTCTCAGAAACCTTGGCGTAAGAAGGGAGGACGTGGTGATTGCCACAAAAGTTTATTTCAACGAAGGCCACCTCAGCGCGGAAGCCATCAAAAGGGAGATAGACGGATCCCTGAAGCGTCTGGGAATGGATTATGTGGACCTTTACCAGATTCACCGTTTCGATTACGGCACTCCTATAGAAGAGACAATGGAAGCCCTGGATTCCCTCGTTCGCAGTGGCAAGGTAAGGGCGATAGGAGCCTCGGCTATGTATGGATACCAGTTCCACAACATGCAGTTGGCTGCCGAGAATAACGGCTGGGCCAAGTTCTCCACCTTGCAGAATCATTACAACCTGCTGTATAGGGAAGACGAGCGCGAACTCCTCCCCGTAGCGCGCCAGTACGGCGTTTCCCTCATACCGTACTCGCCCCTTGCCGGCGGCCATCTCACCCGCACGGAGTGGACTTCCGGCAGCAAGCGCAGCGAGACGGATTTCACCCTCAGGGGCAAGTACGATGGGGAAAAGGAGAACGATATGCAGATAATCGCCCGCGTGGCGGAAGTCGCCAGGAACCGCGGTGCGGCAATGACAGACGTGGCGCTGGGATGGCTTTTCAAGAAAGGCGTTGCTGCACCGATTGTAGGGGCCACCAAGATTTCCCATTTCGACGCAGCAGTAGCGGCACTGGACTTTGTCCTCAGCGATGAAGAGGCCGCATATCTTGAGGAGCCGTACAAGGCCCACGACGTGGTCGGCGCCCTCACTCAGTAACATAAAGTAGCCAGTTTGGCATTTAGAAATGGACTTTTTGGCACCCTTGTTTGCCAAAAAGTCCATTTTCTGCAAGTGGTCCGCCCTTTGCCTTTCTCTCAGTCAAAGATGTTTAACTTAAAAGTTTTGTATTATGTTACCTGTTAGAAGAACAACGAATAGCTGGATGCCGGACATTTTCAATGATTTCTTCGACAACAGCTGGATGGAGAGGGCGAACAATACGGCTCCTGCCATCAATGTAATAGAGAACGAAAAAGAGTACAATGTAGAATTGGCAGCCCCTGGACTTGCAAAGGAAGACTTCAAAGTTCACGTAGACCACGAGGGTAACCTCCATATCGAGATGGAAAAGAAGACCGAGAACAAGGAGGGCGCAAAGCACGGCAGATACCTCAGGAGGGAGTTCTCCTACGAGAAGTATCAGCAGACTCTACTGCTCCCTGACGATGTAGACGCCGAGCGCATTTCTGCAAAGATGGAGAACGGAGTCCTGGACATCGTCCTTCCCAAACTTACAAATGTTCAGAAAGAGGAAGCAGTAAAGCAGATAGATATTCGTTAACTGTTACTGTAGACCCACGATTATCAGTTGCCTCTTGCTACGGGCTGTCCCATAGCGGAGGCATCTTTCGTTTCGTCTGCGTTCACCTTGAAGACCATATAATCAGGAGCGTCCGCGGTGAAGGGTTTCCAACCGTTGCCGGGATCTCCGGTCTTGGCGAAGTTGGTCCAGTGGGTGATTATCCTCTCTGCGAGTTCCCAGTCAGCCTTTGTGAAAGGCCTGTCGCTGTGCTCCAGGGAGTTGAACATGAACCAAAGCTCCGAAGAGTGGAAAGCTCCCTTCATATCGTGGGAACCGGCTGCGTCGTCAGGCAGCGGACGGGCGAACTGGTAGGCATAAACGGGCTTGCCGGCCTTGTTGCGCAGGCTGCAGAACAGGTCTATGGCTGCTTGCGGGCTGCCGTTGCCCATATCGTCGCGGGTGTATCCTATCATATAAGGGATGTCCTTGATAGTGCCGTCGAAGGCTGCCGCGTCAAAGCTCTCTGTGGTGACGTATCCGTCTGAGTAGGGCCTGGAGTTGATGTTACCGCGTTTTCCTGTAGCCTCGCTGTAGCGGGCTGCAAGGGTGAAGATGTCCTGGGTGGATGCGGCGCGCATCTTCTCCAGGGTGTCGTAACCTGCCCACTCGAAAATCTCCTGCGTTGTAGGAGCTGCGGGCATATTGAAGTTTGCAGGCATCGATCCTGCGGGCCTGGGCTCGCTGACGCCGCCGCCGCTCTGGATGATGGCCTTCTTTATGAGATTCCCGGTAAGAGGGGAGGAGCAGAGGGTCTTGACGCTGCCGGCGCCTGCGCTCTGTCCCAGGATGGTGATATTGTCAGGATCTCCTCCGAACTGGGCTATGTTGTTGTATATCCACTTGAGGGCAGCGATCTGGTCCAGGATTCCATAGTTTCCGGCCACTCCGTGCGGGCTCTCAGCTGCAAGAAGGGGATGATTCAGGAATCCGAAGATGCCCAGGCGGTAGTTGATGGTAACCATTACCACGCCCTTCTCTGCCCAGGATTTTCCGTCAAACTCGGGCTCCCAGCTCCAGCCTCCGGTGTAACCACCACCGTGTATCCACATTGCCACGGGGAGTTTTTTGTCTGTCTGTCCTGGTGCAGGCGTCCAGACGTTCAGATAGAGGCAGTCCTCGCTGAATTCAGGATCATTCATATAGAATTCGCTGGTCCAGGGATTAGAAGAATCGTGGGGGGCCTGGACTGCTCCGGCGCTGAAGGTGTCGGCAATCTTGACTCCTTCCCAAGGAACCACAGGCTGAGGTTCTTTCCAGCGCAGGTCACCTACCGGTGGTGCGGCAAAAGGAACTCCCTTGTAAACATATACCCCCTTTACGGTGGTTTCTACACCCTGGATCTGACCTCCTTCAACGGTCAGGACGGGGTTCTTAGTCTTGCATCCGGTCAGCGCCGCTGCCAGGACGACCAAAGCCAACAATGATCTGCGCATAATATAAAGTGTTTAGTTTGAGTACTTTCGTATGTGGTAGTCACGAATATACAAAAAAATGCGCAACAGTTTTTTACAAACCGGGATAAATGGTGTCAAAATAACAGATAACGTTTTTTAACACTTTTATTATGAGAAAATTTTTGTTGGGTCTTATGGCCCTTGTAATGACAACCGGCGCTTTTGCACAGGGCTTCGGACAGTTCAATCCGGAGGACATCGCAAAGATGCAGGCAGACCGCATCAAGGAGGTTTGCAAGGTAGATGACGCCCAGTACAAGAAAATCACAGAGTACTTCGTAAAGGACGTAAAGGAAATGACAGAGCAGATGTCCCAGGGACAGGGAGGCTTCGGCTTCGACATGGAGGCAATGCAGAAGAGGATGAAAGCTCAGACCGACTTCCTCAAGAGCGTTCTTTCAGAGGATCAGTTCAAGAAGTACGAAGAGGATCAGCGCAAGATGATGGAGCAGTTCGGCGGAGGCGGATTCGGATTCTGACGCCGGTCAGGATCCCACTCTTCATTTTAAGAACGAAGGGACGGCAGAATTGCCGTTTCTTCTTTTTTTTGTACTTTAGTGACAGAAAACACAGCCAATATGAAAAAGATACTTCTGACTATCGCCTGCGCCACCCTCGCAGTTTCAGCCCTGGCGGCAAACATCCCGGTTCGTGAATTCCGTTATGCAGGGCCGTTCCCGGTGAAGACGCCGTTTATGGTGGACAGCGTGAACGTCAAGTCCAAGACTTTTGAATTTGCCAGCCTCCTGGATACGCCGCTGTCGGCGGACGCCCTCAAGGACTCCGGCATTTACACCGCCTCAGACCTGCCGCTCGCTGCAGCAACGGATGCAATCCATCTTATCGAGTTCTCCTTCCAGAACAGCGGATACACCACCGCCACAATCAAGGTGGAAGGCGTGAAGGACTACAAGATAAACGTGGATGGAAAGGACGGCGGGGCCAATCTCAAGCTCCAGCCCTTCACCCACAAGGTGCGCGTCAGGTATTTCACCCCCTCCGGAGAGGCGTCTGCGCCGTCCATCTCCATCGAGACCCCGGACGACTCCAAGATCACCTTCCGTACGGACGGAAAGCATCTGTATTCCAACCAGGACGTGCTTCTGGGAACCCGTCTTTCAGGCGTCTCCTTGAGTTCCGACGGCAAGTATATGATCGTGGGCTATACCACCACGATGGAAGGAGGAAGGACCTCATCCGTTTCCAAGATGATGGAAACAGCTTCCGGCAGGGTACTCTTCGAGACTCAGGAGAGGCTCACCTGGATGCCCGTGACCCCCAAGTATTACAAGACAAGGAGACTCGCAGAAACAACCCAGCTGCTTGTAGTGGACCCTGCTACGGGAGTTGAGGAAGTACTGGTGGAAGACCTCCCTCAAGGCAACTTCAGGATGTCGCCCACAGAGGATTTCCTCCTGTACAACTTCAGCGAGGAAGGCCCTCAGGAGAGGCCTGAGATATATCAGATCCTCACTCCGGACGATCGTCAGCCCGGTTGGAGAACCCGTTCGTATTCTTCTAAATACGACATCTCCACCGGCGTTATGCAGAGACTTACCTACGGCTACCACAATGCCAGGGTAATGGACATCTCACCGGACGGCAAGTACGGACTGCTGGCAGTCAGCGAGGACATCCTGACACAGCGTCCTTCATCGGTCGTAACCTTGTATCTGCTTAATCTGGAAACACTGGAGACCCGCGTCCTGGTAGACAAGGACGGCTTTATGGGAGGCGGCCAGTTCTCTCCCGACGGTAAGCAAGTGCTGCTCCAAGGCTCTCCGGAAGCCTTCGACGGTATTGGAATGAATGTTAAGAAGGGCCAGACTCCCAGTATGGAAGATATGCAGCTTTACATATTGGACCTGGCTTCTGGCAAGATAACTCCGCAGACCAAGAACTTCAATCCTAACGTCTCATCTGCCCGCTGGAGCAAAGCTGACGGAATGATCTATTTCACGGCAGAGAACAGGGATTACATAAGTTTCTACGTCCTCAACCCCAAGAACGGCAGGATAACCCAGATAGAGACAAAGGAAGACCTTGTGAACAGCTTCGCCCTGGCAACTGATTCTTCTGTAATAGCCTATTACGGCCAGGGCGCTTCCAATTCCGACAGGCTTTACACATACGACACCAAGTCCAAGGCAACTGTCCTGAAAGACGACCTCAGTGCCGTGATCCTCAAGGATGTAGACCTTGGAGAATGCAGGGAGTGGAACTTCAAGAACTCCAAAGGGGAGACAGTATACGGCCGTTTCTACCTGCCGCCGGATTTCGACCCGTCCAAGAAGTATCCTATGATTGTCAATTATTACGGAGGCTGCAGCCCTACCAGCCGCAATTTCGAGAGCCGTTATCCTCAGCACGCATACGCTGCCCTTGGATACGTGGTATACGTAGTAGCAGGCCCCAGCGGAGCCACGGGATTCGGCCAGGAATGGTCTGCAAGGCACGTTAACACGGCAGGAGATGGCCCCGCACAGGACATCATAGAAGGGACCAAACAGTTCTGCAAGGAGCATCCCTTCGTTAACGAGAAGAAGATAGGCTGCATAGGGGCCTCATATGGCGGATTTATGTCAGAGTACCTTCCTACCGTGACAGACATCTTCGCCTGCTCTGTATCACACGCAGGCATCAGCGGCCACTCCAGCTACTGGGGAGTCGGTTATTGGGGATATTCATACAGCGAAGTCTCCATGGCCAACACCTATCCTTGGTCAGACCGTGAGCTTTACGTGGACCAGAGCCCTCTGTATCGCGCAGACAAGATTAACACTCCGATACTTCTGGTCCACGGAGACGTAGACACAAATGTTCCTTTCACTGAGAGCATACAGCTGTTCACCGCCCTTAAGAGATTGGGCAAGGAGGTTGCTTTCGTGGCAGTCAAAGACCAGAACCACCACATCCTGGACTATCAGAAACGTCTTGAGTGGCAGGAGACAATCTGGGCCTGGTTTGCCAAATGGCTTCAGGACGACCCGTCCTGGTGGGATGCTGTCTACAGCCCCAAGAACCTTTAGAAGAGGTTAAGGTCGATACAGTCGCCCATAACCATATAGCCCCAGGCGTTGGGGTGGAGCCAGTCGTTCTCGAAAAGATAAATCGGATTGAGGGCGTCTGGCTCTTCCTTTCCGCTCATTGCGGCGTCGAAGTCTATCAGTCCGTCCACAATTCCGCCTGTGCGGAGCCATTCGTTCAGACGCTGCCTTCCTTGCTCACGGCTCTCGTTGTAGTAGCGGTTGTGCTTGAAAGGCATTACGGTGGCTCCTATGACCTTGATGCCCCTGGCGTGGGCCTTGCTGGTGATATCGATGAATGTCAGGATGAGTTCTTCGGCCGTTGCCATCCCGTCCTTGCAGGTGCCGAGGTCGTTCACGCCTTCGAACAGGATTATGTATTTCACGCCCTCCATATCCAGGAGGTCGTGCTGGTAGCGGCTCCTGGCGACGGGGCCGTTCCCGCCCTCAAGGAAGACGCAATTGCCTCCCAGACCGAGGTTGAGCACGCTCAGCTTGCGAGTGCGCCAGTTGGCCAGTAGCCTCTTGGACAGGTTGTCTGTCCAACGGTTCTGGCCGTTGGTGGTGGTGCCGCGGCCGTCGGTAATGGAGTCGCCGAGTACCGCAATGGCTCCGGCTTTTCTTCCGGCCTTCACCTGGATGCTCTCAATGGTGTACCAGTGATCTGTAGTGGTATTCTTGCCCAGAAAATATGAGGTGGTCCTGGAACCCGGATGGCCGGTAATTATGTTTGCCGGAGCCTTTCCGTAAGTAATTGTTATTGCCACGTTCATCCTGTCCTTGAGCCTGAAGCGGACGGGGTCGCTTAATACTTCTTCTCCCGCCTTTATCGTCACTGATTCTTTCCCTTTGAAAGTCAAAGACTTGGAAGTGTTGGGAAATATGTCCGGACTGGCGCCTTCAGACTGGGCTTCAGCTATTTCCACGTGTACCAGTTCGAGGTCTTCCTGGCTGAAGCGGTTGGAGAACCTGAGCCTGACTTCCGAGCCTCCTATGGAAACCTGGACTATCTGCCTGAGGGTTTCCCCGGCAAGGGGGATGGGTGGATTGTTATGCGGCTCTGCAATCTGCTGCGCGGTAGCCCAGGTGGTCACCCACCTGCGGGCTGATGCGCTGCCGCCAAGGCACAAGGCCAATACCAGGGTGGCTGCCGCCAACCTCAAGAACCTGAAAGACTTCATATGGATTAGTCGAAAAGCAGTTTGCTGATGAATATCTGGGAATTTCCGCAGCGGCCCTCCACAATGTGCTTGTCGCCGTCAAGGCCGTGGAACAGTGTCACGGTCTCTCCGAAAAGGGCTTCGCGGTTGAAGTTGATGGTAATTTCCTTGATGTTGCGTTTAAGTGTCAGGTCTGCAGGAAGGCTGTCCATTGCCCAGACAGTATACTTTGCGTTGTTGGTGTGTCCGTTGCAGTCCAGGTCGGAATAGATGACGCGGTGCTCGGCAACCGCCTCCATCTTGAAGTCCTTGGGAACGATGATGCGCTCTGACGGTTCCTCTATTGCAAAGTCGTCATTCTGGGCGGCGCTGTCTACTATGCCTTCGAGGTTGTTGGGCCGTACTATCGTTCTCTTGGTCTTTTCCATTATGATCCAGGAACTTGTCGCGTTCACCAGAGATTCTCCATTCTCTCCCAGCAGCCGGTAGTCCCTTATGTAGCAGAGGCCTTTGAGCCCCCTGTGCCACGTCTGTGCCGTAACTGTGCTGTACATAGGGGGAAGGGTGTTGAACCTGACGCTCATCCTGGCCAGGATCCATACTATGTTGTGCGGGGCCATCTGCCTGTCGGAAAAACCCAGTTGGAACGAGCCCTGGGTGGCCAGCTCCTGCGCTATGTCCATAAATGACGAGGCTCGCAGCAGCGAGCGGTTGTCGAACATATAGCAGGGAATATCCAGTTTGTATGATAACTTGTTTTCCATATTGCAAATATACGACATTGTTTCAGACAATATTATTTGTAAATTGCAAAGACTAAGATAACCAAGTTGCATTATGAAAAAGATTCTTACAGCTATTGCGGCCTTGCTGGTATGCGCATTTGTCTCATCTGCGCAGGAGTTGCAGAATTTCCAGAACGGCGGCCGCCAGAGAATAGTTTCTCCGGAAATCGCAGACGGACAGGTAACATTCAGATTGGCAGCAGATTATGCCACCGTGGTAACTCTCTCCGGCAACTGGATTTCCGAAAGGGGAGGCATCCCTATGACAAAGGAGAACGGCGTGTGGTCCGTGACCATCGACCTTCCTTCTCCGGATATCTATACATACAATTTCGTGGTGGACGGAGTAGCTGTGAACGATCCTCAGAACTATATGGTACAGAGGGACGGAACCCGATATCTCAATATGCTTATGGTACCCGGAGACCTCACCGCCAATTATTTCGAGGCCGACCAGAGGGGAACCGTCAGCTACAAATGGTATGACAGCAAGATCCTGGGAATCAACAGGCGTCTTACGGTATACACCCCTTACGGATATGAGAAAAACACAAAGCAGAAGTACCCTGTGCTGTACCTGCTCCACGGAGCCGGAGGCGACGAGGAAGCCTGGACCAGCATGGGACGCACCGCGCAGATTCTTGACAACCTTATCCAGCAGGGCAAGGCAGTGCCTATGATAGTGGTGATGCCAAACGGCAACCCCGGCCAGCAGGCCGCCGTCACCCTGGGCCTTCCTGAGTCGGGCCGCAACTTCCGCGACCCTGCTAACGCCAACGCATATGTGAGAAGCCTTTGCGAAGAGATTGTCCCCTTCATAGAGAAAGAGTTCAGAGTAGTCTCCAAACCTGCCTCCAGGGCCATTGCAGGCCTTTCTATGGGCGGCGGACATACCATCACGGCATCGACCCTCTATCCGGAGCTGTTCGACTATATCTGCCCGCTTTCGGCTGCCGGCTCCGCAAACGACGAGCAGATCCAGGCCCTCAAGAAGGCCGGAGTCAAACTGTATTTCCTGGCCTGCGGAACCTCTGACTTCCTGTACGAAGGCTCAAAGACCCTGGATGCCACCCTTACAAAGAACGGTCTGGACCATATCTTCTTCGAGTCCGACGGAGGCCACACCTGGTCAAACTGGAGAATCTACCTTAACAACTTCGCTCCTCTTCTGTTCAAATAATACCCATTCTGAATGAAAAAGACAGCCATATCCGTCGCCCTCGCACTCATTTGCGCATTTGCCTCCGCACAGGGGAATTTCCAGATTCCGGACGAAGATACCTACGGCTATTTCTTCGCCCATCAGTCCGCCAACGGTGCGTGGACGGCGTATGCCCTATCGCCTGACGCCATCCATTTCCATTCCCTGATTTGCGGGAATGCCATAATGGACAACGCCGGCGCTCCGTATAATTTCAGGACAAAGGACGGAAAGGGCTTCATAATGACTGTCGCTGACGCAAGGGGAGGAATAGAGATCAAGACCTCCCCGGACCTTCTGGATTGGAAAACTGCCGTCGCCGGTCCTGCGCTGCCCCGGGGGACCTCAGTTAGGGGACTTCAGTTAATCTGGGATGCACAAAAAAGCTCCTATCTCCTGTATTTCAGCCTTTTGGACAATGCCGTTTCAAGATATTACCGAATATACGGATGCTATGTAGACGCTTCGTTCAAAAAGATGTCCGAGCCTGTTCTTCTGGCAGACTGGGGCGCTTCCACTATAGATCCGGACATCACCTGGCTTCCCTCAGAAAACAAGTATTGCCTGATTGCCAAGAAAGACGGCGTCGCACCTGGATTCTATATGTCAAAGTCCACATCTCTGACAGGACCCTGGGAGGATCCTCAGTACATTGCCTTCGAGGGAGACGATGTCTGCACGGGAGCCTCCGTCTTCCACGTGGCAGGGCAGGAGGCGTGGCAGATAGGCTACGTCGATTATTCCAGCGAGGCTTTCAACTACCGCCTTTGCAAGGCCGATCCGGGTATGGGACGATTCTTCTCGCCCCAGAACATAGAGGGCATATACGGCCCCCAGCAGGGTTCCTTCCTCACCCTCACCGAGGCTGAATACAAGGCCTTGCAGGCCTGGAGCGACCAGCGCGAGGCCCAGTACCTGGCCCCTGACGTGAACAATCCGGTATTCCCGGGCCTGTATGCCGACCCTGAAGTACTGTACAGCCATCAGACAGGCAAATACTACATTTTCCCCACCACAGACGGAGCCTACCAGTGGCACAACTACGACTTCCACTGCTTCTCTTCTGAAGATTTCAAGAACTGGAAGGACGAAGGCGTGATCCTGGACCTGCGTAACCTGTCCTGGGGCAAGGAATACGCCTGGGCCCCCTGCATCATAGAAAGGAAAGTGGGGAACTCGTATAAGTACTACTATTATTTCGTCGCCAACAAATCCATAGGCGTAGCCGTGGCTGACAAGCCCGAAGGTCCATACAAAGACGCTTTGGGCAAGCCTATGCTCAGCCAGGAAGAACTCAACACTCCCAATCAGGTCATAGACCCTGACGTATTCCAGGATCCCAAGACAGGGAAGTATTACCTCTATTGGGGCAATTCCTATCTCTGGATGGCGGAACTGGCCGAAGATATGATTTCCCTGGTTCCCGGATCCATACGGGAACTCATACCTCGGAACCGTATAGGGGAGTATCACTATCTGGAAGGCACTTACGTGTTCGAGCGTAACGGCCTGTACTATTTCATGTGGTCAGAGAACATAACCCGTTCTTCATATTACCGCGTCCGTTACCTCATCTCCGATTCTCCCGTAGAGTTTGTAAGGGACGGCAAACCGGC
Source organism: Bacteroidales bacterium (assembly GCA_017437825.1). Taxonomy (GTDB): domain Bacteria; phylum Bacteroidota; class Bacteroidia; order Bacteroidales; family UBA932; genus Cryptobacteroides. The sequence goes on from JAFRXC010000056.1 coordinate 30,794, forward strand.
AAAGGTTGAAGACACCATAGTCCTACAACAAGATCCTTCCAAGCAGATCTTCGGTACTGGTCACAACGCGGTAATAAATATCCCCGGGACTGATGAGTGGTACATAGTCTACCACAGGTTCACCCGTCCCGAGGGAGTAAAAATGGGTCTGTCAGGCGGTTACAACAGGGAAGTGTGCATAGACAGGATGAAGTTCAATCCCGACGGAACCATCATCCCCGTCAAACCTACTCTCTGACAATTCTATTTCACGATAAACTCTGAGAAGTACTCGTCGCGGAGCGCTTTCACCTTGTCCTTTCCTGTAAGGGTGCATACGCCCTGAAGAGGAAGGTCGCGGCTGGAAGATCCCACGCAGAACTTGTAATCTCCTGCGGAGATGGTCCATCCTGCCTCAGACCACCAGGCCAGCTGGTCCGGAGATACCTTGAAGTCCACTTCTTTGCTCTGTCCCGGCTCCAGTGTAACGCGGCCGAATCCCTTGAGCTGGATAGGCTTGAGCGGCTGTCCCGATGCGGGAGAGACGTAGAGCTGCACAACTTCGTCGCCCTTGCGTCCGCCAGTATTAGTGACGCGGCACCTGATGAGGATGCTGTCGTCTCCGGTCTTGGCGGAAGGCTGTACGGAGATATCCTCATACTTGAACGTAGTATATGAAAGGCCGTAGCCGAAAGGATAGGCTATGCGGTCAAGGTCTACGTTGTTGTTGTAGCAGTAGAGCTCGCGGCTCTCAGTGGCAGGGTAGCTGAAGCAGAGCTTTCCAGAAGGATTGACCTTTCCGGAGAGGATGTCTGCAACGGCGTTTCCGCCTTCCTCACCAGGATACCAGGCCTGGATGATAGCTGCGCATCCGTCAGCGACGGCTTCCACAACTTGCGGGCGTCCTCCGAATATTACCAGGACTACAGGCTTGCCTGTGGCGATGAGATCCTTGACGAAGTCTTCCTGGTCGCCGGGGAGGCGGATGGTGGCGCGGGTGCGGTTCTCTCCGCACAGGTAGATGTTCTCGCCCATTGCGGCAACTATCACGTCACTTTCAGAAGCCAGCTTCACGGCCGCTTTCCAGTCGGTGGGGTCTGGAGACTCCACTCTGCGGACTCTCAGGCTCAGGAGCCTAGGATCTCCGTCGGCAGAGAGACCCATATCGGCCAGGGTGCTCCAGTCAACACCTCTGGAGTAATTGACGGTTCCGTCATAGCGGTTGTTCATGCAGTCCAGGAGGGTTTCAATCTTCAGATATGTGGTAGGATCCGTGGTCTTCCTGAAGAAGAAATGCTGCATTGAAGGGTATGTGTAGTCACCCAGCATGCTCCAATAAGAATTGGCGTTGGGGCCTACCAGGGCAATCTTCTTGCCTGCGGCAAGAGGAAGGATGCCGTTGTTCTTGAGAAGCACGATTGACTCTGTGGCAAGGTCATAAGCAGTCTGGCGATGCTCTGCAGGGTCCATGTCGATGGGGCCGTCCTGTACGAGCTTTGGATTGGGGTCGAGCAGGCCGGCGCGAGCCTTGAGGAGAAGGGCGTTCTTTACGGAACGCTCGAATGCCTCCTCTGTGATGCGTCCTTCTGCGAGAAGTTCAGGAAGGTATTTGTAGGAAGTGTTGCTGGAGAATTCCAGGTCGTTTCCGGTCATTATGGCATCTACAGCGCACTTCTTCAGGAATTCCTCATCCCTTGTGCGTCCGCCCTGCTGCACTGCGCCGTAGTCGCTGACGATTACGCCGTCATAGTGGAGGTAGTTGCGGAGGATGACGTTGATGAGGGTGTCGCTGCAGACGGCATACTCAGAACGGAACTGGCCGTAGCTGGTCATCAGGGACTTGCTGCCAGCCTTCCTGATTATGGCCTCGTGAGGGAAAAGAACCTCCTCGTAGAGTTCTTTCCAGGGCAGGGTGTTGGCTCCGCCGTAGCCCAGGAAGTGCTTTGTGGTTGCGGCTATGCCCTCCTTGAATCCTTTTGCCTGAAGGCCGGATACGAAGGCTACGCCCATTGTGGCGGTAAGGTAGCCGTCCTCTCCGTATGACTCTTCGATTCTGTTCCAGTGAGGAGTGCGGATCACGTCAACCATAGGAGAAAGCGCGAGCTGCTCGCCAATGGCGCGCATGGTCTCGGCAGTCTGCGTGGTCTTTACCTTGAGCAATGCAGGGTCCCAGGAGCAGGCTACGGCAATCTGCTGAGGATATGCCGTGGCTCCTTTTGCTGTTGCGCCGGTGATGCACTCATCGTGTATCATAGCCGGAATACCGGCCGGGACTTCGTTCATAAGATAGGCCTGAAGGTCCCTTATGAATGCCCTGATCTGGTCTGAATCCATATCCTGGGAGCTGTACAGCTGACAGATATGGCCTATTCCGTTAGGGATAAGCTGGCGGCATTTCTCCAAGGAAAGCTTGCCGTCGATCATCAAGTCGGTCGGGTACATGCCGGCCAGCTGGGCTGCTCTCTCTTCGACGGAAAGGCGCTGGTAAACGGCATCGACCTGCTTTGCATACTGGCTGTCCGGGTTTTTGGGAGCGCAGGCTGCCAAAAGGGGGATGGCCAAAAGATAAAAGAGCTTTCTCATATGCTGTTTGGTTAGAAATTTGTTCTTATAGACAAATATAATCATTAATTCCGCTAAAATTATTATATTGTCGACTGTATGCTTAAAGATATGAAAACAAGATTTTTGATAATTGCAATCCTGGCCTGTATGATGGGCGTTCCTGCTTTCGCCCAGTTCAAGAACAGCGATGAGGCCGAAAATCCTCCTTCCAAGACTCAGTATACGTCAATCATTGACCTGCTCAGACGTGAACCTGGTCTGACAGTCGGCGGGGCCGGTGCAGGCCAAATGCCACGGATAATTATCAGGGGAATCGGAACAAACACCTCCGAAACCCAGCCTCTGATAGTGGTGGACGGAGTCTTTACTGAAGACATTACCTATATCCATCCCGAAGAGGTCTACGACATAGAGGTAATCAAAGACGGTACCGCTGCAATGTACGGTATGCGCGGTGCAAATGGTGTGATAGAGATTACTACCAAGACCAAGCACGAAGAGGACCTGAGGACTGCTCAGGCTGCAAAGGAAGCCAGGAGCCTGGAGCGTCAGGCTAAGAAGGAGGCCCGAGCCAAAGCAAAGGCAGAGAAGAAAGCTGCCAGAGAGGCTAAATAGCCCACTCGGTCAGGATCCTGAACACCTTTCCCGGTTCTGAATTCCACTTTTCCATAGCGTCCTGAGCATCCTCGGGAGCTATGATTGCAGAGATAAACGCGTCTGCGTCTACGCCTGAAGACAGATAGGATATCACGTCCAGAAAGTCTTCGGGCGTGGCGTTTCTGGACCCCATAATGTCCAGTTCCTTCTTTACGAAAAGGCTTGTAGGCAGGCTTACGTCAGTCTTGGCATATCCGATGCAGACTATGCGGCCGGTGAATGCAACTCTCTCTACGGCCATCCTATAGGTTGGGACGCTTCCGACGGCCTCTATGACCACGTCAGGGTCAGGGAGGTCTGTCCACTCCTTGAGGGAGTTGTAGGTGTAGCGCGCGCCCAGTTTCCTGGCCAGCTGGAGTTTCCCTTCGTCTATGTCGGCGGCGATTACGGTGGCTCCGCGCTGAACTGCGCTGACGAGGGCACCCAGGCCCACCATTCCGCATCCTATAACCATCACTACGTCATCCTTGCAAATGCGCCCGCGGTCAGCTGCGTGGAAACCCACGCTCATTGGCTCGATGAGGGCTGTGTACTTCATAGGGACGCTGCCGCAGGGGATTACCTTCTGCCAGGGGAGGCAGATGTATTCCTGCATCGCGCCGTCTCTCTGAACGCCCAGAGTCTCGTTGTTCTCGCAGGCATTGGGACGCCCACGCCTGCAGGAAGCGCATTTCCCGCAGTTAGTATAAGGATTTAGGGTGACTGTCTGTCCGGGCTGGAAGCTGTCAGGGACATCGCTTCCTACTGCCTCGATGACGGCTCCTATCTCGTGGCCGGGGATGCGGGGATAGCTCACCATTGCGTTGGCACCCCTGAATGTGTTCAGGTCCGATCCGCAGAATCCCGCGTAATGAATCTTGACTTTGATTTCTCCCGGTGCCGGGAAAGGCTCCGGAGTCTGGGTAAGGCGTATGCAGCCGGGCTGCACTATCTGAAGTGTTTTCATTCTGACATGTTTTTTATGTAGGGCAGTTCGGGAAGTTCCCCGAAGCCGTAGAAATGCTTGGCGTTAAGTCCCAGGAAGGCTTCTTTCTCGCTGGGTTCCAGTTCCTTGGACTTGAGGATGAAGTCGTAGCTCATCTTGTAAGTTATGGCGCAGATGGTGCGCGGATAGTCGCTGCCCCACATCAGTTTGTCCATTCCCACCAGGTCTGCCGCGCGCCGTATGGCCTTGACGGCGGAAGGGAAGGGGTAGAACTCTGAATTGAACAGCCAGGTTATTCCGCCCGATTCAACATATACGTTTGGGGCGAGGGCCAGCTTTATCTGCTCTTCCCAGCACTTGCCTGTAACCATCCCGAAATGGCCTACGGCTATTTTCAGCCCGGGGCATTCCTGTATTGTCTCGGCAAACTGGGCTATCTGGCGGGAGTCGTCGCCCAGGCAGATGGAAAGAATCCTGCCTTCCGACTCCATCTTCTTGAAGAAATCTACAAGGGCTGGATCGTTGAGGGGGCGGTGCATCCTGTGCCCGGGAATGGCTGCGGCCTTGAATCCGTCAGGAATGGCCAGTGGCCCTTTGTCTATGTCCAGGAGGCTGCAGCATAGGAAACGGGAAGGATACTTTGCCTCCACCTGTGCCAGATATGCGTCCTGGTTGCCGTCTATCACTTCCTGTACCACTACGGCGGCGCCCACCTGGGCATAGTCCATATTGGACAGGAACACCTCGGCCGTGTTTGTGCCGTCGGTCATAAATGGAGGCAGCATCTGACGCTCCTCTCCCAGGAACATAGACCGTCCGTTTGGCAGAGGGTATATCTCTTTTCCATCCACCGTGGCTTCTTGGCGCAGCCACAGGTGACTGTGGGCATCGATTATAATCATATTGATAAAGTTAAGTAATTTCTTTAATTTTGATGCTACTAAACGATAATAACCAAACAACAATCTATAATGAAAAAACTCTTCGCATTAGCCTTAATGTGCCTCGCCGTCACCTTGAATGCGGCAAACCTTAGATTCTCAGGCATGATAGGGGACAATATGGTCCTTCAGCAGAATACCTCGGTAAAGATATGGGGATACGCTTCCCCCGGTGCCAGCGTGAGCGTAAGCTCCTCCTGGGGCGCGTCAGCCTCAGCAAGGGCCAATTCCAGCGGAGAGTGGGTGGCCACTCTCAAGACTCCAGCAGCCACGTTCACGCCCCAGACGGTAAGGGCCCGCAGCGGCTCCGAGAGCGTCCAGGCTTCCAACGTCCTCATCGGAGAAGTGTGGTTCTGCTCCGGTCAGAGCAATATGCAGATGACCCTCGGAGGAGGTATGGGCACTCCCGTGGAGGGATCTCTTGAAGAAGTGGCAATGTCGGGCCAGTACAAGGGCGTAAGGCATATAACCATAAAGAACGCCTCCGCAACCGAACCCCAGTTCGATGCTGAAGGGGAGTGGCAGGTGTCCAATCCCAAGAACGCGCCCCGTTTCAGCGCGGTGGCCTACTATTTCGCAAGCAGGCTTTCCAAGGCCCTGGACGTACCTGTAGGCGTCATCAACGCAAGCTGGGGCGGCAGTGAGATCACCTGCTGGATGAGCGCAGAGACTCTCAAGTCCTATTCTTCCGTAAATCTCGCCGACGCCTCCAATCCGTCTGTCAACGATATGTACAAGCCTACCATAATGTACAACGCAATGTTCCGTCCCGCCAGCAAGTACGCAGTGAGCGGAATCATCTGGTACCAGGGCGAGTCCAACGTCAGCATCCGCTGGGACGAATACGCCTCCCTGATGACCACCATGGCCGAGACCTGGCGCAAGGACATTGGACGTGGAGACATCCCGTTCCTCATCGTCGAACTTCCTCCGTACGACTATTACGACGGCAACTACGGCTTTCAGGACGAGCAGGGCCCCCTCCTCCGCGAGCAGCAGTTCATGGCCACAAAGACCATCCCCAACAGCGGAATCGTGGGCACCAACGACCTCACCTTCGATTACGAGCTCAACCAGGTTCACCCCTCCAACAAGCGTCCCGTTGGCGAGAGACTCTGCTATATGGCGTTGAATATGGCTTATGGCTACGATACCCTTCCTGCCCTCAACCCCAGCATGAGGGTCGCTTACGTTGATGGCGCCAAGGTCAGGGTTTACTTTGACAACGCCCGCAGCGGATGGCTCGGAACCAATTCCATAGAGGGATTCGAACTCGCAGGCGGAGGCGGACACTTCCACAAGGCCGAGGCCACAACCGGATTCTCATTTATGGAAGGAGCATACGTAGAACTTACATCCAAGGAAGTACCTGAGCCCAAGTTCGTGCGTTACTGCTTCAAGGATTTCCAGGTGGGAACCCTCAAGGGAGCCAACGGTCTTCCCGTCATCCCGTTCCGCGCAGAGGTGCAGCCGATGCCGGAAGAGCAGCCCCGTCCCGCAAGACCTCCGAGACCAGCAAACAACTAGAAAATGAAACCAAGATTCATCTATATGCTGCCCCTGTTGCTTATAGGGGCAGTAGCTTGTAAGAAAAGCTTTACATCTCCGGACCGCTCCCTTTCTGTCGGAATCGACAATCAGACCCTGAAGGTGGCATACAACGGTGTAAGCGCCTTTGATGAGATACATCTCGGCCTGGTCACCCAGAATTCCGACCTGGACAACGGGCTCAAACTCAAAAAGGTTTCCCGCCAGACCCGTATATCTGACAGTTACGATATGCTGGCAGGCAAACGCCTTCATTGCAGCAACCAGGCCTCTGAGAAGACCCTTACCTTCGAGAATCCTCAGGGAGAAGAACTCAAAGTAATAGTCAGGGCATACGATGACGGTATCGCTTTCCGTTACGTAGTGCCTGAAGGTACAGTGGTTACTGAGGACAGGACTTCCTATTTGGTAAAGGACGGCGTGAACCGCTGGTTCTCTTCCTGGCACTCTGATTATGAGAATTTCTTCCCTCTGGCTACGGACGGCAAGCCAACGCCCTCCAGACGCCCGGGAGGGCAGGCATCCGCCCAATGGGCGTATCCAGCTCTGCTGGAGCCCGCCCCGGGCCTCTTCGCCCTCATATCGGAGGCAGACCTTCGTCACGGAGACAGCGCTTCTTCCCTGGACAATTCCGCATCGGAACAGCGTTATTCAGTGAAACTTACCGGCTCCACAGCTTTTTGCGACGGAATGTCGCCCTGGAGACTGGCCATAGTGGGAGACCTGTCGGCCATAACGGAATCTACGCTGGTCACCGACCTCAGTTCCCCCTGCAGGATAGAGGATACTTCCTGGATAAAGCCAGGCGTGTCATCCTGGGTTTACTGGTCAAACAACCACGGGTCAAAGTTCTTCGACCTGGACGTGGAGTTCATAGACCTTGCAGCAGATATGGGATGGCCTTACTGCCTGATTGACTGGGAGTGGCCTGATATGGAAGATGGAAGTATGGAGGAACTGGTGGATTACGCCAAGGAGAAGGGAATAAAGATCAATCTCTGGTACAACTCCGGTACATCCTGGATAGGACCGGGAGCGCCTCAGCCGCAGGACAGGCTCAATACAGCCGAGAACCGTGAAAGGGAATTCGCGTGGCTGGAGAGCCTGGGTGTAACGGGCGTCAAGGTAGACTTCTTCCTTCCGGACGACGCCACGATGGTGGACTATTATCTGGACATACTGGAAGATGCCGCAAGACACCATCTGCTGGTGGATTTCCACGGCTGTACCATCCCTAGGGGCTGGCAGCGCACTTGGCCCAACATGATGTCGATGGAGGCCGTATACGGGGCTGAAATGTACAATAACGGACCGATAATGACTCCTCGCGCCGCGGCGCATAACGCAACCCTGCCTTTCACCCGCAATGTGGTGGGCCCTATGGATTACACTCCCGGAACGTTCTCAGACAGCCAGTTCCCCCATATCACTACCAACGCCCACGAACTGGCCCTTCCTGTATTGTTCGAATCCGGCCTTCTGCATATGGCCGACAGGCCCTCTGCCTATTATGGACTACCTTCGGAAGTTCGTGAAGTCCTGAGTGAAATGCCTTCCCACTGGGACGATACGCTTTTGCTTTACGGTTATCCGGGGCAGAATGCAGTCATTGCGCGCAGGAGCGGAGACAAGTGGTACATAGCTGGAATCAACGGCCTTGATTCGCCCTCTGACCTGACATTCTCACTTGAAAGGCTGAACCTGAAGGCCAAGTCCTCCATGCTCTTCTGCGACGGTGACGAAGACAGGGAAATAAAAATAACGGCTCTCCCTGAAGGGAAGGCCGAAATAACTGTCCCTTGCCGGGCAAGGGGAGGTTTCCTGGCTGTTATCGAGTAAAGAGAATACCCAAAGTCAGTCCCTGGGTGCAGTCTAAAAGCTCTCCCAGGGGCTTAATGTATTTGCGCTCCGCTCCAGTGCACAGGAAGAAGAGCATTGTGAAGAGATTGGGACGGGAAAAGATCATCTCAATTCCGTCGTCAGTCTCCACAAGGTATCCGCTAAGCCCCAGAGGACCCATCGACACCCTGAATCCGCGGGTGTCAGCATTTACGGACCAATTGATATTGAAGGTTTTCCTGCCTACGGCAAAGGTGCACTTCCTGAGGTCGTGGAAAGTTACGGAACAGCCCTGAGGGGTAGCGCCCATAGCGTTCATAAGTTCCGTAGCCTCAGCCACGGAAGGTACAGCCCCCGACTTGTCCATAAAGACCATCCCTATGCTGTTAAAACACCACTTCCCCAGAATCTCAGAGGGTTCCGGGGAAGGGTGGTTTCTGGTTATGTCGGCAATTGTCCCGCTGACCTGCCCTCTGGCAAATGTTGCCAGAGAAAGCAGAAGCAGGATTGCAGACAGCTTTTTCATCGGCCGATGAGGTTCTTGAATGCCAGACCGAAGGTGAGGTAAGAGACATTGCCTCCGATTGTACCTTCGTTCTGTCCCCACAGGAACGGCCAGTTGTCATAGTTCTCGAAGTGGTCCGGCTGGCGGAACAGGAGTCCCGGAGCAACGTTTCCAGGGATGAATGAGAGGTCAGCCCTGTTGTTGCCGTAGAATACCTGCTTGGGCCTTGCGGCGCCGACAGCAGCTACGAGTGAGTAGTTGTGGTAAGGGTGACATCCGAACAGGTAAGCGGTAGCTTTGTATACCTCATTCTTGTCGATGATGTCAGGGAAGTAAGAGCTTGCAAGGCAGATGGTGGAACCGAAGCTGACTACGCTGCCGCTTCCGGCCCAGTTGCCGAGTCCGATGGGCACTCCGTAAGGATTGTCCTCTTCCATGCTCTTGATGTACTCCTTGTACTGCTCTACGTAAGGCCTCAGGCTCTCCTTGAACTCGTCGCCGAGGATGGGGATAGCCTCCAGTGCGGTAGTGATTCCCTGGGTGGCGCTCCTTTCAAGTGTAGCGTTGATCTGCTCCTTTACTTTGTCGCGATACTGCTCTTCTCCAGTGGAGAGGTACAGCTGGATGTTGGCAGATACGTCACCGCCTCCCATTGCACCGCCGCGGCCAGCTCTCTGGGGCTGTTTGGCCAGGATCTCGTTGGCTTCCTTCTGGAGTCTCTTGGACTCTTTGAGGGCGCGGGCGGCCAGGTCATCGTTGTAACCCTTGAGGGCGCGGCTTGCAGCTGCGAACATTGTCGCTGCGCGCAGGTCGGAACCGGGGTTGCGGTTGGTGAAAGCCCACATGTCGTCCGGAGTTCCGCTGGACTTGCCGTCAGCAGACTTCTGGTAAGGCTTGAGCCTTGGATCGTAGTGCAGACCGTCGGTGATGGCTGCTGCGTCTCCAAGATGGTGGTAGTTGTCGAGGACTGAGTTGGACAGGGTCTGGGACATATGTCCGATGTTTTCGGCCTGGGCTACCAGGTTCAGAACGCCGTGCTCGATATACTGGATGATGTCAGGAACTCCGTCCGGACGGTGAAGGTCTACGTACCTCTGGTACTCGCTTACGAATGTCTCGTCGCGCATAGGGTGGAACCTCTCCCAGATGGATACCAGGTTCTGAACCACGCCGATGTTGGAACCGGTCTCGATGTCGAAGTCGCCGGCATCGAAATATCCGCCCACGTTGAGGCCCGGGATAAGCTCGAGAGCCTTGTACTTGGTGTCGGTGGTAGGTCCCTGGCTGTGGAGGTCGAAATGGTCCGTGTTCGGCGGTGCCTGGAGGTATCCCTCCTTGAACGGCTCGCCGTGCCAGATGCGGTATCCCTCGTTTACTGTCATATGGTTCATATGGATTGGAATCCATACGTCGCTGGTGGCGTCGGTGATGTGGTCGTATACGTCATCGTTGATGATGAAGTTTCCGGTCTGGGTGTCGCCGTACTTGATGAAGTAAACGCCTGGCTCCTTGACATCGGAGAAGTCGAACTTCACGTAGTTGTACTTGAAGTAAGGGCCCCAGGTCTTGGTGGCGCCAGTGTATACGGTTGAAACTTTTCCGTCGTCGGCAATCTTGCAGATAAAAGCCTTGGGGAGAACCTTGTCGTTCTTGTCAAGCTCGATGACTGCAACCTTGGGCTGGTCAGGAACGTAACCTACCTGTGAGAAGCC
>JAFRXC010000057.1 GCA_017437825.1 Bacteroidales bacterium
TCGTAATGGCAAGGAATACCCTTGAGGTCATAGCTGGCAGGTGCACCGTAAAGGGCGGCAACGATACCGTCGTTGGCACCGGTCTGCTTGCTGAGGGTAGACTGGATGTAATTTGCGTTGAATCCTGCAGTGAACCAAGGATTGAGCTTCTGGTCTGCACCTACACGGGCGTTGTAACGCTTCATTCCGGTGTTGCGGATGATACCGGTCTCAGTGGTGTTACCAAGGGAGATGATGAAGCTTCCGGTTCCGGAGTTGTGAGCTACGCTGGCAGATGTTCCGAATGTATGTCCTGCCTTGAAGTAGTCACGGATGTTGTAATAAGCCTGAGGAGTTACCCAGCCGTCAAGACCGGCCTGCTCCCTCTGGGGAACACGGTACATTCCCGGATGGCCGTTGGCGTCTCCTCCATAGGTGGCGTCCTTAGGGAGGTCTGTGATGAGCGGACCCCAAGCCAGAGAGGTGTTAGGGTTGAATTTTCCGTTGCTTCCCTGTGCGTACTCGTCGTTGATCTCAGGTAAAACCGCTACTTTGTTATAAGAGTAGTTGGTTGAGAAGTTTACGGAAGTCCTGCCTGCCTGAGTAGAGGAACCCTTCTTTGTTGTGATGACGATAACACCATTGGATGCACGCATACCGTAAAGGGCGGCTGCAGCCTGTCCCTTGAGGACGTTCACGCTCTCGATGTCGTTAGGGTCGATATCTATTGCACGTCCTGAATAGTCAGAACCGGTAACGGAGTTCTCTGTGCTGCGGTCAGGAGAAGAGGATACCGGCATACCGTCGATAACGTACAGAGGCTGGTTGTTTCCGTCAAGTGAACGGGCACCACGGATGACAATCTTGGATGATGCACCAGGCATACCTGATGAAGCACTGATTTGCAGACCGGATACTTTACCCTGCAGGGCGCTGCTGAGTGAAGAGCTGGCAGCCTGTGTAAGAGCATCTCCCTTAACGTCCTGGACTGCATATCCAAGGGCTTTCTTTTCACGGGAGATACCCATTGCGGTAACGACTACCTCTTCCAGTAATTCGTTGTCAACTTCAAGGGCTACGTTGATGGTCGATCTTCCGTTTACCGGAACCTCGACAGTCTTGTAACCGATAGAAGAGATGATGAGGGCCGCATTGGACGGAACTGTAAGAGCGAACATACCGTCAAGGTTGGTTACTGTACCTGTTGTCGTCCCTCTTAAAATTACAGATGCTCCAGGAACTGACTCGCCGTTGGAAGCGTCAGTAACGGTTCCGGATACGGAAACGTTCTGAGCAAACACGGCTGTTGCCAGTGTAAGGAGCATCATCGAAAGAATAATACGGACTTTCTTCATAGGTCGATGATTAATTAATAATAACTGTATACTAACTACTTAGTTTTTCCTATTTAGGGAATATACTTGCAAATATACGCATAAAATTACATTATCTCCAAATTTCAGCGAAAATTTGAAACCTGGAGAAATGCTTATCCTTCAACGCTAAAAAGCGATTTTATGTCTTTTTTTCTAATAATTTAAAACTTTTAATATTAAACTGTAATGAAAGGTCGTGGTTTTAGTTTTAAATTATTACTTTTTTGCTATGTATTTTTCCCAATTCCAAGCAGCCCTCAAGGTCTCCTCAACAGGCCTTTCAGCCTTCCATCCGAGCTCCTTATTGGCCTTTGAAGGGTCTGCCCACACGGCTGTGACGTCTCCCGGCCTGCGCGGGGCGAACCTGTAATTCAGTTTGACGCCGTTAACTTTTTGGAAGGCGTTCACGAGTTCCAGCACGGATACGGGCCTTCCCGTACCAATGTTGAATATCTCATAAGGCTCCTTCATCTTGTCCTCCATCATACGGCTTACAGCACAAACGTGCGCCTTTGCCAGGTCTACTATGTCTATGTAGTCCCTCAGGCAGGTTCCGTCGGGGGTGGGATAATCGTTCCCGAATATTGACAGGCATTCCCTTTTCCCTATGGCAGTCTGGGTTATGAAAGGCACCAGGTTGTTGGGCACGCCCCTGGGGAGTTCTCCTATGAGGGCTGAGGGGTGGGCACCGATGGGATTGAAGTACCTCAGGGCTATTCCTCTGACGTTACCGTACGCCTTGACAGAATCGCGAAGAATGTCTTCGCAGATCTGCTTGGTGTTGCCATAGGGCGACGTGGCTTCCTGCCTTGGCGACTCTTCCGTCACGGGAAGTTTCTCAGGCTGGCCGTAAACTGTAGCCGAAGAGGAAAACAGGATGTTCCTGCACCCGTGCACGCGCGCGACATCTATAATGTTGAGGAAAGAGTCCAGGTTGTTGAGGTAATACCTTACGGGCTGCTCCACAGACTCCCCCACCGCCTTGAACGCCGCAAAATGGATGACGGCATCTATCTTGTTTGCCTGGAAGAGCCTTTCTACGGCATTCCGCTTGCAGAAATCCACTTTGAAGAAAGGAATCTTGCAGCCTGTTATCTTCCGGGCTCCCAGCAGGCAGGTCTTGTCGCAGTTGGACATATTGTCCGCCACAATGACGTCATAGCCTGCTTGTATGAGCTCTACCGTCACGTGGCTTCCGATGAATCCTGCACCGCCTGAAACTAATACCGTATGCGCCATCTTTTGTTTTTAATTCGGCCAAATATAGATAAATTTGTGGTGAGATGAAAAGAATCTGTTTTTATTTGTTGCTGTCAGTCCTCGCTTTCGCGGGCAGCGCACACGCTCAGCAGGCCTTCCAGGGCGCTGTGTGGGGCGCTTACGCGGTGCGCGCGGACGGCAGGGTCCTGCTGGACAACCAGAGCGGCATCCTTATGGTCCCGGCCTCCAATGTCAAGATTATAACCGCCGGAACTGCACTTGAAACCTTGGGCAAGGACTTCCGCTGGGACACCAACCTGGCCTATACCGGAACAATTGAGGACGGCGTGCTCAAAGGAGACGTATACATAATAGGAGGAGGCGACCCCACGATTGCGGCAGGCGGCAACGCAGACGCCGTCTTCGCCCAGTGGAGGGAGCTGATGCTAGCCAAGGGCATAACCTCCGTGGACGGCAACATTATCGGGGACCCGCGCTTCTATGACGGCGCGCCCGAAGCCACCAGCTGGCAGTACGAAGACATAGGCTTCTACTACGGCAAAGGCCCCGAAGCCCTCAACTACTACAAGAACTCCCAGGATCTCAGCGCGACGGCGGGAAAGGCCGTTGGAGACCCCGTGCAGATAAGCGTGACCGGCCCTCAGCTGCCCTGGATGCGTTATACACACAGTTGCACCACAGGAGAATCCGGCAGCGGAGACAAACTATACTTCTACAACAGCGACCTGGCTCCCGTGGGATCCATGCGCGGCACCCTGGGCCTGGGCGTAAACAACAAGAACGAGCAAGTGTCCAACCGCTTTCCGGCGTATACCTGCGCGTACTATTTCCACAAATACCTTCAGCAGAATCTCATAAGCGTCACCGGCTGCTACGCAGATATAACCCCTGACGGTTTCGTCCGCACCGACTTGGATTCACCCGCGACCCAGAAGGCCGCAGAGTGGAGCCAGATGAAGAACATAGGCAGCAGCTATTCCGTGCAGCTTTCACAGGTAGTCCAGGAAATGCTGCATACCAGCGATAACTTCTACGCCGAGGCCGCCCTGCAGGCCATCGGCCTCAACGTCCGCGGCCACACCGACTACGCATCAGGCACCGCCGCGATAGAAGAATTCGCAACTGAGATGGGGCTTGACACAGATGGGATGCGCCTCAAGGACGGCAGCGGCCTGTCCCGCGCCGACTACGTTTCCCCTGCCTTCTTCGTCTCATTCCTCAAAATGATGATGGACACTCCCTCGTACGAAGTGCTCCTGGAATCTCTGCCTCAGCCTGGATACGGAACCCTCGCAACCTATCTGTCAGGCGCCTCGCAAGACTTGAAGAAACGGGTGAGGATGAAGACCGGATCGATGGACGGAGTACGCTGCCTGAGCGGATACATCCTTCCTGCCGACGGCAATAAAGAGAACACCATCATCTTCTCGATAATGGTGAACAACTCTACGGCCGCTTCCCGCAGCCTGATAAATGAACTGGACCGGATGATCCTGAACCTGGCCAAATAGATGGCCGGTCAAGCCGGCCATGACGCAACCGTCATCCCCGAGCCGGCCATGACGCAACCGTCATCCCTGGCCTGACCGGGGATCTTAGAACGCCAGGCTCTCTCCCCTGTAGAAATCAAGCAGTTTGGCCTGGTAAAGCGCCTCGTAGCGGGCCTGGAGGTAGTTTGACTGCGCTTCCAGGTAGCGGGCGCGGGAGTCGTTGTACTCCGTTATGTTGGCCTTGCCGTTGTCGTATTTCTCGCGCGTCAGGATGAACGCCTGCTCTGCGCTTGCTGCCGCAGCCTGGCTGCTGGAGCACTTGGCCTGCGCAGCCACGGCGTTGTAGTAAGCCTGCTGGATCTCCTTGTAAAGGCTCTTGCGGGCGTTTTCCAACTGGAGTTCCTGGTTCATAAGGCCTATGCGGGCGTTCTTCACGTTATTGCGGACAGAGAAGCGCTGGAAGATGGGAACGCTGAGCGAGAGGCCTACGTACTGGCTGAAGTTCTTTTCCAGCTGGTTGCCGAACGAGGCGCTGGCACCCAGGCTGTTGGTGTAATAGTTGGTGCCTATGCCTCCGTTAAGGGACAGCCTCGGGAGCCCCTGTCCCCTGGCCCTCTCCACTGCTATCTTCGCAGACTCCACCGCCAGTTCTCCGGACAGAATGACTGGCTTCACGTTGACTGCCTCCGCATACACGGCCTCAGGCAGCATCAGGAGCCCGGGCTGAAGTGCGGACTCGGGCGGCGAGGCCACGTCGAAGCCCTCGGGAGATTCAAGTTCAAGCAACTGCGACAGATCCAGAAGGGCCATGTTCAGATTGTTGCGGGCCTGGACGCTGCTCAGGCGGGTCTGCTCCAGCGAGGCCTGCTGCGCGGCCACCTCGGCGGAGCTGACCTTGCCGGTAGCCTCCATCGCCTTTATGCGCTCCGTCTGCACGGAATCGCGCGCCACCTGCTCTAGGGCCACCTGGAGAATCTCCTTGTTGTAAAGTATCTGGATGTACGCCTGCGCCACGGCCACGCGGACATCGTCCTTGGCCCTCTCAAGCTCGAGGGTGGCGGTCTGCAGATCCAACTTTGCCAGCTTTATTCCGTTGCTGATATCGAAGCCTTGGAATATGGGCAGGTCGACACCCAGCGAGAAGGACGTGCTGGTGGTGTTTGCGTTGGAGTAGGTGTTGTCGGCCGTAAGACCACGCCCGAACGACAGGTTCTCTGAGGCGCTGGCGCTCACGCCCGGAAGCCTTCGTGAAAGCGCCGTGTTCAGGTCCACCTCTTTCTGCTCCACGCCCAGGCCGCTCCGGCGGACGCTGATGTTGTGCTCCAGGGCGTAGTCGATGCACTCCCTGAGCGACCAGGCGCGCTGCTGGGCCTCTGCTGCAGGCAGGCCCGCAGCCAGCAGGGCCGCTGCAACCAATACCTTTCTCATATTATTTCTCTTCATCTTCTTCAATTATTTGTGGACCCCTGACTATGTCGCCTTCCTTGAGGCCAGACTTTATCTCTATGTTCACACCGTCGGAAAGGCCTGTCTCAACCTTCACGCGCTTGTACTTGCCTTCAGAGTCTTTAAGACGCACGTAAGTTTCGTCACCGTCAAAATCCAGCGCGCTCTCTGGAACGAACAGTACCCTGCGGACAGAATCCAGGACGAACTCGGCATTGGCGCTGTAGCCGCTGCGAATGGTGACGCCATCCTGAGTGGCAACCGCCGCCTTGATCTCAAACTGATTGGCGCCGTTGTTCTCCACAGCCTTAGGGGAGATATACTCCAAGGTGGCCACTGACTCATAATCCGCCAGCGCGCCTATGGTTATTGTCAGAGGCATGCCCTCCTTGAGGGAGCCCACCTCTGTCTCGTCAATGTTGCCGTCGAATATCAGATCCTGCATATTGGCCACCGTAGCCACCGTAGTACCGTCATTCATCGTATTGGCCTGGATCACGGAGTTACCCACCTTCACCGGAATGTCCAGGATGAGACCGGTGATTGTGGAACGGACCAGGGTGCTGCTGCTGGTTGCGTTGGAGCGTGAAACGCCGTCGCGGATTACCTCAAGGGCGTCCTGCGCCGCAGCTCTCTCCTCCTTGGCCTGGTTGTAGGCCTGGAGCACCTGGTCGTACTCCTCCTGGCTCACCAGGTTCTGGTCGTACAAGGCCTTCTCCCTCTCGTAATTGGTCTGGGCCTGCTTGAGGTTGAGTTCTGAAAGGCGCACGCGGCTTTCCGCAGAACTCAACTGGTTCATATCCGGGATGACCTTCAGTTTGGCAATGACCTCGTTCTCCTGCACCATCTGGCCGGCCTCCTTGTACAACTCGGCTATGATGCCGTTTATCTGGGGCTTCACGTTAACCTCGTTGCGGGGCTGTATCTTGCCGGTGATTATTGTAGAGCGGTCTATATCTCCAACGGCAACCACAATGTCCTCATATCTGACAGCCTTGGGCCTGCTCTTCTGATAAAGGAAGACGAAAGTCCCCAAGAAAAGGATGGCAAGGAGCGCCAAAAGAATGTACCTGGTAATCTTTTTCATATAGTTTTGTTTTTATTATTCATCTCTCATTGCGTCCACCGGCTTTATTCTCATTGCCCTGATTGCCGGGGCAAGACCCGCCAGAACGCCCATAACTGCAAGCCCGGCCGCGGCGGCTATGGCCGTCCAGAATCCTATCTGGAACGGAGCCGCACCAAATTCCGAGTTCGAAGTAATCTTTTCCAAACCCTCCAGCAGCAACACTGAGAACACAATTCCCAACGAGCCCGCTGCCAGCGTAAGCGTCACGCTCTCCATTATTATCTGCCCCAGGATCTGCCTGGGCGTAGCCCCGATGGCCCTGCGGATACCTATCTCCGTGGTCCTCTCCTTCACTGTCACCATCATTATGTTTGAAACGCCGATGGCTCCCGCCAGGATGGTACCAAGACCTATCAGCAGCACCAGTATGTTCAGTCCCAGGAACAGGTTGTCCACAATTCCGAACAACTGCTCAGTATTCACAAGGCCGAGCGCCGGCTTGTCAGTAGGGTCGAACTTGTGCTCGCGCGCCACTATCTGGCGTATCCTGTCATCCAGGGAGGACATCTTCACTCCCTTCTTGCCAGTCATTGCAATCAGATCCACTCTGGAGCCTCCCCTGTATAGTTTCTGCACCACCGGCATCGGCACCAGGGCAGTGCGGCTCATGTTTCCGTTAATACTGATGTTTCCTGAACTGATGTCCACACCCACTATCTGATAGAACACAGGGCCTATCCTGATAAACGTTCCACAAGGATTGCCTCCGTCCGGGAACAGGGTGTTGTAAATCCTGCGGCCAATCACGCATACCTTGCGCTCCTGAATACAATCCGACTCGTTCAGGTAGCGGCCGTATTTAAGCATAGGCTCCTCAATGCTGGCGTACTCCGGATAAATGCCTTTTATGTAGCAGTCCTGCGAGTGCTCGTCATACTCTGCCGTCTGGTTCCAGGCCGACAACAAGGGAGTAACCACCTCCATCTCAGGAATCATCATGCTCAGGCGGTCTATGTCTTTCAGGTCCAGGTCCCAGCGGCGGCGTTCACCGTGGCCCCTGTAAGGCTTTGTGGTACGGTTGGCGAATATGATGGTGGAATTGGTTGCAAAGCCGGAGAAGTTGTTGGCCAGGATCTTCTCCAAGCCACGGCTTCCGCCCACAAGGAACAGCAGCATGAACAGGCCCCAGAATATGCCGAACCCCGTAAGCAGGGTCCTGCTCTTGTTCCTGGCCAGAGATTCGGTAATCTCCTTGTATGAATCCCAATCTATTCTCATTCTGCTCTCAATGCTTCAATAGGCCTTACCCTTGCAGCCTTCAAGGCGGGAGTAAGTCCCGCAATTGTGCCGGCTATTATCAGCAGCAGGGTGGCTTCAAGAGCCACGTTCACTCCCACAGTAGGATCAATGAGCACTGCTATCTGCTCTCCCATAACATCCATTGTGCGGTTGCCAAGGGTCTTGTCCAGTACTTCACAGGCAGCCAAGCCTGCAATCATCCCTATATATCCGAATATTGCGGTAATTGCCACGCTCTCCGCTATTATCAATTTGGTGATACTTGCCGGGGACGCCCCTATAGCCTTGCGGATGCCAAACTCGTGCGTCCTCTCCTTCACCGTTATGAGCATGATGTTGCTCACTCCCACGATTCCTCCCAGCAGCGTGAACAGGCCTATTATCCAGAGCGCGATGTTCAGCACCCGGCGCGCCTTGCTCATCTGCAGATTCTGGGTAAAACGATTCTCCAGCCACAGCGCTCCGTTGTCCGTGGGCGAAGCGCGATGCCTCAGGTTGATTGCGGCACGATATGTTTTCTCGAACTCCTCGTTGGCTTCTTCAGTGTCAAGACCGTGGAAGGAGAAAGTGAAGTCGTCAATATCGTTGCCCTTGTTATAAACCTTCTTCACCGTTGTAAACGGGGCAAACATCAGGTTGTCGCTGGACATAAGGTCAGAAGCGGTGATGCCCACCACCCTGTACATTATTCCGTTGAGTTTGAGCCTCTCTCCCATCAGCGTCTTCACGTCTCGGCCTTCCGGAAGCAGGTTTTCTCCCAGCCTCTCAGGGATCACCACCACCTTGCGGTTCTCTTTCAAGTCATTCTCATTTATGAAACGCCCGTAGCGGAGTTTAATCTTCTCTACGTCCAGGCGGGAAGGATAGTTGCCTTCCAGATACCCGGAAGCGCTCTTGCGCCCGCGCACAACGGTGACGCTGGTGCCCACCGTGGGGGTTATGTCATCTACATAAGCGGCAAAGGAGGGCCCCAGGGTAAGAGCCATGTCCTGGTCCTGGAGTGTTATGCGGCGGCCGCTCTGAAGGCCGTCGTAAGGCTCGGATGTACGACCCGGATAAACTGCTATGGTATTGGAGGCGAAGGACCCCGAAGCCTGACCGAAAGAATTGATGAGGCCGTTGCCCGCGCCCAGCAGGACTATCAGCATGAAGATACCCCAGGCAACCGCGAAGCCGGTAAGTACCGTGCGCAGTTTGTTCCGGCGTATGCTCTCATATATTTCTACAAAAAGGTCCCGCATTACTTCATTATGGATCCGGCTCCCAGGACGGAAGCGTTGTGAAGCTGGTTCTCTTCTATCTCACCTATCACACCGTCCTTGATGTGGACTATCTTGTTGGTGCAGTTGGCAACGCCGCTCTCGTGAGTCACTACTATTATGGTCACTTTTTCTTCGCGGTTCAGTTCGGCAAGCAGCGCCATAACCTCCTCGGAGGTCTTTGAGTCAAGTGCGCCGGTAGGCTCGTCAGCCAGGATTATACGGGGATTAGTGATGAGCGCGCGCGCGATTGCCACCCTCTGCTTCTGGCCTCCTGACATCTCGTTGGGATAATGCCCCGCCCAGTCCTTCAGACCAAGCCTGTCCAGGAATTCCATTGCCATTGTATGGCGCTTGCGGCGTGGCACACCCTGGTAGAAAAGCGGAAGTTCCACGTTCTCCACGGCCGTCTTGAAGCCTATGAGGTTGAAAGACTGGAACACGAACCCTATCATACGGTTGCGGTAGTCCGCAGCCTGCTTCTCAGTGAGGTCTTTTATGAGTTTCCCCGCCAGCCAGTACTCGCCGGTATCGTAATTGTCCAGGATACCCAGTATGTTCAGAAGGGTGGATTTGCCGGAGCCGGAAGCGCCCATTATGGATACGAACTCGCCTTCTTCAATCGAAAGGTTTATGCCTTTGAGCACGTGAAGAGGCTGCGCCCCGAAATATGTCTTGTTGACGTCTTTTAACTCTATGATCATTATTACACTACTAACGGCTGCCGCCTACTTGAAAAGCTCCTTCACAAGAGCCGGTATGCCGGACACCTTTACAATCTTGATGTCACTCTGCGGCAGCTTGTCCAATTTGGAGTATGAAGATATGTAAATCTTTTTGAATCCCAGGCGGCTGGCCTCGGCTATGCGCCTTTCTGTCTGGGCCACGGGGCGGATCTCTCCGCTGAGGCCCACTTCTGCCGCGAAGCAGACGTCGGACGGAAGCGGATAGTCGAAGTTGGAAGACAGCACGGCGCAGATCACTGCCAGGTCGCAGGCGGGGTCGCTCACCTTGAGTCCTCCGGCGATGTTCAGGAACACGTCCTTTGCGCCAAGGCGGAAGCCGGCGCGCTTCTCCAGCACGGCCAGCAGCATGTTGAGGCGGCGGGAGTCGAAGCCTGTGGCGGAACGCTGCGCCGTTCCGTACACGGCGGAGCTGACGAGCGCCTGCACCTCGAACAGCAGCGGACGGGTGCCGTCCAGCGTGGTGCCTATCGCGGTGCCGCTCAGGCCTTCCTCGTGCATTGGAATGAGGATCTCGGAAGGATTTGGCACCTCGCGCAGGCCGGCGGCGGTCATCTCGAAAACTGCCAGCTCCGAGGTGGAGCCGAAGCGGTTCTTTATGCTTCTAAGGATGCGGTACGCGCCGCGATTCTCACCCTCGAACTGCAGGACCACGTCCACGATGTGCTCCAGCACCTTGGGGCCGGCGATATACCCGTCCTTAGTGATATGGCCGATGAGGATGACGGCTATGCCGCTCTCCTTTGCAAAGCGCAGCAGCGCGGAGGCCACCTCCTTTACCTGGCTCACCGAGCCGGGCGTGGAATCCGCCGCGGAGGTATACATAGTCTGCACGGAATCCACCACCATCAGCGCAGGTTTCATCTGCGCGGCCTGGTCCAGGACGTCGTCTATGCAGGTTTCGCTGAATATATGGCAGTGTGGGGCGCTTCCGCCAAGACGGTCGGCGCGCATCTTCACCTGGCGCGCACTTTCCTCTCCCGTCACATAAAGGGTCTCCAGGTCAGGGCAGGCCAGTGGTATCTGGAGCGAAAGGGTGGATTTGCCTATGCCCGGCTCTCCGCCTATGAGCACCAGCGAGCCCGGCACTATGCCTCCGCCCAGCACGCGGTCGACCTCGGCATAGCCGAGGGAGATGCGCTGCTCCGCGGAGGAGGATATGTCAGAAAGCTGCTGCGGCGCGCGCACGCTGCCGGCAGCCGTGTTCCGTGCCTTCGTTACTCCGGTTTCCAGCGTCTTCTCCACCATCGCGTTCCACTCACCGCAGGCGGGGCAGCGCCCCATCCACTTGGAATACTCATTCCCGCAGGAGGTACAGTACCACACCGATTTGCTCTTTGACCCCAATGTCGCCATAATCTATAATAATTGACGTTTAATAGACGTGATTGTTTCGCGGAAGGTTGAAAACTTCCATATCTTTTATCTCCCCCGCCTCAATCTTGAAACGAAGGGCGGTCTTTACCGTATGCCATCCCTGGTTTCCGCACGCCCCGGGATTCACGTACAACATATCGAAATGCCGGTCCTGCATAACCTTGAGGATGTGGGAATGCCCGCACACGAAAATCTGCGGCTTGCAGTGCTCTATCAGAGCCTGCGCGCGCAGGTCGTAATGTCCCGGGCTGCCGCCGATGTGAGTCATCAGCACGGACAGACCCTCCCGCTCGAAATACTGGTATGAGGGATAGTTGTGACGGATATCCTGCCCGTCGCAGTTGCCGTACACGCCCACGAGGGGCTTGAAGGCGGCAATTCCTGCAGCAAAATCCGCACCCGAGCCAAAGTCCCCGGCGTGCCACAGTTCATCCACGGGAGAGAGAAACTCCCTTATCTCCGGGTCGAAAGACCCGTGCGTATCGGAAATCAGACCTATATACATTTCAGATAAACCGCCTCCACGGCAGTGAGGGCCGCCGTCTCCGTGCGGAGGCGCGAGGGGCCAAGGTGGACGGGGACGAAGCCGCCCGCGACGGCCAGAGCCGCCTCTTCGCGGGAGAAGTCCCCTTCGGGGCCTATAAGGATTATGATCCGCTGCAGTTCCCCGATCCCGTCGGGGATGACGGAAGTGGCGTCATGGCCGGCTTGACCGGCCATCTCAAGCGCATCGTTGATGCTGGTGCGGGGCGTTTCGCCCTCGAAACAGCAGCAGATGAGCTTCAGTGCATCCTTGGGCGCGGAGGCTATGAACTCCCTGACGGTGCGGGGTTCCTGCACTGTCGGCACAGCCCCTTTCAGGGACTGCTTGGACGCCGACACCAGCAGGCGCCGCAGCCTGTCGCTCTTGAACACCTTTCGCTCGGAATGGTCTCCTATGACAGGAGAAATGACGTCCAGACCCAGCTCGGTGGCCTTTTCAGCGAACCACTCGTAGCGGTCCAGGTTCTTGGTGGGACATACTGCCATTTCCAGGAAGTAGGGATGCGCGCCCCAGTCGGGCTCTTCGCGCAGGACCTGCGCGCGGGCCGCCTTGGGCGAAGCATCCGTCAGGCGGCAGGTATACAGCGTTCCAAGGCCGTCTATCACGTATATCTCGTCACCCTCGCGATGGCGGAGCACCCTGACGCAGTGGACGCTCTCGTCCTCGGGGAGCACGCATATTCCGTTTTCTATCTGGGGAGAATAAAATACTTCCATCCTAAGGGCGAATTATCTGGACCTGGCCGTCGACCTCAACTTTTATTATCTGGGAAGCGAAGCCGGTGGCGTCCCTCTCCAATTTCTGCGGAACTATGTAGTCCACGGCGTCGCGTATCTCCTGCGGGATGTCAGCGTAAACCTGCGGGGATGGCTCTCCGGAAATGTTCGCTGACGTAGACACAATGGGCCGTCCCAACTTGCGGGCCAGCTCCACGCAGAATTCGTTCATCGGGATGCGTATCCCCACAGAACCGTCCTCTGCCACGGCGTTGTGTGCTATGTAATGCCTGTCAGGAACGTCGGAGGTAATGGCTCCGGGATAGATAATGGTCATAGGCCTGTCGTTTACCTCAACCAGGTCTATGGCAATGTTGGGAATCACCTTCACGTAGCGGGCCACCATATCCAGGTCTGCCGCCAGCAGCACCAGGGACTTGGCTTCAGGGCGGTTTTTTATCTTGAAAATGCGCGCCACGGCATCTGGGTTGGTGGCGTCGCAGCCGAGGCCCCAGATGGTGTCGGTGGGATAGAGTATCACTCCCCCTTCGCGGAGCACCTTCAAAGCAGAGTCTATGATAGGTTTAATATCCATATCCAGTGTAATCGTTGAAAAGGGTTCCTTTCTTTTTCCAATAACGGATCAGCAGCCAGCCGAAAAGCATTCCTCCCAGATGGGCGAAATGGGCCACTCCGTCAACCATTCCGGTAATGCCGGTGAGCAGCTCTATGACTGCGAATATGATGACCCAGGTCTTGGAACTCATAGAGGTGAAAGGCAGGAATATGAGGCTGAGCCTTGCGTCGGGGAACAGCATTGCGTAGCCGATGAGCAGGCCGTAGATGGCGCCCGAAGCTCCCAGCGTAGGGGTCATCTTGAGGGCTGCGTAATTGCCTGCTGCCGTGGCGGAGCCATTGGCTATTCCGGCCATGAAGGTCTGCGCCTGTATGTACTGTACGCCAAGGTGGAGCGCCACGGCTCCCAGGCCGCACACGAAGTACAGGATCAGGAACTTCTTAGCCCCTATGGTGCGTTCGATTATTGAACCGAACATTACCAGGGCGTACATATTGAACAGGATGTGCCAGAATCCTCCGTGCATGAACATATGAGTGATTATCTGCCACGGGCGGAAATACTGGGACGCCGGATAGAACAACGCGAACTGGCTGACCATAAAATCCTGGTTTATGAGCGTAGCCACAAACAGTATCACGTTTATGATCAGAAGGTTCCGGGTAGCTTTTGGTATATTTTGAAACATATCTTACTTTGAAAATTTGGAGTCCAGTTCTTCAGTGGGGATGATGGTGATTATCCTGGAACCGGACGAAGTGAATTCGGCGTTGCTGCTGCCCAGCAGTTCGTCCACCAGACGCTGGGCATCCAGCGGAGAAGTCATCTCCGGCATTGAGCGGGCGCCGAGCGAAGCCAGGCGGGCGGCGGTTGCGGTGTGCATCATCTCCTGCAGGGAGATTTCTCCCTGGGAGAGCACCAGCAGCAAGTCCGCGGCCGTCTTCTGCACGCTGGCCGCGTCAGAGGAATAGCCCTCAGGCACGCCGTTGAAAATAATTGCATCGTCCCCGAAGGAACTTATGTCGAAGCCCAGGCTGCGGAGCAGGGCCTCGTTCTGGTCGAACACCAGCTTCTGCGCCTTGCCTACCTGCACTTTCACAGGGAACAGGGACTTCTGTGCCACGTGCTCCCCGCGGCTGACGGCGCGGAGGAAGCGGTCGAACAGAATCCTCTCCTGCGCCCTGCGCACGTGAACCACCATCATGCCGGATTTCACGGGCACTGCGACGTACTTCCCGTGCAGGATGAGTATCTGGGTGGAAGGAAGCACCTTGTCCTCGAACAGGCGGCCGTAGCTCTGGTGCTGCTGCACCGTGGACGACGGCGACGGCTGCGGGGCCTTTCCGCCAGGAGCGGAACCCGCCGGAGAGTCGAAACTGTAATCCGGGCCTATGGAGTTGTCCTCGAAGGGATTGTAGTTGAAATCTATGGAAGCTGCAGGAGGCTGCGACTGCTGGTACTGCTCGAAGTTCCTGCCCAGCACGGGGATGGAGTTCTCCACCGCAGCGCTCTCGAAGTCTATGGCATCGCCGAAGGCGTTCTTGCCCAGCGTCTCCTTTATTCCTGCGTAGATTATCTGGAATACGACGGATTCTTCCTCGAACTTGACCTCAGTCTTTGTAGGGTGGATGTTCACGTCCACGCTGTGCGGGTCTGTCTGCAGATACAGGAAATAGGACGGAGTCACACCCTCAGGGATGTAGTTTTCATAGGCTTTCATCACGGCCTTATGGAGGTAAGGACTGCGGAAGAACCTGCCGTTGACGAAGAAGAACTGGTTGCCCATAGTCTTACGGGCGCTCTGCGGCCTGCCTATGTATCCGGAGACATTCAGGAGAGATGTTTTCACGTCCACCTCCACAATCTCCGATGTCACGCCCTCTCCCAAGAGGTCCAGTACCCTGTATTTCAGGGACTTGGCGGGTTTCAGGGAATATACGTCCTTGCCGTTCATCGTAAGGGAGAACCCTACCTCGGGACGGGTCAGGGCAACTCTCTGGAACTCTTCTATGATATGACGGGACTCCACGCTGTCGGTCTTGAGGAACTTGCGGCGCGCGGGAGTGTTGTAGAAAAGGTTGCGTACGCTGAAGTTGGAGCCCTCAGGAGCGGCGGTCTCCTTAACCTCGGTAATCTTTCCCCCCGTTACGGTGACCTGCGTACCCAGGTCATCCTCTTTGGTCCGGGTGCGGAGGGTTACGTCAGAAACGGCCGCGATGGAGGCCAGCGCCTCACCGCGGAATCCGTAGGTGAGGATGGAATTCAGGTCTTCGGCCTTGGCCACCTTGGAGGTGGCGTGGCGCTCGAAGCACAGCGCGGCATCCTGCGCCGACATTCCGCTGCCGTTGTCTATTACCTGTATGAGGGTCCTGCCGGAGTCGGTCACGACTACGGCCACCTTGTCGGCCCCCGCATCCACTGCATTCTCAACCAGTTCCTTTACCACGGAAGCCGGTCTCTGGACCACCTCTCCAGCCGCAATCAGGTTGGCGATATTTTCAGGAAGTACCTGCAGCCTGCCCATTACAGAAGCTGGTAGAATTTAGCGATGAACCAGAGCATCACGAATATCAGGATCAGTCCCACTATGCCTATTATGCCCTGAACCTTGGTGGAAGAAGAACGGGAGCGCCTGTAGTTACCGTTGCGCCAGGAGCCCTGGATGTAGGAGCCCGGCACGTAGGTGTCCTCTTTCATCTCCTTGTCCATAGTTCCGTCCACCTGGCCGAACTTCTGGCGGAGTTCCTCTTTCTTGGGATCGTAATAAATTGGCTTGTAGTTGAACACACGGTGTTCGTGGTCGCCGAACATATTGAATATTCCCATATCGCAGTTGTTTTGTGTAACTAACAAATTTAGTGTTTTTTATTAAATTTGCATTACTATGACTCCCTGGGATTACAGAATAGGACAAGGCTACGACGTACACGCCATCGCGGAGGGACTCCCGATGTGGCTGGGCGGGGTGCGCATAGACAGCCCTTCGGGCTTCGTGGCGCACTCGGACGGTGACGTGGCCATCCACGCGCTCTGCGACGCCCTGCTGGGCGCCCTGGCGCTTGGAGACATCGGCCACCTCTTCCCCGACACCGACGACAAGTGGAAGGGCGCCGACAGCAAGAAGCTGCTGGACATCGTAATCCGCCGCATCTGGCAGAATGGCTGGGAGTTGTGCAACGCAGACATCACCATCGCACTGCAGGCGCCCAAGATAGCCCGCTACGTCCCTGATATGAGGAAAGTCCTGGCCGGCATAATGGAGGTTCAGGAAGACCGCGTCAGCGTAAAAGCCACCACTACGGAGCGCCTTGGATTCGTCGGAAGGGGCGAAGGATGCGAGGTCTGGGCCGTTGTCTTGCTGAAACGCAGGATTTTATAAAAATATTTTTTGCGTTTTAATAAAAGTATTGTACTTTTGCAGTCCCGTTTTGCGGGAATGACATATTGAGATATGGTGTAAT
The DNA here is from genome assembly GCA_017437825.1 of Bacteroidales bacterium. Taxonomy (GTDB): domain Bacteria; phylum Bacteroidota; class Bacteroidia; order Bacteroidales; family UBA932; genus Cryptobacteroides. Next base: position 16,558 of record JAFRXC010000057.1, read on the forward strand.
GGTAGCACTACAGATTCTGGCTCTGTCAGTGAGGGTTCGAGTCCTTCTATCTCAACTTTTTTCATACTCCACTATATACTTCCCGGCGCAGTACCTTGCGACGGTTTTTTTATTCCCTCCCCTTCCACTATTTTGTTTCAAGTAGTAAAATGTCTATATTAGTATGCTTAATCGATAGTACTAAACTAACAACTGATATATGTCACAATCTACATCTGAAGCAAAAGGCTTTTACAAACTAAGCTGGCTGCAGCGTATAGGTTTCGGCTCGGGAGACCTTGCCCAGAACCTCATCTATCAAACAATCAGCATCTGGCTGCTGTTCTTCTACACTAACGTATTCGGCCTTAAGCCCGAGGTTGCCGCCGTGATGTTCCTCATCGTCCGCCTGGTGGACGTACTGTGGGACCCCATCGTGGGAACCTTCGTGGACAAGAGCAACCCCAAATGGGGTAAATACCGTTCCTGGCTCATCCTGGGAGGTATTCCTCTGGTAGGCCTTGCAATCCTGTGCTTCTGGAACGGATTCAGCGGATCGCTCGTATACGCATACATCACTTACGTGGGAATGAGTATGTGCTACACCCTGGTCAACGTGCCTTACGGAGCCCTCAACTCTTCCCTCACCAGGGACACTGACGAGATTACCATCCTCACCAGCACCCGTATGTTCATGGCAAACCTCGGAGCCCTGATCGTAAAGTCACTGCCTCTGATCATAGCCATCTTCGCCCCCAAGGTGCTCAACCCCAGCACTGGAAAGATGGAAGCCGTCTACAACACCCCTGACGCCGCTTCCGCCTGGTTCATAACAATGACCATCTTCGCCCTGGCAGGCCTCGCACTCCTCATTTTCTGCTTCTCCCAGACAAAGGAGAAAGTGGTTATGGACGAGAAGGCTTCCGCCAACGTAAAAGTCAGCGACCTGTGGATGGAGTTCGTCCGCAACAAGCCTCTCCGCGTGCTCGCGTTCTTCTTCATCACCGCATTCGCAATGATGTCCGTTGGTAACGCCGCAGACTCTTACTTCATGTCCTACAACATAGGCGCAACCCCTCTTATGACCACCATCTTCATGTGGCTCGGAACAATCCCGGCATTCATATTCATGCCTCTGGTTCCCGCCATCAAGCGCAAGATTGGAAAGAAGGGTATGTTCTACCTGTTCCTCGGCGTAGCCATCCTGGGTATGCTTATGATGTACATATTCGTATCCATCCCGGCTCTCAAGGCTCAGTTCTGGCTGCTCTGCATAGCCCAGTTCATCAAGAACACCGGAGTTGTGGTAGCCACCGGTTATATGTGGGCACTTGTTCCCGAGGTTGTTTCCTACGGTGAGTACACCACCGGACGCCGCATCGCAGGTATCGTAAACGCCCTTACCGGAATCTTCTTCAAGGCCGGTATGGCCCTGGGTGGCGTAGTTCCGGGACTCGTCCTGGCCTGGGTAGGCTTCAACGCAGAAAAGAGCGTCCAGACTCCTCTTGCAGAGCAGGGTATCCTCTGGCTGGTTTGCGTAATCCCCGCAATCCTCCTTGCACTTGCAATCTGGATCATCAGCAAGTACGAGCTCACTGATGAGAAGATGGACGAAATCAACAAAGCAATCACAGAAAAAGCACTTAACGATTAATAACAGCACTATGGCAAAGAAAGTCAAGAAAAGATACCTCTTCCTGGAGGATTATATGGCAGACCCTTCCGTTCACGTATTTGACGGAAAACTCTACATCTACCCTTCCCACGACTGGGAGTCAGCAGCACCGGACGACGACTTCGGCAGCGAGTATGACATGAAGGACTACCACGTCCTCTCCCTGGAAGGACCGGACCCTATGACATCCCCTATCAAGGATAACGGCAATGCCCTGGACATCAAGGACATCCCCTGGGCCGGACGCCAGCTTTGGGACAACGACGTTGTCAAGGGACGCGACGGACGCTACTATATGTACTTCCCCGCTAAGGACAAGACCGATATCTTCCGCTGCGGCGTTGCAATCTCAGACAGCCCCGTGGGCCCGTTCGTAGCCCAGCCGGATCCTATCCGCGGAAGCTACTCCATCGACTACGCAGTTCTCCACGACGATGACGACGAGTACTATATGTACTTCGGAGGAATCTGGGGAGGACAGCTCCAGCGCTATGACAACAATATGGCAAAGGACTGCGGAACCTCATATCCTGCAGACGACGAGCCCGCAATCCCCGCCCGCGTAGTGAAGCTTCGCAAGGACATGCTCCAGTTTGCCGAGGCTCCAAAGCCCATCGTTCTCCTGGACGAGGACGGCAAGCCCATCACTGTTGCAGACAACAACCGTCGCTTCTTCGAGGCCAGCTGGATGCACAAGTATAACGGAAAGTACTATTTCAGCTACTCAACCGGTGACACTCACTGCATCTGCTACGCAATCGGTGACAACCCTTACGGTCCTTTCACCTACAAGGGAAAGATCCTCACTCCGGTTTGCGGATGGACAACCCACCACTCAATCGTAGAATTCAACGGCAAATGGTGGCTGTTCCACCACGACAGCGTTCCTTCAAAGGGAACCAACCGTCTGCGCTCCCTCAAGGTTTGCGAACTGACCTACGACAAGGATGGTTTAATTGAAACTATTGAAGGTCTGGATGATTAATCTTGCCTTCCGGCAATAAAAAAAGGAGAGAACTTTGACGTTCTCTCCTTTTTTGTCTGGATCCAACTATTATTTGGTAATCTGGATAAAATCCCACTTGGAGTTGTCGCTCTTGAAGTTGAAGGGAGCGAGGGTTGCTGAGTTGTCACCGAGGGAAACCAGGGCCAGGGGCTCTGAGTGGCCGGGCACTTCCTTAGGCATAATCCTGAAGGTGCCGTCAGTGAGCTGGTCGATCCTCCAGAGCTGCTCAGGGGCGCCGGTGAACTCAGGCACGGCCTCGAGTTCGGCCTCGGCATTTGCTGCGAGTGCCCTGTTGGTTCCTTCGATAACTATCTTGTAGTACGGTCCTCCAAGGTAGCCACCTGCCTCAGGAACGGGGATAATGGACCATTTCTGCTGAGGCCTGGCAAGGAAGAAATCGTTCCTGACACCGATGACGCCTTCCGGCCAGGTGCCTATAACGTCCTCCAGTTTCTGGCCTTCAATGGCTACTACAGGTACGTTTGCGTCATTGCCCCTTCTGCGCATTCCACCCTGTGCACGGATGAATTCCACGTCTATCTGCAGCGCGTAGCCGCTTCTCATCGACTTGATTTCATAGGTACCGGGGACGAATGCCTTGCCTGCTACCGGCCAGCCGTCTTTCCAGAGGAGAGGCCTGATTCCAAGTACGCTTGCGCCGCTCTGGTCCAGGTCAGCCTCCCAGTGGAAGGACATTTTCTCTACGCCTTCCTCCTCGATATAACGTCCGAAGTGGCCGGGGCCTATCAGACGGGGCTCCGCGGTGATGACGGACTTGCCGCCGCCCTGCAGCATCGAACGTCCTACATTGTCGATGAACGGGCCGTTAGGGTTCCTGGAGCGTCCTACCACGATATTGTAGGAAGAGTTGACGCCGTCGCAGCAGGTTCCGTGGGTACCCAGCAGGTAGTACCATCCATCGTTGTACATCATCTGGGAAGCCTCGCAGTTCCTGGCTACGTCAATGGCTTGGTTGCCGGGGAGACGCTGGCCTGTGACGGGGTCGAGCTCCACCTGGCGGATATAGCCGAAATAGGTTCCGTATACGCAGAACAGCCTTCCGGTGGAAGGGTCCAGCATCAGTCCGATGTCGATTGCGTCGCAATCCTCGTCAGGGAGAGACTCGGCTACGCTGAAGGCCTCTGAGTACTCGAAGTCGGGGGAATTCGGGTCGAGGGTCTTGTTCCACATTACCATTATCTTGTTGGCGTGTCCGCCGCCGAGGCCTCCGCCGAAGGTGTTGTAGCCCACAAGATAGCGGTCGCCCAGCTTTATGGCGTCAGGGGCGGCTCCGCCACCGGGACGGACGGCTCCGCTGTGCCAGGTCCAGCCGTCCTCCGAGATGAGGCCGCCGCTGCCTGTTCCGAATGTATAGTACTTGCCGTCGCACTTGACTATGGTGGAAGGGTCGTGGATATATGGTTCGCCCACCTGGGCGTATGCTGAATCCAATGCCAGCAGAAGGGCTGACAATGCGATTATTATCGTGATGATCTTTTTCATAATTGTCTGGGTTTTAATTGCAACTTACGGTGAAATTGGTAACGGGCTTGCCGTCGTCATCGATGAAGCGGGCGCAGAACTCGCTCATTCCAATGCCGTTGATAGTGGCTCCGCGAAGGACGTTCCTGCCTTTCTTGAGAGTGATTCTCTTGGATACGTAGCTGTCTACGCCCATATGGCGGTCGCCGGAAAGAAGGAGAAGCTCCTCTCCATTGAGCCACCACAGTCCTCCGCAGTTGGCTCCGATGGAAAGGCGGACGTTCTCAATGTCCTCGTCGCAATTGATTACAGTGACTGACCAGAAAATGGCGCCGTAACGGTCTTTGTCCAGACCTGCGGCAAAGCGGAACAGCTTCACGAAGAAGTGGTCGCTGTCCAGCGCGTGCCAGTAGAGATTGGCATTGACCATCTTGGGCGCTTTGCTGGGATCGTATGTGGAATAGCTGGTAGATACGTCTACAGGCGGCTGGTACTCCATAGTTACCTTGACCCTGTCACCGTCTTTTGGCATAACGGTGAGCTGGCCGGGGAAATACTCAGTCATAATGGCGTCCCTGGTATATTTCTTAGTAAATACCTGGTTGGTGCTGTTGGGTTTGCTGATAGGGTCCAGAAGCATCCATCTCCTGATGAATCCTTCACTGTCAGGTGAAACGCTGCCCTCAGTCGCCAGGGTGAAATAGCCTTGGAGCGCTTGGGCTACATCGGTGTTTTTCATCTTTTTCTGACCGTGGGCGGGTGCGCAGAGCGCCGCCAGTAAGAATGATGTCAGAAAAATGATTCGTAAAGTGTTTTTCATAATGGTTTATAATAGGGTTAATAGTATTTTAGTGTCTAATGAGTCTAAAGTGTCCGGCGGTTTCAAACATCCGACGTTCCTTTCCGGGTCTCCCAGGCCACCCAGGCCTCTCTGGCCTCCCTGGCCTCCCGGGTCTCCTTGGCCTCCCTGGCCTCCCGGGTCTCCTTGGCCTCTCTGGCCTCCCTGGCCTCCCGGCCGACAAACGGTACCAAATATACGGATTTTCTCCGAATTCCCCCATCCCTCTCTTGCCGTGGCACTTAAACTATTGAGTATCAAGAAGAACACTTGTTTGATAGTGTCTAAAATGGCACCTATCAAAACTCTTATTTAGCTGATATTCAGCAAGTTACCCGCCACGCGTTCCCTTACCTTTCCACACCTTTTGCTCCACTTTTCTTTCCTCCTTTCTCTCCTCCTTTCTCTCCTCCTTTCACTCATCCTTTCACTCCGCCCTCAGACCTTTCCCTGAAAACAAGTCAGACTCCCTCTCCGTCATGACCGGTCTCCCTCCTTCA
>JAFRXC010000058.1 GCA_017437825.1 Bacteroidales bacterium
GCTTCGAGATGTTCGTAGAGGGATGCCGTTTCGCTGACCTCGTACGCTGGGGCGACGCCGCAACCGTTCTCAAGGATCAGGGCAAGGAAGTTCCTTCATTCTACGATGACTTCTACGATCCTAATACCGGAGCGCCTACCGGAAGACCTCACCACTTCATTGTTGACTACAGCGACGCTTACTACAACACAGATTACGGCTTCAAGGCAGGCAAGAACGAGCGTATGCCGTTCCCTTACAACACTGTAAGCCAGAACGAGAACCTGAACCAGAACCCTGGTTGGAATTAGAATTAGGAAATAATTCTTATATTTGGGTGAGCACTTGTTGCTCACCCTTTTTTTATTTTTTATATAAACCGATAACCATGAAAAAAATCCTGTTCCTGGTTCTTTCAGCCCTACTAGTGTTGGGTTGCAAGACTAATTCCGTTCAATTGAAAACTAAAGAGGGAGTCCTTATTGTAACTCCTATGACTGACAATTCAGTAAGAGTCCAGATGATGGGCAAGCCTACCCATAATGTAGAAGAACTCATTTTCACAGAGAAGGTGGCGGCCCCGGCATTCGAAAAGACAGAGGACGCCAATGCCGTAACCATCAAGATGGCCAAACTTACCATAGTATTCAATAAAGCCGACGAGACTCTGGCTTATTATGACAAGGACGGAGGCCTTCTTTTCCAGGAAAAACCGGGTACAAGAGTATTGAAAGAAACCACAGTTGGCGGCACACCTGTTCAGGAAGTCAGTACCGACGCGGCCCATACGCCTGTCCCTCAGCCTGACCCTATCCCAGGAGACGCTACATATATCGCCAGCCAGTCTTTCATTATGCAGCCTGGCGACCACCAGTTCGGAACAGGACAGTTCCAGGACGGATATCTGGACATAATGGGACTCACCAGACGCCTTACCCAGAACAACACCCAGATAGTATCCCCTGTAATCATATCCAGCAAGGGATACGGAATCCTGTGGCACAACTACGGAAGGACAGACCTGAATCCCTGTGAGGACAAGATTGTCCTGAAGGCTCTTCCTCAGGAGCCAGCGCCCGCTCCGGCAGGTCCCGCAGGGCGCTTTGCAATGCCTGCTCCCAAGGTTTTCACCGGACAGTTCAGCGTGCCTGAAGATGGTAAGTACGCTCTGCATATGGAGATTGGAGACCATTCCGGACGCGGCGGCCGCTATATCAAGGTTGACGGACAGCAGGTTTACGAAGACCAGAACCACTGGGTTCCTACAGTATCTGCATTTGCTGAACTCAAGGCAGGAACCCACACGGTGGAGGCTCAGGGCACCAGTGACGACACAATGGATTTCTACTGGCGCAAGGTTGACAATACAACCACATTCTGCTCGCCTGTTTCACAGAATCTGGATTATACCGTATTTGCAGGAACTCCGGACGAGGTGATTGCAACGTACAGGACTCTGACGGGTCCCGTTCCTCATATGCCGGACTATGCATTCGGATTCGTACAGTGCCGAGAGAGGTATGACACCCAGGCCGAACTCCTGGAGAACGCACACGGCTTCAAGGACAGGAACATCCCTGTTAGCATGATAGTACAGGACTGGCAGTGGTGGGGAAAGACCGGCTGGAACTCAATGGTTTTCGATAAGGACAAATATCCTGATCCGCAGGGAATGGTGGACGAAGTCCACGACCTCGGTATGAAGATAATGATCTCAGTTTGGTCCCGCATAGAGACCGGTACCGTGCTGGGTGACAGTTTCAAGGAAAAGGGTTACTTCATTCCCGGAACCGAGTGGGTTGACTTCTTCAACCCTGAGGCAGCCGACTATTACTGGGAGAGTTTCCGCGACAGTATGATGAGATATGGTTTCGATGCCTGGTGGTTCGACGCTACCGAGCCTGACAACGACTATATCCTCCTCAACCGCCGCGTTGCCGGCAACACCATCCCCGGAAATGTCTACAGGGACGTTTATCCTCTGGTGATGAACAGGGCTATGTATCAGAAATTCCAGCAGTATACTCCTGACAATATGCCTGTAGTGCTTACCAGAAGCGCATTTGCCGGATCACAGAAATACGGAGTGTTCGTATGGTCTGGAGACGTGGGCCACGACTGGGTAACTCTCAGGCGTCAGCTGATAGGCGGTCTGGGATACGTATCTACGGGACTTCCCTGGTGGACTTACGACGCCGGCGGATTCAGCCGTCCCAGGGACCAGTACACCAGCGCTGACTATCAGGAGCGTATGCTCCGCTGGATTCAGGCATCCGTATTCCTTCCTATGATGCGCGTGCACGGAAGCGGCAGCCACACCGAACCCTGGAACTACAGCGACGAGACATACCGCATTTACGTCAACTGCATAAACACCAGGTACAAGCTTCTTCCTTACATTTTGGAGAATGCAAAGAAGGTTTCTGACGAAGGCTATACCCTTATGAGGCCTCTCGTATTCGATTTCTATAAGGACGAAGAAGCCCTGAAGCAGGACTGCGAGTATATGTTCGGCCCCGATTACCTGGTTTGCCCCATTACCGAGCCCGGCGTAAAGACCTGGAGAGTATATCTGCCTGAAAACGCAGGCGGATGGGAAGATTTCAGGGATGGAACCCGCTACCAGGGAGGCCAGTATTATGACGTTCCGGTAGACCTGGATTTCATACCTGTATTCAAGAGACTCTAGTATATGAAAAAATTATTCTCTGTCCTTGCTGCCGCTCTCCTGGCAGCATGCTGTACTCAGGAAGCAGAGCAGAAAGACTGTCTGATGTGGTACGACTCTCCGGCCCAGATATGGCTGGAGGCCCTTCCTCTGGGTAATTCCCATATGGGAGCGATGGTTTACGGTGGAGTGCCAAGCGAGCAGATCCAGTTTAACGAAGAGACATTCTGGAGCGGAGGCCCGCACAACAACAACAGCACACAATCCCTGGAGCATCTCCAGGAGGTCAGGAACCTCATATTCGAAGGCCGTGAAGAGGAAGCCGAAGAGATGATCAACCAGTATTTCATCCCCGGCCCTCACGGAATGCGATTCCTCTCGCTGGGAAGCCTTTTCCTGGATTTCGAGGGGATGCAGGAGCCTCAGGACTACTGCCGCCAGCTTGACCTTGCAAAGGCTGTTGCTACCACCTCCTTCACCAGCGGTGGCGTCAAATACACCCGCACGGCTTTCACCTCGCTGCCTGACGGAGTGATGGCAGTTCAGCTGACTGCCGACAAGAAAGGGGCCATCTCCTTCAAGACGCGTTACGAGAACGTGTTCGAAACTGCCGTATCGGCCCAGGACAACGTCCTCACCGCGGTGGTCAAGGGCGTGGAGCAGGAAGGTATCCCCGCAGCGCTTACAGCATACAACAGGATGGAGTTCTTCGGCGACGGCAAGATTGAAGCCTCGGCGGACGCCATAAGCGTTCAGGGCGCCACTAAAGTGACAATCCTTATAAGCGCAGCCACCAATTTCGTCAATTATAAAGACGTCTCAGGCGACCCTCAGGCGCGCAATGAAGAGTACCTGTCCAAGGTGCGCGGCAAGTCCTTCAAATCGCTCCAAAAGCGCCATCAGAAGGCTTTTGCAGAGCAGTTCGGAAGGGTTGTGCTGGATCTTGAAGACGGAGACAACGCAAAACTGCCTACAGACAAGCGTCTGGACGCCTTCTACGGCAGTGACGATATGGGAATGGTGGCCCTGATGTTCAATTACGGCAGGTACCTGCTGATCAGTTCTTCCCAGCCGGGAGGACAGGCGGCCAACCTGCAGGGTGTATGGAACGACAAGCGCGACGCCCCCTGGGACAGCAAATACACCATCAACATCAATGCGGAGATGAACTACTGGCCGGCAGAGGTGACGAATATACCTGAGACTGCCGAGCCTCTGTTCTCAATGATAAAGGATCTGAGCGAGACCGGCGCCATCACCGCAAGGCAGATGTACGGCGCAGGCGGATGGATGGCCCATCACAATACCGATATCTGGCGCATAGCAGGCCCCGTGGACGCAGCTGCCTGGGGAATGTATCCCAGCGGCGGAGCGTGGCTGGCCACGCACCTCTGGGAGCATTACCTGTTCAGCCAGGACAAGGATTTCCTGCGTGAATGGTATCCCGTCCTGAAGGGAGCGGCCGACTTCTACTTGGATTACCTGCAGCCCCTTCCGGGGACGAATTATTTGGTAGTAGTGCCTTCGACAAGTCCTGAGCACGGACCTATGGGAAAGCGCTCCACCATCACGGCGGGCTGTACAATGGACAACCAGATTGTTCACGATGCCCTGAGCAGCGTGCTTGAGGCAGCAACCATCCTGGGCATAGACCAGGACTACTGCCAGACACTCAAGGCAACCCTTTCCAGGATACCTCCGATGCAGGTGGGACAGTACGGACAGCTGCAGGAATGGATCCAGGACGGGGATGACCCCAATGACCAGCACCGCCACATCTCTCATCTATATGGACTTTATCCGTCCAACCAGATCAGTCCGTTCTCGACACCCGAACTCTTCCAGGCCGCAAAGGTTACCCTGGAGCAGCGCGGAGATATGGCCACCGGCTGGAGCCTCGGCTGGAAGACCAACTTCTGGGCAAGGATGCAGGACGGCGACCACGCCTTCACCATCATCAGCAATATGCTCAGGCTTCTGCCTAGTGAAAGGGGTTCCCGCACGCATCCGTTCGGAAGGACCTTCCCCAACCTCTTCGACGCGCATCCGCCGTTCCAGATTGACGGAAACTTCGGCGTGACCGCAGGAATAGCCGAGATGCTGCTCCAGAGCCACGACGGCGCAGTGCAGCTGCTTCCGGCCCTGCCTTCTGCCTGGAAGGACGGCAGCGTCAAGGGTCTCCGCGCCCGCGGAAACTACACAGTGGACATCGAATGGGAAGACGGCCGTATCAAGGAGGCCAGGATCCTTTCCGGATCCGGCGGCAGCCTCACGCTTCGTACCCCGCTTCCTGTTCAGGGCTACGATTCAGTGAAAAAGAGCGGATCGGGCATCACTGTATATGAAACGATAATTGATACTAAACCAAATAAGTCTTACACACTAAATTTCTAACTAGATGAAAAAATTGATAGTTCTGACTCTCCTGTTCTTCGGACTAGGGATTCAGATGAACGCACAGTCAGCACCGGGCCAGGTACCCCCGCCGGTACTCAGTGATTACTTCACTCCCAGCACGGCAACCCCTGCAGGTCCCGATGCAAAGGGATTCGTCCAGAGGTGGACCCTGCTTGAGCCTATCGGAAAACCGGGTCTCAATTCAAACGCTGCATTCAACGACAGCTATCTGAGGAATGAATTCTCCACGGTTTATTTCAAGGACCAGATGACAATGGTTCCGAAGGATGGACAGACAGTCACCCTTGCAGACAAGACAAAGCTCAAGTGGCACTGCCTTGACAGCAAACGCTACAACGTGAAGCTTTACCGCTTTGCTTCAGGTCTTGGCCTTAACCCTACAGAAGGCGTTTTTATGGCTGTTACCGTAATCAACGTCGACAAGGACGTGACCGTAAGGATGGCGGTAGGTTCAAATTCAGGATCCATATGGTACGTGAACGGAGAGGAGGCAATCCTTCTTTCAAACGACCGCCGTATGGTAGTTGACGACTGTGTTTCTCCCAAGCTTACCCTTCACAGGGGCAAGAACATTGTCAGGGGAATGCTTATCAACGGCCCTGGAATGAGCGATTTCTGCATCCGTTTCTATGACCAGGACGGCAATATCTTCAAGGATTTCACAGTTACAAACCAGTAAAGTACAGCAGCTATGAAGAAATTATACATATTAGCAGCAGCTATAATTCTGATGGCTCTGTCAGCCATTTCTGCCAATGCACAGATAACAGGAAACATCTTTATACACGACCCTTCCACCATCGCCGAGTGTGACGGCAAGTACTACACCTTCGGAACCGGTTCCGGCGGCCTCATCTCAGAGGACGGATACACCTGGACCGGAGGCGGCGTCCGCACTGGCGGCGGCGTAGCCCCTGACGTAATCAAGATTGGCGACCGCTATCTGGTTTCATACAGCGCCGGCTTCCCCGGAACAGAGGGAAAGACCCGCGGCAACATCATCACGATGTGGACCAAGACTCTTGATCCTGAGTCACCCGACTTCGGCTATTCCGAGCCTCAGCTCGTAGCCTGGGCAGAGGCCGACGAGGACTGCTGGGCTATCGACCCCGCTTTCCTTATGGGACCTGACGGAAGGCTCTGGTGCTCTTACGGAACATACTTCGGTGCAATCCGCATATGCGAGCTCGACCCCGCCACGGGAGGTCGCAAGGCAGGTGATGTCGCAACAGATATCGCCATTGACTGCGAGGCAACAGCCCTTATGTACCGCAACGGCTGGTACTACCTGCTTGCAACGCACGGAACCTGCTGCGACGGCGTAAACTCCACCTACAACATTGTCGTAGGCCGTTCACGCAACCCTCGCGGACCGTACCTTGACAATGTAGGACGCGATATGCTGGAAGGCGGCGGAAAGATGGTTCTTTCTGCTGGCAACAGGGTGACAGGACCCGGCCATTTCGGACACTTCGTAGAGGAAGAAGGCGTGGAGAAGATGTCCTGCCACTACGAGGCAGACATGGACCTGAGCGGACGCTCAGTGCTGGCAATCAACGCCCTCCAGTGGAGGGACGACTGGCCGTTCGTAGGCGATCCTTTCAAGGAGGGCAGCTATGAGATAGAGTCAGTGCGCAGGGGATACGCCCTTGAGATTGCGGTTGACTTCATCCGTATGGCAGGCAGAAGAGCCAGGGGATTCGGCAGCGTGGATGACCCTACGTTCGCCATTGAGGACCAGAAGCTCGTTGACGTTATTGCCGAGTGGCCTAAGGGAGAGATTGGCGTGAGGGCTAACGACTATATGTTCCGTCCTCACCAGAGGTGGACCATCACAGCCGTTCCTGACGCAGGCGGATACCTCGGAGCTCCTTACTACAAGATTGAGATTGAGGGAACCCACAGGGCCCTTGCAGCTACCGCAGACGAAGAGCTTATTACAGTTCCCGCTTATACAGGTGAGGACGCCCAGCTCTGGCGCATTGAGCAGTTGATTGACGGCTCCTACAGGATTATGCCCAAGAGCGTTCCCGGCCACGACGAGCCCCTTGCCCTCATCTGCACAGGAGACTCTTCAGTAGCCCTCGGCAAGTTCGATTTCAACAGCGACAACTCAAAGTGGAACTTTAGAGACAGGTAGAATATGAAGAAATTATTGATAATCTTAGCAGCAGTCCTGATGGTAGTTTCCTGCAAGCCCAAGCAGCTCAAGCCCTGGGACAAGGGCGGCCTTGACACCGGCAAATACCGCAACGTATTCGCAGAGATGGGATATCCCAAGAAGGAGATAGACGCCAAGCTGGAGTCCATTTTCCAGGAGGTATTCTACGGCCCCAACAAGGTTTATTTCGAGGTAGGGGACGATATGGCCTATATCTCCGACATCAAGAACTACGACGCCCGCACTGAGGGAATGTCCTACGGACTGATGATCTGCGTCCAGCTGGACAAGAAACAGGAATTCGACCGCCTGTGGCGTTGGGCAAAGAAGTATATGCAGTACCAGGAGGGCCCTATGAAGGGTTACTTCGCCTGGAGCCTCAGCGTTCCTGACGGCCAGATCCGCGGAGCCGGTCCGGCTTCCGACGGCGAGCTCTACTTCATCACGGCCCTCGTATTCGCCTCCAACCGCTGGGGCAACGACGGTGAGATCAACTACCTTGCAGAGGCCCAGAACATCCTGAACTCCTCCTGGGAGAAAGACGGCAGCTGGGACGGCATAATGCCTTTCATCAACAAGGAGCATCACCTGATCACCTTCACTCCCGACGGCGGCGGAGTCAACTACACAGACCCTTCCTATCACCTTCCCGCATTCTACGAGGTATGGGCGCGCTGGGCTTACGACGGCCGCGCAGACTTCTACCGCGAGTGCGCCAAGGCCAGCCGCGAGTACCTGCACAAGAGCATAGATCCCGTCACCGGCCTGAATCCGGACTACAACAACTATGACGGAACCTTCTTCGCAAGAGGATTCGGCGGACGCAACCAGAAGCCTACCTTCAGGTTCGACTCCTGGCGCGTTCCTATGAACATAGCCCTCGACTATTCCTGGGCCTGCGCCGACAAGGAGTGGCAGACAAACTACGCCAACACAATCCAGAGTTTCTTCTATTCAAAGGGAATCGATGACTTCGTAGACCAGTACAACGTAGACGGAACTGAGCCTGAGACAGTAATGCGCGCCGGAATGCGTGAGTACGCAGGACAGAAACTGCGTCATTCCGTAGGTCTCGTCGCAACCACCGCGGCAGTTACCCTGGCAGCCGACAACGACATCTCCAGGGAGTTTGTGCAGAGGCTCTGGGACAGTAAGAACGAGCCTTACGACGATGGTTACTTCGATGCCTACTACGACGGCATCCTCCGCCTCTTCGCATTCATGCACCTGAGCGGAAACTACCAGGCAATTCCTCCACAGAAATAGAACAATGAGAAGATACCTTGCTCTCATAGCCCTGTTTTTTGCCATACCTTGTATGGCGCAGTACCAGTTCAGTGCGCCAAGCGTCGACCCTGAACAAGATTCCCTGGCCATCGTCCGCGTGCGGGCAAAGATGGACTCGATCCGGCAGTATCGCCCTACCGTGGCGGTGGTGCTGGGTGGAGGCGGAGCTCGTGGAATGGCTCACCTGGGTGTCCTCCGCTACATAGAGGAGATGGGCATCCCAGTAGACATGGTGGGAGGTACAAGTATGGGAGGTCTCATCTCCGGCCTCTACTCACTGGGCTATGGAGCAAGTTACCTGGATTCGCTGGTACGCGCTATAGACTGGACGGTAATGATGTCTGACAAGGTCCCTGACAGTTATCAGACATACAAGGTGAGACGCAACAAGGAGCGTTTCGCCATAACCATCCCGTTCCATTACGACGACCAGGATATGCGGGACCGCGTAAAGAGGCAGATTGGCTACGACAAGAACTACGAGCAGAGTGACACCCGTACGGGAGACATGGGCCAGGAGATGATGGCCAAGATAGGCCTCGGCCTTCCGGACGGATTCCTGTTCGGGTTCAACGTGCGCAACACTCTCAGCTCGGTGACTGTCGGCTATCAGGATTCCCTGGAGTTCGACAATCTTCCCATTCCGTTCTTCTGCGTTGCGACCGATATGCTCAGTCTTAACGAGAAGAACTGGACATCCGGCAACATAGTAGACGCAATGCGCTCCAGTATGGCCATTCCAGGCTATTTTCGCCCCGTGCGACTGGAAGGAATGGTGCTTGTAGATGGCGGAACGCGAAACAATTTCCCTGTCGACCTGGCCCATATTATGGGAGCCGACATCATAATAGGTTCCGAAATGCCTACACATCGTGATCTGGCAGACCTGGGAAGCCTGGCCAACATAGCCATGCAGAACATCACTCTTATGTCGGCCGACATAAGCGATGAGAACCGCAAGTTCCTGGATATCCATCTTCAGCACAGGCTCCAGGGGTATAACATGCTCTCATTTGATGCTGAAAGCATAGACGACATCATAGGAAGAGGGTATTCCCTTGCCCAGGAAAAAAGGCCGGAGTTTGAGAGTATAGCCCGCAGGGTAGGCGCCAGACCGGGCTCAAGTACCGGCTCTGGCGATCACGCTACCGATATCCACAAGCAGAAGGTAAAGGTTGACAAGGTAATCTATGAGGGAATGGAGCCCAAGGAGTCAGAATACATCGTCAACCCTGCCCACCTTCCTGCTGACGGGATGTACGGCAGGGAAGAGATAGAGCAGGTGCTCTCTGAACTCTATGGTACCAAGGCCTTTGAGTCCGTAACATATCGCTTGAGCGGAGAGCAGGAACCGTATACACTTATCTTCGACTGTCAGAAAGGACAGACTAACGAGGCTGGTATAGGCGTCCATGCCGACGTGGACGAAGGCGTTTATCTGGCCGCTCACCTGGGCATTGGCACAAGGAGGCTCTCAGGATTCAGGTTCATTACGGAACTGAAACTGGGACAGGTTTCGGAGATCAATATGGATCTTTCTTACAAGCCGTTGTCTCAGTTGCCGGTTTTCGGTATAGCTTTGAAGAATTCCTACAGGAATTTCAGTTATTGGGAGGATGGCGGCAAGGCCCGCTACAATGGTGTAAATTCAAGGGCTGAGGCCTATTTCGAAGATTCCAGGCTGGTTTTCGGCAGCGTACGTATGGGTTTTGCCGCCGATATGGAACCTTACGAGTACTACCTTGACCAAAATATGCAGTGGCAGGGCTGGGACTTCAGGAGCAGGTGGTTCTCTACCTTTGCCAATATGCGCTACGACACCTTCAATGAGAGTTACTTTCCCACGAAGGGTTTACGTGTTTCGCTGGATACCCGCTATGTCTTTGACGGTTACTCCATTTATATGGAGGATGAAGATACTGAAGCGGGCGAGTCCTATGAGAGCGATGTCCTTCCGTACAGCGTAGGCGTTGCAAATGCCTCATTTGCTCTGCCTCTAGGCTCTCGTCTGGTCCTGCAGCCGACCATGTATTTCGGCTGGCAGACAGAGTATCCCGGGCATATGAACTTCATCCATACATTGGGTGTCGGAGGAATGATGGCCGGCCGGTACATAGACAACCAGATTCCTTACTTCGGCTTCAACACTGGTTTCCAAGCCTGCGGAAGCTTTATGCTGTCAACTCAGGTAGACTTGCGCTATCGAATCAATCACAAGAATTTCTTCACGCTTCGCGCAGGTATGTTCCAGGACAAGGATAGACTTGTAGAGTTGGTGAATACCAAGCCAACAGGCTATGCGTTCGGTGCCGAAATAGGACAGAAAACCATTTTAGGCCCCTTCAGACTGGGCGTACAGTGGTGCAGTATCAGAGGATTCTCAGTATCGGGATCGATAGGATTCTACTTCTAGAAACGCATTCCAAGGCGCAGGGCTACCATTCCCTGGAAGAATTTACCCGAGGTATTCACTATATTGTCCTTCACAATAAGATTTGTCTTGGCTATACCTTTGTATGAAAAACTGTCATTGCTTACGTACAGGTTAGCCGTAAAAAGGTTGTAAGTGTAGCCTATGCCTGCGCGAGCCACATAGTTCACCAGTAATTTTCCATTCATCACGGTCTTCTCATTCTCCTCGAAAACACTGCCAGCCTCTGGATACTTGTACGAAGTGTTGGTAAACTGGTTGAAGAAGGTAAACATAGGCAGGAAAGTCAGGTTGATGGTCAGATTACGGAGGCCCTTGTCCCTCTCGGCGTACGGCTGCCTGTGGAAGGGTACGAAATTATAGGAATAGCCTCCTCCGAATGATACTTGTGCCGATGTCTGCCTGGCCTGGTAACCAGTCAATTCAGAAAGCATTTCAGCAGGGTCTATCTGATATTCTCCCATAATGATCTTGGATCCGAACATCCAACTTCCGGCACTGTGTCTTTGGAACAAGTTACCCTTGTATGCCGCTGAATAGGCGAAAGACCTTCGGTTGAATGCATAAAACGCATCAACTATGAAAGACTTGAGATGACCGGGATTATTAGTAACTCCGTCATCGCGCCTATAATACTCATTCCCTTCTTCTGCCGTAATATAGCTGTACTCAACAGGATTGGAAAGATTCAGGAATTGAACTTGCACAGCATACGCCGCGGACTGGTAATCGAAAGAAAAAACATCATCGAAACCCTCCCCGTGGAACTTCTTGCTCAAGGCAATGCTCAAATTACCGAAACCAGCCTGGATGCCTATGCTTCTGTCCATCCTGCTGTGAAGTTTGGCAGAAATGATGACGGGTAAATCGATGAATCCTCTTTCCCCTGTCTCAGGATCCCTATACATTGTGCTGACGGTATACTCCTGATTTTGGGTGAACCCTGCCTGCCGGAGGTCTCCTGTGATGGCGAATGTCCATCGTGGCACCGGCTGATATACGGCATTCGGATCCAGTTGTCTTGATGGAGCGGTGAGTCTATCTATGGTGCGACCGAAAAAGCCTTTCTGTTCCTGTGCAGAGACGCTGCTCAGGAAAGACAGAGACAAAAACAGAGTCAGTATAAGGCGAAGGTACCGCATTCTAGCTCAAAATCATCTGTTGCCGCCCTATGGATTGGTGGGCCCAGGTTCCGGTTCCGGTTCCGGTTCCGGTTCCGGTTCCGGTTCGGGCTCGGGTTTGGCTGTAACTGTGACGGAGCAGGTCGCCGTCTTTTCTCCGTCAGTCGTGGTGACGGTGATGGTGGCGCTGCCTGCGCTGACGGCCGTAACCTTGCCGCTAGAATCGACGGTGGCAACAGAATCGTTGCTTGAAGTCCAGCTTACGCTCTGGTCGGTAGCATTGTCGGGTGATACTGTAGCAGAAAGGTCTGCAGAGTCTCCTTCTTCCAATTCAAGAGTTACAGGAGAAACTTCTACGCCTGTAACCGGAATGACTTTGGCTTCAATTGTCAATGTGCAAGTTGCAGTCTTTCCTTCGCAAGTAGCCATGATGACAATAGTACCTGGAAGAATGGCGGTTACAACTCCCTCATCGCTGACAGTGGCTTTGGAAGGATTGGAAGAAGTCCAGGTAATTGTCTTATCGGTTGCATCATCCGGCTTGACAGTAGCTGTCAAAGTGGCTGATTCTCCCTCCGTCAAAGTAAGCAGCGAAGGAGATACCGTTACGGAAGTGACGTGTATGATGCCGTCAGTTACGTTAACTGTACAGGTTGCGGTCTTTCCTCCGTCAACTGAGGTGACTGTGATTTTGGCGCTGCCTAAAGCCTTGGCCGTAACTTCTCCGTTCTCGTCGACAGTGGCTACGGATTCATTGTCAGAAGACCAGGTTACGGTCTTGTCATTGGCGTCAGAAGGATGAACGGTTGCCGTCAACGTGGCCTTTTCTCCCTCTAATAGCTCGAGTGAAGACGGTGTTATCTCTACTCTGCTTACGTGGACTATTCCGTCTGTCACTGTAAGGTCACAGATGGCTCTCTTGCCATCGCAGGTGGCAGTAATCCTGGTTGTTCCGAGTGCGAGAGCAGTGACAAAACCGTTATCGTCCACTGAGGCTACAGCTTCATTGGAAGAATACCAGAATACGGTTTTATCTGTTGCGTTGTTCGGGTGAACTGTAGCTTTTACAGTAGCAGTTTCTCCAATTTTCAACTTAAGGGAAGTAGGATAAAGGGTTAAAGAAGTAACGTGGATAATCCTTGGAGTGACTGTCACGTCACAAGAAGCAGTAAACTCACCGTCTTTGGTGGTAGCGGTAATTGTGGCGTTTCCGGGTGCAACCGCAGTCACTTCTCCGTTTGCATTGACGCTGGCGACGGAGGCGTTGTCAGAAGACCAGGTCACATCCTTGTTTGTAGCATCCTCCGGAAGAACGGTTGCCTTGATGGTGGCCTTGTCGCCTACCTCCAGCGTGAGTGTCTCAAGATCGAGTTCTACACCTGTTGCAGGAATTACTTTCTCTACTACTGTAACTGTGCAAGTGTCGCTCTTGCCTCCGCAAGATGCCGTTATCGTAGCTGTTCCGGCCTTGAGGGCTGTTACTTTGCCGTTGTTGTCAACGGTTGCAACTGATGTGTTAGAAGATGTCCAGGTTACTGTCTTGTCTGTAGAGTTGTCAGGACTTACTGTCGCCGTGAGGGTGGCGTCTTCTCCCGCAGTCAGGGACAGGGTCTTCTGAGAAAGAGTTACGGAAGTGACAGGAATTATCTCTTCTGCAACTGTAACTACGCAAGTTGCAGTCTTGTTGCCGTCTTTAGTGGTGACTGTGATGGTGGCGCTGCCAGTTGCCACTGCAGTCACCTCGCCATTGTCGTCCACGCTTGCTACGGAAGGCTTGTCGGAAGACCAGCTTACAGTCTTGTCAGTTGCATTTTCCGGCAGTACGGTGGCCTTGAGAGTTGCCTTGCCTCCAACTTCCAGTGAGAGGGTCGTAGGGGAGACTGTTACGCTTGTAACGTTGACTTCTCCTGCAATTACTGTCAGCCTGCAGGTAGCCTGCTTGCCTTCGCAAGATGCCGTAATCACCACTGATCCCGGTTTAAGGGCGGTGACCAGACCGTTCCTGACTGTTGCGACACTGCTGTCTGACGATGTCCAGGTCACGGTCTTGCCTGCAGCTTCGGCAGGTGAAACAGTGGCTGTAATCTGCAATGTACTGCCTTCGACTATTTCTGCGCTGTCTACGTCGAGTTCTATGCCTGTTACGGTGATTTCGCCAGACTTGCTGACAACAGTCACAGGGCAGGATGCGAACTTGCCTCCTGCAGAGGCGGTTATGGATGTGGTTCCTTCTGCGAGTGCCACTATGGTGCCTTCAGTGGTGACCTGCGCCACGGAGGTGTTGGACGATGACCATTCCACCTTCTGTATGGTGGCGTTCGCCGGCTCTATGGTAGCGTTGAGGGTAAACAGTTCTCCTACTTCCATTTGGACTGCGTCCTGGTCCAGTGTGATTGTCTCTACGGGTATTTCCTTTGAGATGACCTTTACGACGCAAATTGAGGAGACGCCCCAGGCGGTAGCCGTTATGGTTGCCGTACCTTCCTGAAGAGCTGATACAAAACCCTCCTTAACTGTGGCTACACTGGGATTTGACGACTCCCAGGTAACTTCCGGGAAAGTGGCGTTTGTAGGAAGTACCGTAGCCGTCAACATCTTTATTTCACCAACAAGCATCGTGACGGAAGTCTCATTGAGGGTAACAGATTCTACCTCTATTTCAGGAGGGAGACAGGAATTGGATAACAATCCCAAACCCACAATGGCCGCCAGTATCGCGAGAAACCTTTTCATATGCAGTATATTTTTATCCTTCAAATATAAACATTATTTTATTCAGACACAGAATCAGAAGGAAACTCTGAGCGAGAGCCCTGCTGCCGTAAAGCGGTCCGGAGACGCTGGAGAGTGCGTGCTTGCCAGGAACGGCTCCAACCTGACGTTCAAGCCGGCATTTTGTGTCCGCATACTCTGGTAGTACATATTCTTGACCTTGGCAACGCGAACAGCGTCGCAAATGCCCCAGACATATACCGCCAGATTTGCCAGTCCTAAGATTCCGGCTACTGTGTCACCTTCATTTAAATAGTCAGAGTCAAAGGAGTAGTCAAGGCCATAGGAGTCGTTCTCCAAGGCTGCTGCGGCAGCGCAGGTGAGAGCCAGGTTCCCGAAGAAGAAAGCTGCCGCGCGTCCCCATTCGTCGCAGAGTGCCTGGCCGAATCCGGGTATCACAGCCGAAGCGATGCCGCTCCAGCCAGGGCTGTAAGGGTCTCCCCACTGACGGACATACAATCTTGGGTTATATGCTCCCTTGTAGTGCCGGTATTTCAGAATATTAATTGAAGACGGGGCATAAGGAGAACCTTCATAGGCGAGGGCTTCGTTAAAGATGTCTTCCTCGCCATTCTCATAGCGGATCTTGATCAGGTCAGAAGTGTATATGGTATACGTTGGCCCGTCCGGGTTGCTTGCTCTCTTATATTTTACTGTAGTGGGAGAGACTTCAAGCACCTTTGCCTGAATTGTTTCTCTGCCTATGGTAGTGATCAAATCCTGAGCGTTGGCGCTAAATGCGGCGCAAGCCAGGATAAAAAGAAGTAACAATATCTTTTTCATATCCTATTCTGCATATTCGGTTGCGAAATAATTGCCTTTGCGGGCGTAGGGGATGCCGCTCTGCATCCAGACAGGCAAGGGGGCGCCCTGCAGGTAGTGGTCGAAGAACTGCTGCAGGCGCACGGAGAGGTCCTTGGTATTGCGGCGCTCTGTCAGGTTATGCGCCTCGTTGTTGTACTCCAGCAGCCAGGCCGGCTTGCCCAGGCGTCGCAGGTTCATGAAGAACTCTATGCCCTGGTACCAAGGCACGGCGCCGTCGGCATCGTTGTGCATTATGAGTACCGGAGTGTTGACGAACGGAGTGTGGAAAACAGGGGAGTTCTCTATGTACAGCTCCAGGCCGCCGTCCTCCCACAGTGTTGAGCCTATTCGGCTCTGGCCGTGCTCGTACTGGCCTATGCGGCTCATTCCTGATTCCCAGCGGATGCCGCCGTATGCGCTGGTCATATTGCCCACGGGGGCGCCGGCGCCAGCCGCGGCGAACATATTGGTGCGGGTGATCAGGTATGCAGTCTGGTAGCCGCCCCAGCTCTGGCCCTGGATGGCCATCTTGGATTTATCGATGTAGCTGAACTGGCGGCACATTGACTCGGCTCCGGAGCAGACGCAGTTGAAGGCGCTCTCGCCCGGATGGCCGTCTACGTATACGATGTCCGGGACGAAGACCACGTAGCCACGGCTTACATAGAACGCTATGTTGATGATGGAGCGGCTGGGCGCGGGGGCTTTGTAGTCGTACATCGTCTCGGAGTTCTTCTCGTAGAAGTATATCATCATAGGGTACTTTTCGCCGGGGCCTACGCCGTCAGGAGTGTATAGTAGGCCGTCCAGCGGGGTGCCGTCATAGGCGTTCCAGTGAACAAGCTGGACGTCTCCCCAGCGGTACTGAGCCTGCTGGGGGTTGATAGAGGTTATCTTGGTATCTGTTGCCCACAGGTCCTTGGTTATGTAAAGGTCCATTGGATTGCGGAAATCTCCCTTCAGGAAAGCGATTACGTTGGCGTTGTCCGCCTTGGTGACGGTGGTGAAGGATTTCTCTTCCAGGAAACCCTGAGGTTCGCCACCGCGCACGATGTCGACCGAAGCAAAGCCGTTGCGCTTTGTCTGAGTGTCGAACGAAACCAGGCGCAGCGAACCCTTGGCAGGCGGGGTCTTTATCAGTTGAAACAGGAAAGGATTGGTGCGTCCGTCTAGACTGGTCACGCGGTACTGGACCTTGTCCCTACGGCCTGCGCCGCGGGTAAGGTTGAGAGCCTGTTTGCCGTCAGGAGAGAATTTCCAGACATCGTAGCGGTCTGCCAGAAGCAGGGCCTCGTCGGTTCCCACCCAGGACGGGGTGCCTATCGGCACATACCCCGTGGTGGGGTGGTCATCCTCCTCGTCCCAGAAATTAACTCCGGTGTTTCCGGTGAGGTTGACGACAGTCTCGGTTGCCAGGTTCATACAGTACCAGTTTCCGTCCTCCGGGTTGAAGTACGCCAGGTATTTTCCATAAGGAGACGGGATGGCATAGCCTTCGACGCCTTTGCGGAGGAGCTTGCGGCTGCCGTCGCGCAGGTTTACCAGCGAGATGTCGGCCTTGCTGTCGGAAGCCCACATATTGTCGATGACATATGCGTCAGAGTCAACGGATAATGCGTAGGGGGCGTTTGCTCCGTCAAAGAAAGTGATCCTGTCGGAAGGATTGCCGGCAACAGGAATCAGCCTGCCGGGCTGGTCCAGGTTCAGAACCGCGGTGCGGTTGCGCTGGCGGCCCACCTTGTCCATTGGAGGAACGGTCTGTTTGTCCCATACCCAGATGTCCAGCTGTGCCGCCTCGAATTCATATACAGTGGTGTCCTTTGCGGGGAAATACTCCGACAGGGTGAGCACCAGGCGGCTTGCGTCATTGGAGAAAGCCGGCCTGGACGCTGCGCCTATGACCCAGCCTTCAGGCAGGTCGGCGCAGTTTGCCGGCAGTATTTCTTCAATCTTCCAAGCCACAATGGGAACAGCGCGTTTGGCAATTTGCGGCTGCGGTACAACCTCAGCCAGCCATACTGCGTGGCTGGGTGTCCCGTCTGTCTTCTCTTCCTGGTCAGTGGCCGTGAACACTATCTTGTCCCCGTTCTCACTGAAGCGGAGGTTGGCGTACGCCTTTTTGCCGCTGGAAAGAGTGTCCTTGGCTCCGGTGGTGTAGTCGTACAGCACAACTGCGCTGCGCGACAGTGAATCGGCATCCTCCTTGGCCAGGGCGGCCACCAGGCGCATTCCGGACTTGGAAGCCTCGAAAGAAGAGACGTTGGATATGGAATCTACCGCGCCTGTGGCGGTATTTATTACGAGGAGTTTCTTGGACTTGCGCCCTTTTACGTCCTGTGCCGCGAATATGTACGGCGCAGCGTCGAATCCCATTGCAGTAGTACCTGATTCGCCTATCATCTCCCATTTGAGAGTGCGCAGGTCAACCTTCGCAAGGCTGTCCTTGGGCTGGGCGTCCTTGTCTTTCTTATCAATCTTAGCTTGGCGTGTGGAGTCAAACGGGGCCTTTACGGTGAATACGGCCCAGCTTGCGTCATTGGCCCACTTGAGCCCTGTTCCGCGTTCGACTGCCAACTGGGCTCCGGTTCCCAGGTTCCTCACGAACAGGGTTCCGTCCCCTTCCTGGGGCACCACCTCGTAGCTGAGCAGCTTTCCGTCGACGGAAATCTTTACAGCTGTCACAGACTGCCATCCGTCATACACACTGTGGTCAAGGGGCTTGTTCTGTGCTTTGAGGGAGAAGGCCGCGCCCGTCAAGACGGCCGTTAAAGCGAAAAATAATGCAAGTCTTTTCATAACTAACCTCTTAATTGGTCACAAGATACAAAAATCCTTGTTATATTTGTTTCTACCAAAGTATACACTATGGACAATTGCTTCATTTCCGGAATTCAGCAGATCGGCGTCGGGACCGAAAATTTCCGCAAATCCTGGAACTGGTTCATTGAGATGTTCGGAATGGACATCAAGATTCTCGAAGATGATACAGTAGCAGAAAGGATGCTTCCCTACACGGGCGGCCAGCCTCAGAAGCGTCACGCTTGCATTGCAGTTAACCTGCAGGGAGGCGGAGGCCTTGAAATATGGCAGTATTCGCAAAGGAAGCCTGTTCCCGCAGATTTTCAGGTCTCAGTGGGAGATCTTGGGGTATTCGCCGCCAAAATCAAAAGTGACGACGTGGAAGCTTTCCACAGCATAATAAGCCAGAAATGGGATCAGGTGGGAGACATATCCACCCAGCCTGACGGTACTCCCTGCTTCTATGTGAAAGACTTGTACGGAAACTGCTTCCAGGTTGTGCAGGATCCGGAAGTTTACATAAAGCAGACCCGTTTCAACGGAGGCATTGCCGGAGCCCTCGTGGGCGTGACCGATATGGCCGCCTCCATCCTTTTCTACAAGGATGTTCTCGGCTACGACACGCTGGAGTACGATTGCGAGGGAGTTTTTGACGACTGGAACATACTTCCGTCCTGTACAGAGCGCTACCGCCGCGTACGCCTGACCGCTTCTGGTCAGGGCAAGGGTGCCTTCGCCGGCCTTATGGGAAAGAACTCCATCGAACTCGTGCAGGCGCTGGACCACACTCCTCGCAAGATATTCGAAGGCCGCCAGTGGGGAGACCCAGGATTCATCCAGATCTGCTTCGACGTCACCGGAACGGATGCCCTCGGCCTGCACTGCGCCGCCCACGGGCACCCCTTCACAGTTGACAGCTGCCCTGAAGGACAGGAATTCAATATGGGAGACGCTGCAGGGCGTTTCACCTATATAGAAGATCCGGACGGGACATTGATAGAGTTCGTAGAGACCCAGAAGATTCCCGTGGTCAAGAAACTGGGTTGGTTCATAGACCTGTCAAAGCGTGATCCCGTAAAGCCGCTTCCTAAGTTCCTTTTCCGGCTGATGGGTCTGGTTTCAAGAGAAAAAATCAAATAGACAAATATGTATAGAGACATTTTCGACAAGATCATGGCATCTACCGGCGGCCCCATCGGCCAGTATCGGGAGAAGGCCGATGGCTATTTCGCCTTTCCTAAACTTGAAGGGGAACTCGGTCCCCATATGAGGTTCAACGGCCAGGACGTACTGTGCTGGAGCCTGAACAATTACCTGGGGCTTGCAAATCATCCTGAAGTCCTCAAGGCCGACGCCGAGGGCGCCGCCCGCTGGGGTATGGCTTATCCTATGGGCAGCCGAATGCTCACAGGCCACACAGCGCTGCACGAGAAATTCGAGCGTATGCTTGCAGACTTCGAGTGCAAGGAGGCTGCCTTCCTGTACAACTTCGGCTATCAGGGCATCGTCTCCACCATCGACGCGCTGCTAAGCCGCCACGACGTGGTGGTTTATGACGCCGAGTGCCACGCCTGCCTGCTGGACGGAATCCGCCTGCACATTGGAGAGAAATATAAGTTCCGCCACAACAACATAGTTGATTGCGAAAAGGTGCTCGCACGCGCCTGCAAAGTTGCTGAAGAGAGCGGCGGCGGCGTGCTGGTAATCACCGAGGGCGTCTTCGGAATGACAGGAGCCCTGGGAATCCTGGACCAGATAGTGGCGCTGAAGCAGAAGTACAACTTCCGCTTCATGATTGACGATGCGCACGGATTTGGCGTGATGGGCCCTCACGGAAGGGGAACGTCGGAGCACTTCGGCGTGATGGACGGCGTAGACCTGTACATAGGTGCTTACGCCAAGTCGATGGCAACCATCGGCGGCTTCGTCGCTTCAAAGAAGGAAATCATCACCTATCTGCGCTACAATATGCGCTCGCAGATGTACGCCAAAGCCCTGCCGATGCCTATTGTCGAGGGCTGCATCAAGCGTCTCCAGATAATTGACAGTCCCGAGGGAGACGAGCGCCGCGCCCAGTTGTGGAAGATCACCCGCAGCCTGCAGGAAGGCTTCCGCTCCCTGGGATACGAGATAGGCCCCGCAGAAGCCTGCGTGACTCCCGTCCACCTGGCTTGCGGCATCAACCAGGCCAGCAACATAGCAGTGGACCTCAGGGAGAGATACCATATCTTCTGCTCCATTGTCACATATCCGGTCATCCCTCCGGGAATGCTCATTTTCAGGATAATCCCTACAGCCGCCCACAGTATGGAAGATGTAGAGTACACACTGGAAGCCTTCCGCGACATAAAGGAGAGACTCGCCCGCGGCGAATACGACAAAGAGATTCCGGATATGGCCCTAATCAGATAGACTATGAGATTCGAACCTACAAACTACGGGCTGATCAACGTAGCCACCGGACGCTTCTTCGACGACGAAGGATGGTCTATGGCAGACCCCCAGAGCCCGGAGCCTTCTCTTGTAAGGGCCGTTTACGAACATCGTGAATTCACAGTCCGCAAAGAGCTTGACGGAATATACCGCTACGCCAACTGGATGCCCATAAAGCGTACTCTCAAGCATTCCTGCGCACCTGTTACCTACAGGTCAAAGGGACTTGCCAAGTATCTCGGACTGGAAAACCTTTATATAACCTTCTCGGGCTGGAATCCCAAGATCGGAGCCAAGATGAAGACCTGCTCCTTCAAGGAAACAGAGGCTTACAGCGTTCTTGCCCGAATGGAAAAGAAGGAGAAGCGCACCCTGATAGTGCAGTCTGCAGGCAACACCGCAAGGGCTTTCGCCCAGGTCTGCTCCGACAACAACATTCCCGTGGTGATATGCGTCCCCCTGGACAGCTGCCACGACCTTTGGTTCCGCAAGCCGCTTGACAAATGCGTAAAACTCATAGCCGTCCCTCACGGCTGCGACTATTACGACGCCATCGCCCTTGGTGAGAAGCTGGCCACCGACCCCGCCTTCTTCCTTGAAGGCGGCGCCAAGAACGTGGCCAGGCGCGACGGAATGGGTACCACCATCCTCAGTTTCGCCGAGAAGGTGGGCCGCATACCGGACGCGTATTTCCAGGCCGTAGGCTCCGGAACCGGAGCCATAGCCGCCTGGGAGAATGCACAGCGCCTAGCGGCCGACGGCCGTTTCGGCGAGAACAAGATGAGGGTGTATGTAGCCCAGAACGCCCCATTCTCCCTGATGTATGACTCCTGGAAACAGGGCTCCAGGCAGCTGGTAGACCTGGATCCCGCCGAGGGACGTCATCAGGCAGAGATCATCATCGCAAAGGTTCTCTCCAACAGGAAACCCCCTTACAGCCTTGCAGGAGGTGTCTTCGACACGCTCAAGGAGAGTGGCGGAGACTTCTATCTGACCGACAATAACGACATTATGTTCTGGATGCTGCAGTTCCGCAACCTGGAGGGTTACGACCTGCTTCCCGCTTCCTGCGTAGCCGTCAGCGCATTGGCCCAGGCAGTCAGGGAAGAGAAAGTCCGCAAGGAAGAATACATAATGCTAAACTGTACCGGAGGCGGTACCCTGGGAGCAATCAGCAAAGGCTTCGTAGTCAAGCAGCCGGACCTTGTCCTGGAGCCAGACACGGACGCCGAAACTGTCGTAAAGAAAGTAAAAGCGCTGTTTTAGATGAAAGTGTGGATTACCGGAGCTTCTTCCGGAATGGGGGAAGCCTGCGCATACCTCTACGCAAAGCGTGGTGACAGCGTGGTGGTCACTTCCAACGAGAAAGAAAAGTTGGACCAGGTGGCTGCCAAGTGCCTGTCGCTGGGCGCCGCCGGCGCTTTGGCGCTGCCTTTCGACCTGCAGGATTCCGCAGGAATCGCAGATCTGGCAAGGCAGGCCTGGGAGGCCTTCGGCGGCCTGGACGTGATGTACTGCAACGCGGGCATCAGCCAGCGCACCACAGTAGAGGACACTTCTATGGAAATGGTGCGTAAGATAATGGAAATCAACTACTTTGCACCTGTGGCTATGGCAAAGGCCGTGCTGCCGCTGATGCTTGATGCCGGCGGAGGGCACATTGCCGCCACCACCTCCATCGCAGGGCGCTTCGGCTTCCCGCTGCGCTGCGCGTACAGCTCGTCAAAGCACGCCCTCTACGGTTTCTTCGAAACCCTCCGGGCGGAGTACTGCTCTCGCGGAATAGTGGTGACCCTGGTCTGCCCGGGGCGAGTGCGCACCAACATTTCCTTGTACGCGCTTGACAAGGGCGGGAAGGCCCACGGCAAGATGGATCCCGGTCAGGCCGGCGGCCTGGACGTGGATGCCGCCGCACGAAAGATCGTGCGCGCCATAGACAGCGGCCGCCGCGAAGTCCTTGTAGGCCGCAAAGAACTTATAATGGTGTATATCAAGAGGTTCTTCCCGGGCCTCTGCGCTAAACTGTCAACAAAAATCAAATCTATGTAATATGGCAAAATCTAAGCTTTTCAACACCGAAGACTGGCTGGCCGTATGGATAGGCTTCATCGTAATAGCCATTGCCTGCGTAGCAGTACTTACAGGTGCATTCAACTTCTCAGCCCTCAATTTCAGCACGTTCGGACTTGGAGAGGCCAAGGCCGCCGACCTTCCTTCTCTTGGAAGCCAGCTGGCACAGGGTGCATTCTGGGGTAAGTTCGCCCGTACACTCATTGTCCTGGGAGTCCTTTTCACCTGCGGAGTAAAACTGATGGGCGGAGAGGTAAAGAAGTACATCCCTGCTTTCATCGGATTGTTCGTACTGGCGTTCATCGTACGCCTCATCAGTGCCGAGTTCACCCTCAACCGCTATCTGGAGTGGGCTTTCTGGGCATTGATTGTAGGTCTTCTCATATCCAACACGGTGGGTGTACCCAACTGGCTCAAGCCGGCAGTAAAGACCGAGTTCTACATCAAGACAGGTCTTGTGATAATGGGATTCTCTGTACTGTTCTCCAACATTGCCAAGTTCGGCCTTTACGGACTCGGAATCGCCTGGATCGTCACCCCAATAGTGATTATCTTTATGTGGTGGTTCGGAACCAAGGTCTTGAAAATTGACAACAAACCGCTGGTTATCACAATGGCGTCCGCCACTTCTGTCTGCGGTACTTCCGCAGCAATTGCCACAGGCGCCGCTTCCAACTGCAAGAAGACAGACCTTACGATGGTAGTATCCATCTCCATTATCTTCACGGTGCTTATGATGGTGTTCGAGCCTATGCTCATCCGTTGGGCTGAGATGTCTCCCATTATGGGCGGCGCCCTCATCGGAGGTACCGTTGACAGCACCGGAGCAGTTGCAGTTGCCGGATCCGCCCTTGGCGGAGAGGCCGAAAAGGCTGCCGTGCTCGTAAAGATGATCCAGAACATCCTCATCGGCTTCATCGCTTTCTTCGTGGCCCTGTTCTTTGCCACGAGGGTTGACAAGACCGGAACCCAGAAAGTTGGCGCAAGCGAGATTTGGAAGCGCTTCCCCAAGTTCATCATCGGTTTCTTCGTAGCATCTCTGGTAGCTTCCTTCATCATCCAGCCTCTGGCCGGAGCAGACCAGGTGAGCGCCATCAACAAGGTGCTTGACCAGTACAAGAACTGGGCGTTCGTGCTTGCATTCGTAAGCATCGGCCTTGATACCAACTTCAAGGAGATTGTAAAGCAGATGCAGGGCGGAAAAGTCCTCTGGCTGTACGTAGTGGGCCAGTTATTCAACATAGCCCTTACTTTATTCGCCGTCTGGCTCCTTCTTTCAGGAAAGATATTCCCTATTCCTGTACTGAACTAAATGGCTAAGAAAAAGACAGTGGCAAGGGTGGCTTTTGCCGTTTTCGGCATAGCTGTCCTTGCCGTTGTCGTTTATATAATGGCCAACGGCCTGGGTCTTCAGGATGACCTTGATTTCGGGGCCGGGGCTTATTATTATGCCGACATCCCCAATTTTGAAAAGATAATAGACTGGGATGTTTATCAGGCAAGCCTGCCTTACTGGGTCTATGTCGCCCTTTTCCTTGCCTGGGGTGCGTTGATGTACCTTCTGTGGATCTGGGTTGACCGGGGCAGGCGCCGCAAGAAATGACTTGACTATGGCAGACGGACTAGAACAATCAGAGAGGATACTTAACCTGGCTTCAGATGCGGGGCACCTGCTGCTCCAGAACGGAGCAGAAATCTCCCGTGTGGAAGAGACGATGGAGCGCATCGCCACGTATTACGGCGAGCGGAACGAAAACTTCTTCGTCTTGAGCAACGGCATCTTCACTACGGGGAAGGCTTACGCCAATGTCAAGTTCATCCCTATCAAGGGGGCTCGCCTGGACAAGGTGGTGGCCATAAACCAGTTCTCGCGGGATGTCGCCGCTGGAAAGTTTACGCTGGAGCAGGCAGAGCAGAGGCTGGAGGAGATCCGAAGGATTCCGGAGAAGCCTCTGTGGGAGCAGTTCGCCGGGGCCGCGCTGGGAAGCGGCGCATTCTGCGCCATCTTCGGCGGAAGCCTGCTGGACTGCGCGGCTGCGCTGGTGGCGGGTACTCTGGTATACCTTTTCCTGGCGCTGGTGTGCGCTCCTTCGTGGTCCAAGGCGCTAAGCAACATTTGCGGTGGGGCGCTGGGGACGGGGCTGTGCATCCTTTTCAGCCGTCTGGGCTTCGGCCAGCACCTGGGGAATATGATAGTGGGGACGCTCATCCCCCTCATCCCGGGAGTGGCTTTCACCAATGGCCTCAGGGATATTGCAGGTGAGGATTACCTTGCGGGCATCACGCGTTTGCTGGATGCTTTGATGGTGTTCCTGTGCATTGCGCTGGGTGTCTGCCTGGCTTTCATAGCGCAGAGCGGCATAGAGGGTGAGATGATCCATCTTACGGGAACCATTACGGATCCCTTCACTGCGAAGTTGCCAATACAGATGTTGGCCTCGCTCATTGGTACTGCCTCATTTGCGGTGCTGTTCGGGGTGCCGCGCAAGTTTTATCTGAAATGCGGCCTGGTGGGCATGGCCGGTTGGCTGGCTTACCTTGTCAGCGTGCGGTATCTGCCGCTGGGGCCTGCGGGTGGCACTTTCATCGCCGCCACCCTGGTGGCGGTTCTCTCGCACTTCTCCGCCCGCCGCTTCAAGTGTCCCAGCACCGTTTTCCTCATCTGCGGAATCTTCCCCCTGATTCCGGGCGCAGGCGTCTTCTGGAGTTCCTACTTCGTGGTTTCCACTCAGATGGAATCTGCTTTCTCCGCCGGCTTCTCAGCTGTCAAGATCACCGTCGCAATCGTCCTGGGAATAGTCCTCTCCGCCAACCTCTTACGCACCAAGAGTCCCCGCCCCGCCGGTACTCATTGATTCCGGAATCGCTTTTTTTTCCCCCCCCGTTCCTCCAGAACTCGCTGAGTCCGGGTTCCTTCCTCTTCCCTCCGCGCACATCATTGAGGCCGGATACCCCCCTCATCCTTGCCGCGCGTCATTGAGTTTGGGCATTTCCTGCGCTGAGGTGCTCCCGGTGCTCCATTTTTTGGAGTACCAGGAGCGTTTTACCCCCTTTTTTGCTCCTCCTGCTCCATCATTTGGAGCACCGGGAGCACCTCAGCCAGCAAATCGGGAAAAAACGTAGAAAGAAAAAGAAACTTTTGCCTTTAGGCTCTTCCGTCCCAAAAGAGGTTTACTCATATTTGTCACCTAAACTTAAAGACTATGGAATTCTATTTAGTAACCACGGACCATCTCGAGGACAAGATATGGTTTAAAGAACAGAAAGATTTCAAGGTAGCTATGAACGCTATCCCTATTATTGCAGCAATGCTTGGAATAAGGGTCATAGCCTTCATCCTTATGTCCAACCACGTTCATTTCATCTTGGAATGTACCCAAAGTCAGGCATTAGAGTTCATCAACGAATTCAAAAGGCACTTTTCTTACTACACTCACATAGAATATGGCGTCAGGAAAAATCTCAGAAGGAATAAAGTTGACATCAGGAGAGTGTCCAAGCCAAAGGGAATCCCTCTGGAGAGCCTGTCAGCCCGGGCTCGGTACAAACTTCTTCACTGCAAGCAGGACATTCCTGCAGGGCTTCTTATAGGAGAGGATGGATATATACTCCCGGAATCATATGTCGTGACATCCTTTGTAGAATCTGTATTCAGAACCCCCAAAAGTATGAATTATTACCTGAATAATTCTTCAAAGGCAAAAGCCCTCCATAATGTCCCAGATTCCACAGGGCCCGTATTCAAAGACCAGACAATAATCCCAGTAGTTGCTGACCTTTGCCAAACGCTGTATAGAAAAGCGTCTGTCAAGGAATTGGAACAGATACAACAGGCGGAGATCCTCAGACAGTTGCGGTTCAGGTTCTCTTCGAATGTGAATCAGATGGCCAGGGTGACAGGTCTTCCCTATGAGACTGTCGTAAAACTTCTTGAAAGTTTCTGACGACTTCCAAGTGCAGTGTATGTTTTGAATAATGTGGGAGTTGACTATATTTGCATAGTCACATTTCCAACAAGTAGTCTTATATGAAAAAGTCATCAAAGATATTGATTGCGGTGGTAGCTCTTATTGCGCTGGCCTCCGTTGTTTTTGCGGTGATCCCGGCTTTTGCCCAGAAAAATAAGGCCGATGAGAAGATAGTTATTGATACAACTGAATTATGTAAGGATGTATTGGGACATCACGCCGCCACTCCTGTGGAGATTACTATTGTAGGAGGAAAGATTGAGTCTGTAGTAGCCCTTCCGAGCGAAGAGACACCGTCTTTTTACCAGAATGCAGTAAAAGTGCTGGACGCCTTCAAGGGGATGACCGTAAAGGAGGCTCTGCAGGCTGACGTGGATGCAGTTTCAGGTGCTACCATGTCCTCTGACGCTTTGATAGAGAACGTCAAGGCCGGCCTCAAGACTCTCCAGAAATAACTAAATATGAAAAAAATACTTTCCGTCTGCATATGCCTGGCAGCCCTTCTTCTGCTGGCAGGATGCAGTTATGACGTGCGCCTGGGACAGACCGAATCGGGTGCAGTGGTCAAGTTCACCCGTGTCGGTCAGAAGACTTATGGTGTTACGGTAACCAGGGCTGATGGCGATATCCTTCAGCAGCTGTCCCCTGCAAAATTGTATCTCTGTGCCGACGGGACTACGCTTTCCACCTTCGAGGCGCCGTACGCTACTGTGAAGCCCAGCTCTCGCAAGGTCAATGCAACGGCTGGTATTGAGGCAGGCGGAAGCGTATTCACATTCCACGACCTTTGGAGAATAGAAGGGGAATCCCTTCTGCTGGACCGCAGCGTGACAGTAAGCGCTTCCCAGGAAGGTGTGGGATTCTGCACTGCCGCTGGTCTGGAAACAGGGACGCAGTGGGCTGACTGCAAATATTTCATACCAGGAGTCATATTCGGAGAGCCCCATACTACAGATTACTCCAAAGGAGGCCGTGCATTTTACGATGCCGGTTATTTCTCCCTCAGGGAAGATTACCTGTCTGCACCGCTGGCCGTGGTGGTTGACGAAGCAGGCGAATCTTTCGACTGGTTCGGAATACTGAACCGCAGGCCTGACGGAGCCACAACTTGGGAGGAGTCCTCGGCGGCGGCCACCGACTGCGTCATAGAGCCTTCGCTGGGCTTCGGCACCCTGGAGGTGGCCGCAGTCCCGGACGGCGGAGTCGGCATTTCGTTCATCTATCCTGGTACCTGCCGGGAGTTCTCCGGTGGCGGACCCTTCAGGAGCAGCAACGCTCCTATAGAGGCTATCAACCGCATCCGTCTTCACCCTGTGCAGGACGGCTTCACTCAGGAGTACCAGCTGGCATTCCTTCTGGGCTCTTCAGATCAGATGCCCGGAGTAGAGCGTGATGCCTGGCGGTGCGCCTGGGGCGCTCTCGACCCGAAAGTAGAGAAAGTTGACCTGGAGCAGATGCGTACGGCGCTTCTGGACCATCTTGCATCCCAGGTCATCGAATACAGGGACCGCGCGGGCATCCCGTTCGTCATAGACGCCAAGACAGGCAAGCCCGGTTCTTTCCGCCCGCCTTTCCGGTCTTTCCCGTCCCGTTCTTCATACAATCCTGACATACCGCGAATGCAGGCCTGGGCCCGCCAGCTGGGCATAGACCTGGACCCCACCGCTACGGAACTGGAGATTTGGGAGTACGCTGTGCTGGGCTTCTGCGGCAAGCACGTGGAAATTGCTGAGCAGTTCCTGCTGGAAGCCTATCGCGACCAGGGAGAGCGCGGCATACGCTTCAGCCAGCTGGCCGAAGAAATCATGGCCTCGCTGGTTAAGTACGTTCCGCTGGATCCGCCCGTAGGCGAAGGCCTGAATCTGCGCACTGGCAAGGTGGGCAACATCCACGGCGGAAACAGTTGGGGACTGCGTCCCATTCCGGAAGACCTTGCGCGTCTGATGGATATGCTGGAGCGCGAGAAAGAGCGCGGCGTCCAGCATCCGCAGTGGCTTGCCTGGGGCAAGAGCTTCGCGGACTGGCTGCTGCCGCTGCAGCGTCCGGACGGCTCGTTCCCCGCCGCCTGGGGCGATGACGGAGCCGTCTCCGACCAGTCTGGCGCCCTCTCCTACGCGCCCGTCCCCTTCCTGGTGAGACTGGCCAACTTCACAGGAGACAATCGCTATAAGGAAGCTGCCGTCAAGGCCGCTGAATATATCTGGAACGAATACGGTGCGGAGGGCGTTTACCAAGGCGCCACCGGCACCTCCAGCGTTGCTGACAAGGAGTCAGGGATGCTCAGCGCCGAGGCCTTTATGACTCTGTACGAAGATTCCAAGGATGACAAGTGGCTCCAGAGGGCCCGCGCCGCGGCAGACTACGCCGAAACCTGGATATGGATATGGAACGTCCCGATGCCGGTCGGTGCCGACGCGGATGTCCTCGGCTGGAAGCCGGGAGTCCCCACCACAGGCGTCAACGGAATAGGCTCCAACGATGTCGGAGGCGTTGACCAGTACCTCGACTGGGCCGTCCCCATCTACGCCAAGCTCTACAAATATACCGGCGATGAGCACGAGAAGGACGTAGCGTACGTCCTGCTTCACGGCACCAAGGCCATGCTCGCCCTGCCGGGCCGAACCTACGATATGGCAGGCCCCGGCTGGCAGCAGGAACACTGGCGTATGAACCCCATCCGCGGAATAGGCGCGCACCGCACCTGGCTTCCGTGGATTTCCATCAATCATCTGCACGGAGTTACCGCTCTTGAGGAATTCGATCCTGAGTTGTACGAAGAGTTGAAGTAGAAACGACAAACGCCACACTTCCGTGTGGCGTCAGCCTCCTGCATTGCATAGCGCGGAGAGGACGAGAATCGTAAACCAAGTACAACACCCTTCGTAAACCCTTGCAGGAATGGTTTCTATTGCCTATCTTTGCAAACGGGTTCGCTCACCTTTGAGCGTTTTTGGGATATTTTTGGGATACGATTTTAACTAGCGGAGGGGTCGCAAAATGAAAATCAAGCGCAATGCAGCTTTCCGTCTCTTTGCTTA
>JAFRXC010000059.1 GCA_017437825.1 Bacteroidales bacterium
CCTCATTAAAGAAAAAGTCTTCTTTGGTCGGATAGTCCGGCCAGATGTCTTCTATGCTTTCGTAAATCTCTCCGTCGTCCTCCAGCTCGGTAAGGTTCTCTATCACCTCTTCGGGGGCTCCGGAACGGTTTGCGTAATCTATCAATTCGTCTTTGGTTGCCGGCCATGGTGCATCGTCCAGGCTGCTGGCAAGTTCTAAGGTCCAGTATGACATAGCGAATCAAATTTTGGTTTTCGGCGCAAATATAGATAAAAATTCAATACTGCAAATATTTTATATATTTTTGCAATATGGCTTACACAAATGAAGAAACTTACAGCCCGGCAGTAACTGAAGAAATTGCGGCCCACATAAAGGAAATCCTCCGCCTTCTGGGCGAGGACCAGGACCGTGAAGGCCTGCTCAAAACTCCCGAAAGAGTGGCCAAATCCCTTCAGTTCCTGACAAAGGGATACGAAGAAGACGGACTCAAGATCATCCAGAGCGCAATGTTCGACGAGAAATACCGTCAGATGGTGCTGGTTAAAGACATAGAGCTCTATTCCACCTGCGAACACCATATGCTGCCTTTCATAGGCAAGTGTCACGTCGCATACATCCCTGACGGGAAAATAACCGGCCTTTCCAAGATTGCCCGCGTGGTGGAAACCTACGCCCGAAGGCTCCAGGTCCAGGAGAGACTCACCGTCCAGATCAGGGACTGCATCCAGGAGGCCCTCCACCCTATGGGAGTCGCCGTGGTCATAGAAGCCATGCACACATGTATGCAGCTGCGAGGCGTTCAGAAGTCCAACGCCATAACCACCACATCCGCCTTCAGCGGAATCTTCCTCAGTTCGTCCCGCACACGAAACGAATTCCTCAACTTGATCAAATAACTAACCAACCACATAATTATGAAGCGCATCACTGCCATCCTGATTCTGATGCTGAGCCTTTGCTGTCTGAAATCGCAGGCTCAGGACAGGATATACGACAACACTTTCAGCCTGTCAGACGTGGAACTCCTGGACGGACCGTTCAGGCACGCCCTTGACCTCAACACCAAAGTACTGCTGGAGTACGATATGGACCGCCTTCTGGCTCCGTTCCTGAAAGAAGCGGGCCTTGAGCCCAAAGCTCCGTATTTCCCCAACTGGGAAGGCCTTGACGGCCATATAGGAGGCCACTACGTAGCCGCCCTGGCAATCCATTACGCCGCCACAGGCAACCAGGAATGCTACCAGCGCCTGCAATATATGCTGTCAGAGCTGAAGCGCGCGCAGGACGCCAACGGCAACGGCTACATAGGCGGTGTCCCCGACAGCAAGAATCTTTGGGCAGAAGTAAAGAAAGGCAACTTCGATGTAATCCGCCGCGCCTGGGTACCCTGGTACAACGTCCACAAACTCTTCGCGGGACTGCGTGACGCCTGGGTTTACGCCGGCATTCCCGAGGCCAGGGAAATGTTCCTCAAGATGTGCGACTGGGCTCTCTATATCATAGAGGACTTCACCCCCGCCCAGATGGAGGATATGCTGGGCTCCGAGTTCGGAGGAATGAACGAAGTGCTTGCAGACGCCTACGTCATAAGCGGTGACCGCAAATATATGGACGCCGCAAAGCGCTGGACCCACCATCAGATTTTCGACGCGATGCTCATCCACAACGACAATCTGGACAACAAGCACGCAAACACCCAGGTGCCCAAGGTGGCAGGTTTCGCCAGGATAGCCAAGGTTGACAACGACCTTTCCCAAAAGGAAGCTGCAAGGTTCTTCTGGGACAGGGTTACCAAATACCGTTCAGTAGTGATCGGAGGCAACAGCCGCAGCGAGCACTTCCCCGCCGCAGACGACTACATCAGCTTCGTGGAACACCGCGAGGGCCCCGAATCCTGCAACACGCACAATATGCTCAAGCTCACCGAGTTCCTCTTCTCCATTGACCCGCTCGCAGAGTATGCAGACTACTATGAGAAGGCTATGTACAACCACATTCTCTCTACCCAGCATCCTGAGCACGGAGGCTATGTATACTTTACGTCAATGCGTCCTTCCCACTACCGCGTCTACTCCCAGGTAAATAGCGGAATGTGGTGCTGCATAGGTACTGGAATGGAGAACCACGGCAAGTACGGCGAGTTCATATACACCCACGAGGGAGACTCCGAACTTCACGTAAACCTCTTCGTGGCTTCAAGGCTCAACTGGAAGGAGAACAGGGCCACTATAACCCAGGAGACCAATTTCCCCTTCGAGGAGAGCAGCAAGATTACTGTCAATCTCAAAAAGTCCAAGAAGTTCAAGATGTTCATCCGCTGCCCTGAATGGACAGATGCGGGATACTGCATAAAGATAAACGGAAAGGTCTTCGATGCAGAGGCAACGCCGCAGTCATACATAGAGATAGACCGCAAATGGAAGAATGGCGACGTAGTGGAGATATCCCTTCCTATGAAGACCGTCATCGAAGAACTGGCAAACGTTCCCCAGTACCTTGCAGTGAAGAAAGGACCCATTGTACTCGCAGCAAAGACCGGAACGGAGAATTTGGACGGACTCATCGCCGATGACGGCCGCTGGGCACACATAGCTTCCGGACCGCTGGTCCCTATTGCTGAAACGCCTATTATGGTCGGCACCCGCGAGCAGATAGAGCAGAAGATCTTCAATATGCAGCCCGTACCCGGAAAGCCCCTCCACTACACTGTTGCAGGCCTCTTCAACGACCGCAAATACGACACGCTGGAGCTGGAGCCTTTCTTCTACCTCCACGACAGCCGCTACGCCATCTACTTCCTCTCTCTCACCAGGGAAGGATTCAACGAGATGCTGGAAGAAATCAGGGCGGACGAAGCCGCTATGCTGGCGCTGGACGCCAGGACCGTGGACAAAGTCACCCCCGGCGAGCAGCAGCCCGAGGCCGACCACAGGATGCAGGGCGAGAACTCCTCCACCGGAAACGAGAGCAACAAGCCATACCGCACAATCCGCCGCGGCGGTTACTTCAGTTACGAGATGGATACCGACAATTTGGAGAACCTGGCGCTGAGCGTAGGCTACTGGGGCAGCGAGACAGCCAATCCCAACTTTTCACGCGCAATGGACATCCTGGTGGATGACGAAC
This sequence comes from Bacteroidales bacterium, assembly GCA_017437825.1. Classification (GTDB taxonomy): domain Bacteria; phylum Bacteroidota; class Bacteroidia; order Bacteroidales; family UBA932; genus Cryptobacteroides. The sequence continues at coordinate 3,110 of JAFRXC010000059.1, forward strand.
TGATAATAAGCGAGACAGCCTTCCCCTCAACCGGACAGAAGAAGATAGAGCGCAAGGAATACATACTGCCCAAGTCTTCGCTGCAGGGAAAGGACAGAGTGCGGATAACCTTCCGCAGCCAGGCTAACGCCATGGCGGCGAGGATATTCGACGTACGTCTGGTAAAGGAAGATTAACGGGACAGCTCCTGCAGGGTCACGTCGGCCCTTATCTTGTCTATGATCGCGCATACTACCTCGTATGCGCGGTTATTTTTTGTATAGACGGCCGGCGCCGTAAAGCTGACGCGTCCCTGGCGCTTCAGTTTGAGCGCTGTTGCCTTCTTCTTCTCGTTGGCAGGGTCGTAAACCGCAATTGAGTGGCCGCCGAACATAGTGACGATCTTCATACAAGGCACGTCAGTCTCTCCGTCCCCGAAGTAGATCATATGGGTGAACGGGATGCGTTTCTTGTCTTCGGCTATGCTGGAGTTGACTATCTTGGCATCCTGGGCGCTGAAAATGCCCTTGTTTATCTTGAAGAGGAACTGAGTCTTGGCAGTGTAGTCTACCGCTATTCCAGGCCACTGTGCATCTCCGTTCTGATCATAGATGAAGGTTCCTGCAAAAATGTGCTTGAATTCGTGGGCGATGCTGCTGCCCTCGATTATTTCCTTGAGACCTGAGGAATTGATATAATGCTCTATGCGCACATTATGATCCTGCCCATACTTGTTCACCAGAGAGAACCATTCCTTCACTCCCTCGAACAGCTGTATGTCACGGCCGAAAGACTTGAAATTCTCCTTGCGCAGGCGGATGCCGCTTTTGTGAGCCTCGTCGAACATCAGTTTCATATAAGAAAGGACATCGGAGGCATCCTGACCTTTGGCAATGATGTTGCTCAGCGCCCAGAATTCGGCGGGAGTCTTCCCTACCGCCTGGATAAACCCGAATTCCTGCATGTTGCCGGGTGAAAGAGTCCCGTCAAAGTCATATATAAGCGCTACTATAGGTTTTCTTTTCATCTTATTTCGCCACACATTTTAGCAGTTCGCCCCAAATATCGGCATTTTTCGCCACATTTCGCAAAAAAGAGTTGGGTACGCGCGTGAGAGGGGGTAAATTTGCGCAACTTTTTTCAAAACATTATGGAACATTATTTCAGTATACTTGAACAGACAATCAAGAGAGATTGGGACAGACCTGCCCTGTGCAACTACAAAGGTGAGACTATTTCTTACTGCAAGATGGCAGAGAACATAGAGAAATTCCACCTGTTCTTCCAGGAAGCAGGCATCAAGAAAGGACAGAAGATAGCCCTCAGCGCAAAGAACACCGCACGCTGGGCCAACACCTTCCTTGCAATCAATACATACGAGGCAGTAGTAGTACCTATCCTCAGCGACTTCACTCCTGAGGCAATCAGCCACCTCACTGACCATTCAGAGGCACGCATCCTCTTCACCGACAAGGAGATCTGGGAGAAGATGGACATAGCTGTGATGCCTAATGTCATTGCAGTGGTGGACAATGCAGACTACACCCTCCTCTATTGCGCCAACAAGGACGTCCAGGCTGCCTTCGACGACATAGACGCCAATTTCAACAAGAAATACCCTATGGGATTCAGCAGGGACAACGTCTGCTACCCCAAGGACAACGCCAAGGACCTCTGCGTGATCAACTACACTTCCGGAACCACCAGCGCCCCCAAGGGCGTAATGCTCCGCTACGAGGGTTTCACCGCAATGGTAGACTTCGCATTCCGCAACATCTATGTGGATGACGAGGACGATATAGTTTCAATGCTCCCTATGGGACACATCTACGGACTCGCATTCGAGTTCATCTACCCTCTGTGCTACGGCTGTACCATCCACTATCTTGGCAAGACCCCTTCCCCCACCCTGCTTCTCAAGGCGATGAAGGACGTGAAGCCTTATATGGTCTGCACAGTGCCTCTGGTAATGGAAAAAGTCTACAAGTCAAGCATCAAGCCTGTCATCAGCAAGTGGTATATGAAGGTCCTGCTGGCCCTTCCCGGAATCGGCAAGGTCATCTACAGGAAGATCGGGCAGAAACTGGAGGAAGCCTTCGGAGGAAAGGTCCGCAACTTCATCATGGGTGGAGCAGCCCTCAATCCCGAGGTTGAGAAGGTATTCCGCAAGATCGGAATCCGCTATACTGTAGGCTACGGAATGACTGAAGCTTCGCCTCTGCTTGCATACGCCGACGCCGCCATCTACGCTCCCGGCTCATGCGGCCGCGCCGTAGACTGCGCCGAGGTTAAGATCGATTCCGAGGATCCTCAGCATATCGCCGGAGAAATTCTCGCAAAGGGACTCAACATCTGCAGCGGTTACTTCAACAACCCCGAGGCGAGCGCAAACGCCTTCACTGAGGACGGATACCTCCGTACCGGAGACCTTGGAGTAATGGACAAGGACGGCAACATCTTCATCAAGGGACGCTGCAAGACCATGATTCTTTCCGCAAACGGACAGAACATCTATCCTGAGGAACTCGAGGCTGTGATCAACAACCAGAACTATGTTACCGAATCTGTAGTTGTAGACCGCGCAGGCGCCCTCATCGCCCTGGTTTACCTTGACAGCGAGGCTATGAAGAAGGACAAGCTTGACCAGGAGGCCGTTTCCGACATCCCCGAGCAGATCCGCCACAACGTCAACCGCATATTCCCCAAGTACAGCCAGATCTCCAAGGTGGAAGTCGTACTGGCTCCTTTCGAGAAGACTCCTAAGATGAGTATCAAGCGTTTCATGTACAAATAGTCACAGAAACTGACAATATGGCATAGATTCCTGTATTGGAATATTATTTGACCTGTCTCCTTTTAGTAAACAAGAATTCTAAAAGGAGACATTTCATATTATGGCAAGTACACAGACCAAGGGAAAGATCGGGGTAACCACCGAGAACATCTTTCCGGTAATCAAGCAATTCCTCTATTCAGACAAGGACATTTTCATCAGGGAGATCGTGGCCAACGCGGTTGACGCCACACAGAAACTCAAGGCTCTTGCCCTCAGCGGCGATTTCAAGGGCGACCTGGGCAACACCGATATCCACATAGAGCTGGACGAGGACAAGAAGGTCCTCAAAGTCCGCGACAACGGTGTGGGAATGACCGCAGAGGAGGTTGACAAATACATCAACCAGATAGCATTTTCCTCTGCTGGAGAATTCCTGGAGAAATACAAAGACCAGATAGGCAGCATCATAGGCCACTTCGGACTGGGATTCTACTCTGCCTTCATGGTATCAAAGAAGGTGACCATCGACACCCTTTCCTGGAAGGAAGGCGCCACCGCCGTAAAATGGAGTTGCGACGGCTCTCCGGAGTACAAGCTGACTGACAGCACAAAGAAGACCCGCGGCACGGTGATTACGATGTACCTGGATGACGACTCCGCCGAGTACGCCACACACGCAAAGATTCAGGAGCTGCTGAACAAGTTCTGCAAGTTCATGCCGGTAAAGATTATCTTCGGCAAGGAGCAGGAGTGGAAGGACGGCAAATACGTGGACACTGACAAGGACAACGTCATCAACGACATCGAGCCCATCTGGACAAAGGCTCCCGCAGACCTGAAGGAAGAAGACTATATGAAGTTCTACAAGGACCTCTATCCTATGGAGGAGGACCCGATGTTCTACATTCATCTGAACGTGGACTATCCGTTCACCCTCACAGGCGTGCTCTACTTCCCCAAGATCAAGGAGAGGATGGCCATAGACAAGCATAAGATCCAGCTCTACTGCAACCAGATGTTCGTCACCGACCACGTGGACAACATAGTCCCTGACTTCCTCACCCTGCTTCACGGAGTCATCGACTCTCCCGATATCCCCCTGAACGTGAGCCGCAGCTACCTGCAGAGCGACAAGAACGTAAAGATGATTTCCACCTACATAACCCGCAAGGTGGCTGACAGGCTGGAAGAGATATTCAAGGAGCAGAGGGCCCAGCTGGAAAGCAAATGGGATAACATAAAGCTGTTCATAGAATACGGAATGCTGTCAGACCAGAAATTCGGCGAGAGAGGCGTCAGCTTCGCCCTCCTGAAGAACACCGATGGCAAATACTTCAGCATAGACGAGTACAAGAAGGCCGTAGAGCCCCTGCAAACCGACAAGGACAAGAAAGTGGTCTTCCTGTACGCCACCAACCTGCAGGACCAGTATTCCCGCATTGAACAGGCCAAGAACCTGGGCTACGACGTCCTGCTGATGGACTGCGAGCTTGACTCCCACTTCGTCAACCTCCTTGAGCAGAAGGTGGAAGGATGCCGCTTCTGCCGCGTGGACTCCGACAGCGTGGAGAACCTTATCCCCAAGCAGGAAGAGATCAAGCCGGAGATGAGCGAGGACGACAAGAAGGCCCTGGACGAACTGGTCAAGGGCGTCCTGCCTGCCGGCAACGAGTACTACGTGGAGGCGCGCAACCTCGGCGAGAACGCCGCGCCCGTGACCATTACCCAGAGCGAGTTCATGCGCCGATTCAGGGAGATGAGCGCCCTCAGCGGAGGAATGAACTACTACAACGACATGCCCGAGGCATACAACATCATAGTTAACATGCAGAGCCCTGTAATCACCAAGATCTGGGCTGACAGGGAGAACAGCGGCACCCTGCTGAAGCAGGTGGCCGACCTGGCCCTTCTGGAAAACGGGATGCTCAAGGGCAAGGACCTGGCCGATTTCATAGCCAGGAGCCGGGACTTGCTGAAATAGTTGTTTACAACTATGTTTATAAATAAGACTGCGCCCCCGACGGAGCGCAGTCTTATTATATTTATCTTTAGAGTATGAAACAAAGCGGCTCTAACCAACCTATCTATGATGCCCGCCAGCTTGGCGCAGGCAAGATGACTCTTCTTGGCTTCCAGCACTTGTTCGCAATGTTCGGAGCCACCATCCTCGTACCTGTGATCACAGGTCTCTCCGTGTCTGCCACACTGCTGTTTGCCGGTCTCGGAACCCTTATCTTCCACTTCTGCTCCAAATTCAAGGTTCCTGCCTTCCTGGGATCTTCATTCGCATTCCTCGGAGGATACGCCGCCGTTACCCAGACGGGAATGGACAGCTACGGCCTGACACTCCAGCAGGCTCTTCCGTATGCCTGTATCGGCGTCTTCTGCGCCGGTCTGATGTACTTTATCCTGGCCGGTCTCTTTGCTGCCTTCGGAGCCAAGAGAGTTATGAAGTTCTTCCCTCCCGTGGTTACCGGTCCCATCATCATCGCAATCGGACTCACCCTTTCCGGAACTGCTATCGAAAGCTGCTCCCAGAACTGGTGGATCGCCCTGCTTGCCATTGCAATCATCGTTGTATGCAACATCTTCGGCAAGGGAATGATCAAGATCGTGCCAATCCTCCTGGGCGTGCTCGGTTCCTACATCGTTGCAGCCTGCTTCGGCATGGCAGACTTTTCGGGCGTCAAGGATGCCGCCTGGTTAGGCCTTCCGTTCCAGTGGGGCAATACTGCATTCGCAGTGTTCAAGAACCCTGACTGGGGCCTCATCGTGGCAGCCATAATCGCAATCGTGCCCATTTCCCTGGCAACAATGGTAGAGCACATCGGCGATATGTGCGCCATTTCCTCCACCGTGGGAATCAACTACCTGGAGGATCCGGGTCTCCATAGGACACTTATGGGTGACGGTCTCGCAACCGCTCTCGCATCTCTGTTCGGAGCTCCTGCAAACACCACCTACGGAGAGAACACCGGAGTGCTCAACATCACCAAGGTGTTCGACCCCCGCGTAATCCGCCTTGCAGCCGTGTTCGCCATCGTACTGAGCTTCTGCCCTAAGTTTGCCGCCCTCATCGGAGCAATGCCGTCCGCAACCATCGGAGGCGTTTCGCTGGTGCTCTACGGTATGATTTCCGCCGTGGGTGTCCGCAACCTCATCGAGAACCAGGTTGACTTCACCAACTCACGCAATCTCATCATCGCAGCCCTCATCCTGGTACTGGCAATCGGTATCAAGTACGGAGCCAACGACGCCATCAGCATCGGTTTCACTTCTCTCAGCGGACTTGCAGTTGCAGCCCTCACCGGAATCATCCTCAATGCGATCCTTCCTGGAAAGGACTACGATTTCGGAAAGAACTCCGCAGCCGATATGGCCGTCAACTTCGGCAGTACCCGCAATCCGGAAGAGAAGGCAGACTAGATGAAGTTTCAGCTTGAATCGTCATACAAGCCCGCCGGTGACCAGCCGGAGGCAATAGCACAACTCACCAACGCTCTGAACCAGGGCGTTGGTGATGTCACTTTGCTTGGCGTCACCGGCTCCGGCAAGACCTTCACAATGGCCAACGTCATTGCCAACCTGCAGCGTCCGGCTCTCATCCTGAGCCACAACAAGACGCTTGCGGCTCAGTTGTATGGCGAATTCAAGACCTTCTTCCCCAACAACGCGGTAGAATACTTCGTATCCTACTACGACTACTACCAGCCTGAGGCATACATTCCCTCCACCGACACCTACATAGAGAAAGACCTCAGCATCAACGACCAGATAGAGAAACTGCGCCTTAGTGCCGCGTCTTCCCTGCTGAGCGGCAGACGCGACGTCATTGTCATCTCCAGCGTCTCCTGCCTGTACGGCATAGGCAATCCGGAGGATTTCCACGCGCAGACCATCCCTATAAAACGCGGAGAGAAGCGCAGCCTCACGCGCCTGCTGTACCAGCTGGTGGATGCCCTCTACAACCGCACGGAGG
>JAFRXC010000008.1 GCA_017437825.1 Bacteroidales bacterium
AAACGTTCCGGACCTCAGGCAAACCATCCTGTGGCATCCTTTGATAGAGCTCGCCCCCGGAGAAAGCCGGGTTCTTGAATACGTCCTTCCTTCATACCAGGGCAGATTCAAGGTTGTTGTGGAAGGTTTCGACCTGTCAGGGACCCCACAATGCGCAAGCGGCGTACTGACCACAAAGTGATTATAATTTAATATTAACGATATGAAATTCATTCTGTTTCTAATCCTGGCCTTGGCTCCCCGGTTTGACGGAGAGACGTACAAGGTAAAGTCCCCGGACCGCAAGACGGCCTTTACGGTGGGCGTAGATGCCAATGGAAAACTCCAGTACACCCTGTCAAAGGGTGGAGAAGTGGCCATTGACTGGTCTGAAATAGGCTATTCGGTATCAGAAAGCACATCTCCAAAAGCACAGTCACTGGCACCAGCCGGCAGAAGGGTTCGAGTCAGGGAAATATGGAAGCCTCTCTGGGGCAAGCGCTCTGAGGTGCCTGACAGGTATAACCAGCGTGATTTCACGCTCCAGTTTGCCGGCCTTGGCAGCTGTTCACTTCAGGTGCGCGTCTACAACGACGGCGCAGCCTTCCGTTTCACAGGCCTTCCAGCAGGAGAAATGAGCGAAAAGACCCAGTTCAATTTTGCAGGAGACTATACCGCCTGGTTCTATAACGGAGAAAGGCACAATATAGGCCCTGAGAAGCTCAGCGAGTCCAATGGGGAGAGATTGCCCGTGATGACCGTCAAAGCCTCTGAAAACCGCTATTTTGCCATCCACGAGGCTTTCCTTGGAACAGACTGCTGGCCTATGAGGCTCCGTTCCAAGTCAGGATCCACCGCATTTGAAGTGATTCCTGAAAAGATTGCGGCAAGCGAACCTTATACATCCGCCTGGCGCGTAATAATGTGTGGTGACACGGCAGGAGACCTGGTAGACTCTCATATCATTGAGTTGCTGAATCCGGAGCCGTCAGATGACTTCAGTTGGGTTAAGCCAGGCGTGGCCCTTTGGGATTGGCGCATTGACGGAGCTGTCTGGGAAGGATACCATTACGGTATGAACTACGATTCCTGGACCCGTATGATAGACTTTGCCGCAGAGCAGGGCTTCAGCCATCTTGTGCTGGATGCCAACTGGTACGGACCGGAGTTCGCCGCAAGTTCGGACCCTGTAAATGGAGAGAAGGCAAAGGATGTCCAGCGTATCATAAAATACGGCCAGGAAAGGGGAGTTGGCGTCTGGCTTTATCTGAACGACGTAGCCGGAAGGCGCTATCCAATTGAGGAGACTCTGGCACAGTATGAACAATGGGGCGCTGCCGGCGTCAAGTACGGTTTTATGAACGGCACTCCGCTGGAAAAGAACCGCAACACCCAGATGATAACGGCCCTCTGCGCCAAGCACCATCTTCTGGTGGACTTCCACGATTATCCTGTGCATCCCTTCGGGCAGATGCGCACCTGGCCCAATGCCATAACCCGTGAATACTGTAAAGCCCAGTTGGACGGAAGGCAGATATTCCAGCCCAAGACTTTCGTGACATCAGTCTTCGTCAATATGCTTGCGGGACCGCTTGATATGAATAATGGCTTTATGGAGCTCCACCAGGGAAGGACCACCCGCAAGGACAACAGCCAGGAGGTTCCTTCAACGGCTACTTCAGAGATTGCGCGAACAATGATAACCTGGTCCGGCGCCACGGTGATTCCTGACATCCCGGAGTACTACCAGAAGTATCCCAAGTTGCTTGAGTTCCTTTCCGCTGAGAAGCAGCCCTGGAAGGAAAGCCGAACTTTGGCAGGAGAAATAGGGGAGTACATTGTGATGATGCGTCAGAACGCGGACGGAGACTTCCTGGTTGCCGCCGCGACAGATGAATCCTCACGCGCGGTTTCCATTCCGCTGTCATTCCTCCCCGGAGGAAAATGGATTGCAACGGTCAATACAGACGGTGCTGCGGCTGACTACAGGACTAACCGCGAATCCACTCACAGCGAAACAGTTGAAGTTACCTCCAAGTCAACCATCAGGGTGCTTATGGCTCCAGGAGGGGGCGCCTGCATCCTGCTTAAAAAGAAATAGCAGCCTGACTGGTAAAGAAACCTGCGGAAAGATTTACAGCTGTTAGGATACATACAATTTTTTGGGGACAGAATAGCAATATTCTGTCCATTTTTAATAAATAGTTTATATAAACTTTTTGTATTAAAAAAATTATTAAATACATTTGTATGGAATTAACAAACGACACTTTGTTTTTTAATAATATGTTACCAACACTCATTTACTATTTATTGAAATGAAAAAACTACTCTTTCAGCGGCTCCTACCGCTTTTATTATGTATGCTGTTCAGCATACCGGTAGTTTTCGGCCAGAACCAGGTCTCCGTAAAGGGTACTATAGTTGACCAGGATGGCCAGCCTGTAATTGGCGCAGCCATTATGGTCAAGGGTACCACAAATGGCGTAACCACTGACCTTGACGGTAATTTCTCTTTTGTGGTGCCTGCAGGCTCAGTGCTGGAAATATCTTCCATAGGATATGCCACCCAGGAAGTGACAGCTGCGCCTACGCTCAACATTATGATGCGCGAAGACGTCACACAACTAGAAGAGACCGTTGTCGTAGGATACGGTACACAGAGGAAGACATCCCTGACAAGTGCCATATCAAACATCAGGAGCGAGGAACTTACTGCTACAAAGCAGACCGATGTCCTTGCATCCCTTCAAGGAAAGGTCCCCGGACTGCTCATCAGGCAGAGGACTGGAGATGCCGGAGACTTCAATACTGACCTCAAGCTTCGTGGGTATGACGAACCGCTAGTGATCGTTGACGGACTGGTAAGGACGGCTCCCCGCAGATCCCAGGAGAACAACACTTCTTACTCCAACAGCAGCTCTGCCGTGCTGGCTCAGCTTAATCCGGAGGATATCGAGAGCATCTCCGTCCTCAAGGACGCATCTGCCGCCATTTACGGTATGGGCGCGGAGAATGGAGTCATCATCGTCACCACAAAGCAGGGTTCCATAGGGGCCCCTACGGTCAAATACTCCAATAGGTTCTCATTTGGCTTTCCCACGGCACTTCCTGATGAGGTTGACATAGTCACCTGGTTCAAGGCTGCCAATGAGATGAACGCCAATGTGGGAAAAGAGCCCCGTTACACGCAGGATCTCATTGACCATTACATTAACGGCGACGAGGGCTGGACGGACAACAAGTGGTATTCCCAGTTCTACAGGAAATACTCTTTCCAGCAGAACCACCAGGTGTCCCTGAACGGAGGAAACAATCAGACCCAATATTATTTGAGCGTGTCATTCAATGATGATAACGGTATCCTTAACGGCCCGCAACTTGGTTACAAGAGCCTTTCCTGGCAGGGCAATGTCACAACCAACGTAACCAAAGATCTCAAGATAGTGTATCAGTCTTCGCTCAGTTGGAACGACAGGACCAGTACTCCTCAGAATGCGTCACAGAATTTTTACACCAGAGGGCTTTATTCAGAGCGTTATGTTCCCTGGAATGTTCCAAGCAATCCAACCCATTGGTCCTATAACTCAGGTAACGAAAGCCGTAATGCAATCGGAGCCTTGAACGGAGCCAACGGATATGACAAGACAAAGAACAATACCTTCACAAACAGCCTTACGGCCACCTACACCGCTCCGTTCCTCAAGGGACTGAAATTCCAGGGACAGGTTTCCTACGACTTCCAAAATCGGGAGACACGTCAGCTGACCCTTGCTTTCCCGCTATATGACTGGCAGACTGATGAGTATGTGTCCAGCAACAAGGACGAAAACGCCATTACCGAGAGATGGAACAAGAGACAGACCCTTTACGGAAAGTTCCAGGTTAATTATTCCACCACATTCGGTAAACACACTCTGGGCGCTATGGCGGCAACCGAAGCCACCCTGGGGTGGGCCGGCGACCTCAGGGGCGACCGTAAATTCGGTGACTTCTACACTCACGATACCTTGAGTGCTGCGGACGTAAACAGCCAGGAGAACAGCGGAACCAGAAGCAGCAGCGCCAAGGCCGGTTACATTGGACGTATCAATTATGAGTATGACGGCAAATATATGGCGGAAGTGATGGCCAGGTATGACGGCTCATACTTCTATGCTCCCGGTTACCGCTGGGCTTTCTTTCCTTCATATTCACTTGCCTGGCGCGTGTCGCAGGAAGAATTCTTCCAGAACCTGTTCCCTTGGATGACAAATCTGAAACTCCGTTGGTCTGACGGTATTTCCGGTGGAAACCAGGGGTCCGCCTATCAGTATCTGCTTGGGTATAACAAGACAAGTTCAGGTTACGTATTCAACGACGGATCACAGGTTTCAGGATATAACAGTACAAAAGTTGCCCAGACCCTGATTTCTTGGACCAGGACATATATGAGGGACTTCGGTTTCGATTGGGAGATCAACCGGGGAATAATCGGAGGATCCGTGGATTGGTTCTGGAGGGAGCAAACCGGCAAGTCGGCCACGATGTCCAATACCGTCCCTGATATGTACGGAATAGACCTCCCGAACCTTAACCTGGATGCTACGGAAAATGTAGGTATAGACCTGGAACTCTCGCACAGGATGCGTTTCAACGACTTCAATTACCGCATTACTGCAACTGCAACCTTCTCAAGGGAACGGGACACTTACCAGGAGGCTGAAAGGTCTGCCATATATACTTCATCACAGGACTATTTCGAGAAGCATACAGAAGGCCGCTGGGACAATGCCCTTGAGGGTAAGTATTATGAATGGAACGGTAAGGGACAGTTTACGGACTGGAAGGACATCTTTGACTATCCTGTTCTTTATTCTGCGTCAAGCAGCAAGAAGAGCAATATGACTGAGATGGTCCCCGGAATGTACAAGATAGATGACCGCAATGGAGACGGTGTAATCACATCTATAGACCGTTATTACTCCTGGAAGGAAGGCAACCCGCCTCTTCAGTTCGGCTTGATGCTGTTCTTCGAGTACAAGAACTTTGACCTGAGTGCCACTTTCAACGGTGCTGCGCTCACCCACAAGAATATGCAGATGTCCGGAGGAATGGGATACGGATGGAGCAAGACGCTCTTTGTAAATCATCTGGACCATTACAAACTGGCCGACGGATACACGGATCCACGTGACCCCCAGTCAGTCTGGGTACCAGGTTATTGGCCTGCCCTCGCACCTGCGACAGGAGCAGAGGATGCGACATCGAACGCTACATATCGTTTTGTTCAGCCTTATTCCTGGGTTAACAATTCATTCTTCCGTCTCAAGAGCCTTGAGATAGGCTATGCGATCCCCAAATCGGTTCTGAGCAAAGTCCATCTCAAGAGTGTGCGCATCCACGCCAGCGCAACCAACCTGCTCACTATCTGTAACCCGATAGTAAAGGTCTGGGACCCTGAGACATACCAGAGCTCAAGGCGTGGTGCCTCCGGTGCCCCTTTGCTCAGGACATTCGTTATTGGAACCAGTATCAGCTTCTAAACATATTGAGATATGAAAAAGATATTAAGATATACATTTGCCATAATCCTCGGTCTTGGCCTCTGCTCCTGCGATAAGCTTTTCGACAGCCTGGAGGGAGATCTTTCAAAGATGTCCGAGGAAGATATGACCAGCAGTCAGGCCGGTATGGAAGCTCTTCTCTCAGATGTGTATAACAATATTCCTATGAGTGCCTTCAACACCAAGGACCTGAACACTACCCTTGCCTCTTATTCAAAGGGAGCAGACTACTCCATTGATGTCACAGGCTTCTGGGATTACAAGAAGATGCGTTCCATCAACTATTTCATCAAGCAGGTGGATGTCGCCCTTGAGAAGAAGGCAATCAACAAGGCTACCAGGGACGCAATGCTTGGAGAAGCCCTGTTCGTCCGGGCATACTGCTATTTTGCAGCGGTAAGGCGTTACGGAGGAGTTCCCATCGTCACAGAACCTCTTGACCAATACTATGACGGAGACAAGAACGAAGGACTGTATGTAAAGCGTTCAACCGAAAAAGAAACTTGGGATTTTGTAATCTCAGAACTTGACAAGGCAGCTGAACTCCTCCCTGAAGAAAGGAACGACGGTAAGTACCGCGCTACAAAGTGGGCTGCCCTTGGTCTGCAGTCCCGCGTCGCCCTGTATGCCGCTTCCGTAAGCAAATACTGGAACAAGGAATCCATTCCAAGCCAGTATAAGGCCGTAGAAAAGAAACTCACTTATATGGAGTCTTCATATGCGGATACTTACTATGCCAAGTGCATCGAGGCCTGTGACAAGATTATGAATTCCGGAAAGTTCTCCCTTTTCGGAGGCGCTACATCTTCCGTCTCAACTGCAAAAGAGAACTTGACCAAATTGTTCCAGGAACGTCAGGACTGTGAGTTCATCTTTGGCAAGAGTTACAACAACGGTCTCGCTGATGCGACAAACAGCTTCGATATCAATTATTCTCCAAATCAGGCTCACGAGACTATCACAAACGGAGGCTGGGGCAACTATTCCGTAACTTCCGATATGGTTGACTTGTTCGATGACTACGACGGCAACGGTGCCAGGAAGGACGGTACGGTCAAGACACGTAACGACGGGAAAGAAAACGTATTCTTCTCCCAGATTGTGAATGCTGCATCCAATTTTGACAAAGATGCGCCTTTCGTCGAGTACGCCAGACCCCAGGACCCGTTCCAGAACAAGGATGCACGTTTCCAGGCCTGGGTCCTGTACCCGGGAGCAGATTTCCGTGGGAAGACAATAGTTGCGCAAGGTGGCATCTGGGTTGACGGCAAAGATCCCGTCTTTTATGAAAACAGTCCTTTTACAGTAGGCGATGTCACATACTACGGTCTGGGAGCGAAGAACGAGGCAGAAATGAGTGCCTTCTTTGAGATTGGAAAGGGAGCGACCAGCAACCACGCTTATTTCTGGAGTTCCTGCTTTGGAATCCGCAAGTTCCTGGATCCCAAACAGGCGCTGAAGTATTCAACGAACCCTTGGTATGACATCCGTTATGCCGAAATCCTTCTCAACTACGCCGAAGCAGTCGCTGAAAGCGGAAAAGGGGATGCCGCAAAGGCAAAGGAGGTTCTCAATGACATCCGCCACAGGGCTGCGTTTACGGATGACGTAGAACTCACGCTTGAGAACGTACTTCACGAGCGCAGGGTGGAATTTGCATTTGAAGGACACGAGAGCTATACACTTTACAGGCGCCGCGAGTATTTGAACACCAGGTCCGGCAATCAGTACAGGAAACACACGATCCTTCCGGTGCTTGACCTTCGTGACGGCTCTCCCAAATACATATTCGCCCGTGTAAACTTGTATCACGGAGATGTAAACCTTTCCGCCACAGGTCTCAATACAGACCTTCTGGATTACTATGGGGCCATACCCAATTTTAACATCAATGACCTTACACCTAACCCTTCACAGGAATAATTAACGGATTAATGTTATGAAAAAGATATTAGTATTACTTTCATTGTTCGTTCTTGCTACATCTTGCGATTGGTTCGTATTTGACAATCAGGCCGGTTGGGACGCCCAGGTTGAGGGCGCATTCCTTGACAGCAAGACAGGACAGCAGATGCAGTTCGCTTTTCCCAACTGCTCCAAGATTTCCATTTATGAGGAAGGTTGGGACAATGAGAAGGCGCAGACCTGGTACGTCAAGTGCAATGGTACTTACCGTAACAAACTCGCTTGGGCAGGCAAGTACAGGATCCAGACTATTGACCAGAATTTCTATCCGCTCACGCAGGCTTTCACACTTGAGAAAGGAGCAAACAAGGTTGACTTTACGGTTACCCCATATGCCCGCATTCTGGACCCTCAAATCACATACGAGGGAACAAAGATAGTGGCAAGGTTCAAGGTGGAGGTTGAAGACGCCTCCAAGACACCTAATGTCGACGTGGCTTTCTTTGCGTTCACCGACAGGTGGGTAAGTGACGGAAATAATAACGTCAGTGGCCAGAAATCTACAAAACAATCCAAGATCAAGACTGCGGACGGCCAGACAGTCATTGAGCTGTCAATAGATACTACCGTTGACAGCGGAATGCAGTTCGCCTACAAGAGGGACCACTATCTTCGGATAGGTGCCGTTGCAACCGGAAGCAGCGTGAATGCCAGCAAACGTTACAATTTCTCCCCCGTATTCAAGATGTCAAGCGACTTCTCAAAGGTTGAGATAGTATCCAACTGGGACGAGGAATAATTGATCGATACCAGATAGTTTTTCAATCGCAAGCCGGGAAAAGAATCTCGGCTTGCTTTTATAATTGCCTGATTCTGGCTATATTCGTCTACACGATCCATAAAATTTGCAATCTGTTATGAAAAAGGGATTTAAGCTGTTTCTTTGCGCAGTCCTGGCATTGTGCGCAATATCCACGGCCTGGGCTAGACACAAGAATTTCAAGGTGTCGGTCTATGTCAGGGCGTTTGAAGTTGAGAAGATGAAGGATACCCAGTGGCTGGAATCCACTTGGAAGACAATTTCCAGTCAGTTGGACGTTGACAAGATATATCTTGAGACCCACAGGGATATGCACCTTGTGGACGACGCCACGCTTGACAAGGCAAAGAAGTTCTTTGAGAAACAGGGCATAGAAGTGGCTGGAGGAATTACCTATACCATCAGCGAGCCCAACGACTTTGAGACCTTCAGCTACTCCAATCCTGAAGACAGGGCCTGGGTGCAGAAG
>JAFRXC010000060.1 GCA_017437825.1 Bacteroidales bacterium
AGGTCGATATTGTTATTACTCCTTCTAATTGCTATATTTGCAGGCGATGACGCTAGATTTCCTGAAGTCTGTGCTGGTTGGCATATGCCTTGCTGCGCCTATAGGTCCGGTAGTGATCACGGTGATGCAGAAATCACTGTCCTACGGCAGGAAAACGGGCTTCAAGGCGGCAATGGGCTGCGCCGTTATGGATACGGTTTATGCCACGCTCAGTTTCATTGCCCTGGCTTTCATCAAGGGTTTCCTGGACCAGCACAAAGTGCTCATTGCCATACTTGGCGGGTGCGTAATAATCTGCTTGGGAATCATAATGTTCCTGAGCGATCCCTACAAGAACGGCCGCTCGGAAGAGACAATGGGAACCACGGCGTTCTGGCAGGTTGCGCTGATAATACTGACCAATCCGGGGTCCATACTGTATGACTTTACCGTATGCACCTTTTTCGGACTTCAGGCAAAGGACTGGAAACTGTTGCTGCTCGCGGCTGGAGTCTTCCTGGGAGAACTGCTGTTCTGGACTCTTTTGACCTGGATTTTCGGCCGCTTGAGAAGGTCGCTGACCAAAGAGACGTTGATTAAGTTGAGTAAAGCCTCAGGCCTGTTGCTGGCCGTTTGCGGGGTAGTTGTCCTGCTGAGGGGAATATTATAGAAAAAGCATTTGAGATTATGGGAAAATGGATTTTGAAGAACCTTATCCTGGCTCTGGTCTACATCGCCGTGCTCGTTGCAGGCGTTACTATAGGCCTGGCCTTTTTCACCAACCATAATAAAGAGATAGAAGTACCTGATTTCACCACTCTTTCCGTAAAGGATGCCGCCCAGCTGGCAGAATCCGTGGGAATCAGAGTAGAGGTGACTGATTCGGTATATGTCAGGAGGATGGAGAGAGGCGCCGTCTTCAGCCAGAATCCCGCCGCCGGAAGCCGTGTCAAGAAGAACAGGCTCATCCGCCTCACCACCAATGCCGTGAACGCCAAGCAGGTGTCTATGCCCAATCTGGTAGGATACTCTATGAGGCAGGCCAAGGCCGAACTCTCTTCCAAGGGCCTCAACTTGGGCAAACTGATATATGTCAGCGACATGGCCACCAACAACGTGCTGAAGCAGCAGTACCGTGGGAAAGACATCAAGACCGGTACGATGATAGACAGCGGCTCCGAGGTCGACCTGGTAGTGGGACTGAGCGACACCGACAACCAGACCAGGGTCCCCAACGTTGTGGGAATGAAATACAACCGCGCAGTGGATGCAGTGCACGACAATTCGCTCAATGTCGCCCGCACCACCTTCGACGACAGCGTACAGAATTACAACGATTCCCTTAACGCCGTAGTATTCCGCCAGAGCCCTTCCGCATCTTCCGCTCCTATTGGAATGGGCGGGGAAGTGTCTCTGTTCTTCACCTTGGACGAGTCAAAACTCCCGCAATAATGCAAGTCCAGTTTCCTACGGACATAGATCTGCAGGACAGGGAACTGGAACTGGACGAGGAACAGGGAATGTTCGAGCATTTCCGTATGGTCGTCGACCAGGGGCAGAATCCTCTCCGGATAGATAAGTACATGGCCTCCCATATGGAAGACACGTCGCGTCACCGCGTGCAGCTGGCCATAAAGGAGGGTTATGTCAAGCTGGGAGACAAGACAGCAAAGGCCAATATGATAGTTCGGCCGGGCGACGTCATCCGTTTCATAATGCCGTACCGCCGCCGCGGGATGGAGATACTCCCGCAGGACATTCCCCTGGATATCGTATATGAAGATGAAGACCTGCTGGTGGTGAACAAACCGGCAGGAATGGTAGTTCATCCGGGCCACGGAAACTTCGACGGCACTCTGGTGAATGCCCTCGCATTCTACCTCGGCATCCCGGAGGGTACCGATGCGGGTGACGGGCATATGGGAATCCTGGTGCACAGGATAGACAAGGACACCAGCGGCCTGCTGGTAGTGGCCAAGAATGACGAGGCCCAGCTCGGCCTGGCCGGACAGTTCTTCAAACATACCATCGAGCGTTGCTACAACGCCATAGTATGGGGGGACATAAAGGACGATGAAGGCACCGTGGACGCTCCCATAGAAAGGGACCCCAACGACCGCCTCCGCTTCAGGGTGGCCCGGGAAGACGGTAACGGAAAGAACGCCGTCACCCATTACAAGGTGCTGAAGCGTTACGGATTCGTCACTTTTGTGGAGTGCAGTCTCGAGACGGGACGCACCCACCAGATAAGGGTCCATATGAGCCACATAGGGCACCCTTTGTTCAACGACCAGCGCTATGGAGGGTCGGAGATACGCAAGGGCACGGTATACGCTAAGTACAAGCAGTTCATAGCAAACTGCTTCGAGATGTGTCCCAGGCAGGCACTTCACGCAAGGACTCTGGGGTTCGAGCATCCTTCCACGGGAAAATGGATGCAGTTCAACTCGGATTTGCCTGATGATATGACAGGCCTGCTGGAAAGATGGGACAGGTTTACAAACAACAACCGCATTTATGAGGAATAAGAAAATTTGGATGCTGGTGCTCTCGCTGCTGTTCGCAGCCTTTATGAGCGTGCCTTTCCTGGTGCCGCACGCCGGTTTTACGGCGCTGTTCGGAATAGTTCCGCTCCTTTTTATGGACGTGATAGCCGATTCGGGGAAGGTAAGGCATTTTTTCTGGTGGTATTATCTCGCATTCGTGATGTGGAATGCGGCCACCACTTTCTGGGTATGTAACGCAACTATCGGCGGAGGTATCTTCGCCGTCCTGGCAAACGCTTTCCAGATGGCGCTGATATTCGCTCTGTACAGGCTTTCCAAGAAGAAGTTCAATCCTCTGGTATCCCATATTTTCCTGGCCGTGATGTGGCTGGCGTGGGAGCGTTTCTATTTCAGCGCCGAAATTTCCTGGCCGTGGCTCACCTTGGGCAATTCCTTCGCCCGCTCCATCAAGATGATCCAGTGGTATGAGTTTACCGGCGCCCTGGGCGGCTCCCTGTGGATATGGGTATGCAACCTTCTGCTGTTCTACATCCTACTGCTCGCCCTCGGCAACCATTTCAAGGAGATGAAGCTTGCGGGCCGCATTGCGCTGCCTCTTTCGTATGCGGTGATACTTGCGGCGCCCATGCTTCTGTCGCTGCATATGTATGACAGTTACCGCGAAGACCAGTCACAGGGCATAGACGTACTGATAGGGCAGCCTAATTTCGATCCTTACCAGAAGTTCCAGTCTATGACTCAGAAGCAGCAGAACCAGGTCCTGCTGGACTTGTTTGCCGAGGAACTGGACGCTCCTGGACGCGAGATAATGCCAAGGCTCCTGCTGGCTCCCGAGACGTTCACCTCGGACATAATGATGAATTCCGTCCAATCCAGTGAGACTTTCCACACTTTCCAGGATTTCCTCCAGGATTATCCGGGAGTCAACTTCCTTTTCGGCGCAAGTACCTACGAGTACCTGCCGGGAGGGAATCCGTCTTCATATACCGCGCGCAGGACTATGGACGGGCTGTGGTATGAGACTCACAATACAGCTTTCATGACCGACCATACCGGCCGCGAAGAGTTCTGCCACAAGTCCTGCCTTGTGGTGGGAACAGAGAAAATGCCATATCCCCGTATCTTCGGTCCTTTGGATGACAAACTGGGCGGCGTCATGGGACGTTGCGTAGGACAGGACGAACCTTCCGTGCTGTATGTCCACGGATTCGATTCAAACGGAAGACTGGTGTCACAGCTGCCGATAGGGTGCGCCATCTGCTATGAGAGCGTTTACGGCGAATTCTGCACAGGCTATGTAAAGAAGGGCGCGAGGGCGCTGACAATCATAACCAACGATGCCTGGTGGGGAGACACTCCCGGCTACAAGCAGCACCTCAGTTACGCCTCGCTCAGGGCGATAGAGACCAGGCGCGACATAGCCCGGTGCGGCAACACCGGCATCAGCGCATTCATCAACCAGAGGGGAGATGTCGTGTCCCAGTCCGACTGGTGGGAGCGCGAGACCCTTGAAGGGATGGTTTACCTGAATAACCAGAAAACCTTCTTTGTCCAGAACGGCGACATAGCCGGACGCGCGGCAACACTGCTTTTCCTCCTCCTGCTTCTGGTACTGGCAGTCCGCTTCATAATAAGGAAATAAAAAAGGGGAGAACTAGTTGAGTTTCTCCCCTTTTTCGTCGTAGAATTCATATTGCAGGACTCCCAGGTCTGTGCTTTCGGTCAGACTGAGCCGGCACCTGTACTTCTTTTTCCACTTTCTGACATAAGATGAAAATCCTCTGCTCAGGTAAGCGCCCAGGATAGGGCTGACCTTGAGAGAAAGATTCCTGGCATTCTTTTCCGCAACCAGATATGACAGAGTCTCTTCTATATTCTCGTCTATGACTGCGCTGGATGTTATCTTGCCCTTGCCATGGCACATCGGGCAGGTCTCCGCAGTCTCGATCTGGGTTACCGGACGAATCCTCTGGCGTGTAATCTGCATCAGGCCGAACTTGGTGAGGGGCAGCACGTTGTGCTTTGCCCTGTCTTTCTTGAGGAGCTCCTCCATGTACTTGTACAGTTCGTTGCGGTGTTCCTGTGTCTCCATGTCTATGAAGTCCACTATCACTATTCCGCCCATGTCCCGGAGTCTCAGCTGGCGGGCTATCTCGTCCGCGGCCAGCTTGTTTACCTCGAAGGTGTTCTCTTCCTGATCTGTAGTCTTAGCGCGGATGCCGCTGTTCACGTCAATGACGTTGAGGGCTTCCGTGGTTTCGATGACCAAATAGGCGCCTTGTTTCAACGGGACTACTTTCCCGAAGGAACTCTTTATCTGTCTGGTGACTTCAAAATGGTCAAAGATGCTCTCTTTGCCATCGTAAAGCTTCGCTATCTTCTCCTGCCCGGGAGAAATGACGGCGATATAATCCCTGATTTCCTCGTATGCCTTCTCGTCGTTCACGTAAACGTTGCTGAACGAGTCGTTCAGAAGGTCCCTGAGGGTTACAGTGGTCTTGGAAAACTCCGTGAGGAGCAGGTCGACGCCTTTATGCTTGGCCAGTTTGGTCCAGGATGATTTCCATTTGTCTATCAAAGAACGTAGTTCTCCTGCGAGAATGGCAGCGGTCTTGCCTTCTGCCGCGGTGCGTATTATCGCACCGTAGTTCTTGGGAAGTATGCTCTTGACCAGAGACTCCAGCCTGCGCCTTTCTTCCTCCGAACCGATTTTCTGGGAAATGCTCACTTTCTGCGCGAAAGGGAGCAGTACAATGTTGCGTCCTGCCAATGAAATTTCCGCGGTTAGCCGGGATCCTTTTGTGGAAATAGGCTCCTTTGTTATCTGGGCGAGAATCATCTGTCCCTGCTTGAGGACATCTTCTATGTGTCCGTCCTTCGGTAACGCAGGACCTGTAGGGATGCGGGCGAACAGTTTCTCAAGGTTGGTGTTGGGGTTGGATTCCCGCACGAACCTGTCGAAGGCGTTGAAGTACAGCCCGAGGTCCAGATAATGGATGAAAGCCTCCTTTTCGTCACCTATGTCCACGAAAGCGGCATTCAGGGCGGGGAGCAGCTTCTTGACTCTTCCAAGGAAGATGTCTCCCACCGTGAACGTGTGACCCTGACTGGATTCTTTGTTCAGTTCTATGAGCCTGCCGTTCTCCAGCAGGGCCAGCTGAACTTCGGACTGGGTGACGTTGACCACCATGTCCTTAACCGAATTCTCAGTCTCCATAAGGAATTTCTATTTTAAAGAACGTTTATTATAAATAAGAGGCGGGACGGATCTCCCGCCCAACCTCTTTCGACATCCAGATTACTTCTTCTTATGTCTGTTCTTGCGCAAGCGCTTTTTACGCTTGTGCGTAGACATTTTATGTCTCTTTCTTTTCTTTCCGCTAGGCATAATTTAAAGTATGTTTATTTAACAGAATTAACAAAAGTCTTTGCTGGTTTGAAAGCAGGAATGTCGTGTGCAGGAATGGTAAGAGTTGTCCTCTTGGTAATGTTCCTTGCGGTCTTCTGAGCCCTGTGCTTGATGATGAAGCTGCCAAATCCGCGAAGATATACCGGATTACCCTTGCTTACGGAATCTTTAACGCTTTCCATGAATCCCTCTACTACAGTCTGGACTGTACCTTTCTCTATTCCGGTAGCCTTTGCTACTTCGTTTACTATCTCTGCTTTAGTCATAATTGTAACTCGTATTTAGGTTTATTCTTTAAGGACTGCAAAAGTAGTTTAATTTTTTCAATAATCAAATATAAATCAACAATATAATAAATAACCCATTTTGCTATATTTGTAGAAGAACAACAGCTGAAAACTCAATCGATATGAAAAAAAAGATCTTCATCCTGGTGGCGGCCTGCCTGGCATTGCCGGTGCTGTTCGCCATCAGCTGCTCGGATTCGGGCAAGACCCTCCCTTGCGACATCTATGAAGCGGACGGAACCCCTTGTGTCACCGCACACAGTACAACCAGGCAGTTGTACTCCAAGTACAACGGCCCGCTGTACCAGATTCAGCGTGATTCCGACGGAAAGACCCTGGACATCGGCGCGGTGAAAGGCTATGCCGACGCTGCGGCACAGGACGCCTTCCTCAAGGGAACCCTTGGCCGCATCACCATCATTTACGACCAGTCCGGAAAGGGGAACAACCTGGAGCCTGCAGGCCCCGGTACTTTCAAAGGTCCCGACACCGGAGAATTCAACACCCAGTCCATCGCTGACATGGCTCCGGTGCTGATCAACGGCCACAAGGCATACGGCGTGTTCGTGATGCCGGGAATGGGATACCGCTGCAACAACGCGCAGGGGCTTGCCATCAACGACGAGCCTGAAGGTATCTATTACGTCATAGACGGAACCCATTACGACAGCGGTTGCTGCTTCGACTACGGCAACTCGTCCACAAACGGCAACGCAGTGGGTACCGGCACAATGGAAACCACTTACTACGGTACTTCCACCGCCTGGGGCAGCGGAAACGGCGAGGGCCCTTGGATAATGTCCGACATGGAAGCTGGCCTTTTCTCCGGCTACGATCCCAAAAAGAACGACGTGCCTTCGATAGACTGGCAGTTCGTGTCTGTGTTCGTCAACGGTGGCGGCGGTAACCAGTGGGATCTCAGGGGTGCAGATGCCACGACCGAAGAACTTACCACATTCTATAGCGGAGTACGTCCTCATACCAAGGAGGGAAGGGACTCCTATTATCCAATGTCCAAGAAAGGCGGAATGCTGCTTGGAAACGGAGGCGACAACGGCAACGGTTCCTCCGGAACATTCTTCGAGGGCGTGATGACCTTCGGATACCCCTCCGACGAGGCCATCAACGCTGTCCAGAAGAACATAGCTTCAGTAAAGTATCAGCAGTATCCGGTCAAGATGACCCGCCTCACCACCTTCGTGCCGGGCTCAGGCGCTGACGTGAGCGTGGCTTTCACCAACCCCACCGGAAAAACTCTCAAGAACTTCGCCATAGAAGCAGAACTGCCTCAGGGATGGAGCCTTGAACCTGCAGGGCAGGTTCCTTCTGAAGTGCCTGCAGGACAAAGTATTACAGCTGTTTATACAGTAAAGGCCCCGGATGCCCGTTCAATGGGATTCCTCTCTTTCAACGCTCTTTGGAAGGGTGGCTTCGCCGCTGTATCCACCAGCGTGCGCAGCGCAGAAGCTCTCAAGATTAACGAGGTAAAGCTTTCCGCGCCTCAGGATCCTAACGACCAGTTCATAGAGCTCTACAATGCTTCAGGCAAGGCCCTTGACCTCTCCGGAATGAAGGTAGAGGTGCGCAGGAGCGGATGGGCGCCTGTTACGGCGGCCATAATCCCTGCCGGAACCTCCCTTGGGGCAGGAGAGTACTACGTGCTCACGCTTGCGGACGCAGCCGTTACGGCGCCGGCCGCCAAGGGCGCCACGGAGGTGCTGCTCAGCAGCGACGTGGCCGCTGGCAAGAGCGTGAACATTGGAGGAAAGGCCTATAAGGTTAGCGCCAAGGGCGCACCTGCAGGGGCTTTCACAACCCTCTTTACGCCGGTTTCCACCGGCCCCAAGATGGCTTTTGCTGCAGGCGCAACCAACCTGCCTGTCACTTCAGTGGCAGGTTTCCAGGTAGGTCACAAGATGGGAATCGACCTGGGCGGCAACTACGAGATCGTAGAGGTTACCGCAGTGGGCACTCCTTCTACCCAGACAGTCCTGTCCAAGGCTGCAAAGGCAGGTGACACACAGCTGGTTATAGAGACCACTCAGAATCTCATCCCCGGTTCTGTCATTACGATAAACACCGGCGCACGCATTGAAAAGGCAACTGTCAAGACCCTTGTCAAGAGTTCGGGCGTCCCTGTCCGTCAGTTCCGCGGAGCTCCGCCTCACGAGCCTGGAATCGTAGAACTTGAGGCTCCTCTCAAGCAGGACCATATGCTTTCAGTTGACGTATCCTGCCCCGGCACCGGCATAACCTTCACTCCTGCCACCAAGTTTGCGCACATAAGCGGACAGTCAGTGCAGCCCCTGGGCTCTCCGTATAAGCTAGCCGTTTCCCTGGAGAAGGATGTTGCAGCATTCGAGGCCGCTCCCGTGGCCGCCAAGGGCAACCAGCAGTTCGGCTACGCCCTCTCGGCCTCAGCCGGCTCCATCGCCCTCATCGACGCAGCCTCCGGTGCAGTTGTAGACGCTATTGTCTACGGCTCGCAGCAGAGCAACTCCAGCGGTAACGGAACCATCGCAAGCCCTGAACTCGCCACCTTGGAAGGCGTACAAGACGGCGGCGGATGCATCGCTGTAGTGCCTTCCACCAGGCCTCAGTTCGTCCGTCCCGGAATGCCTGTACCTCCGCCTGAGAAAGGTCCTGGCAAGAGCCTCGTGCGCTTCCCTGACGGAAAGGATGCAGACGTCCTATGCAAGGACTTCAGCATAACAGGCCTTCCTACCCCTGGAACTGCCAATACTGTAGCAGTGGAGTAGAATAATTCTCCGTTGGCACGGAGATTGACCAATATGGGCTATGGCTTTAGGGTAGGGGAGACTCTGCCAAAATGTCATAGCCTATGTTGTCTTTTTACGAACACTTATGAATAAGAAAACAGATACCAGTGTATTCTTCCCCAATATTGGAGCGGAAGTGAACATAATCCCTGTGATGCAGGCAGAAGGGTCGTTAAAGTTCGACCCTGCGGAGATGCCTGACACCATTCCTATCCTGGCGTTGAGAAACGCCGTCATCTTCCCGGGAGCGGTCTATCCTGTGACCATAGGAAGGCCTAAATCCCTCGAACTCATAGCAGACGCCGAGAAATCCGGCGCCCTCATCGGCGCTGTTCCCCAGATAGACGTCACGGTGGAGGAACCTCAGAAAGAGGACCTTCTGCCTTATGGAACCGTCGTCAGGATTGTCAGGACCCTTGAGATGCCGGACGGCACCGTCACCGCAATCCTGCAGGGACTCAAGCGTTTCGCGCTCGATTACGTGGTAACATACGATCCATACATCCGCGCCCGCGTCCACTGTCTGGACGACTTCCTCAAGGATGACAGTGTGGCAGACCGCAAGATGATAATGAATTCTCTCAAGGAGAAGGCGATACAGATAATGCGCAACTCCAACCTGGCCTCAAAGGAAGCCCAGGCGGCCCTGCGCAGCATAAACGACTTCACTTTCCTTGTGAATTTCATCGCCACCACACTGGAGGTGGAGAACTTCGACGAGAAGGCCGAACTTCTTCAGTATGACGACGTGCGCGTGCGCGCCCTCAACCTACTGTCCCTGATGGGGACACAGCTGCAGTATATGAAGATACAGCAGGACATCAACCAGAAGGTGCGAAGCGAGATTGACCAGCAGCAGAGGGAGTACTTCCTGAACAACCAGCTGAGGACCATCCAGGAAGAACTGGGTATGGATGACGGCGAGGAGTTCGAGCAGTTCCGCCAGAAGGCGGCCGCAAAGAAGTGGCCCGAGAAGGTGGCCGCCATTTTCGAGAAAGAACTCTCAAAGCTGGAGAAATACAACCCGTCTTCCCCGGACTACTCCGTCCAGTACAACTATCTGGAGTTTATGCTGGATCTTCCCTGGAACGATATGTCCGAGGACAACCTTGACCTCAAGCACGCCCAGAAGGTGCTTGACGAGGACCACTATGGCCTGGACAAAGTCAAGGACAGGATAATAGAGTATCTAGCAGTGCTCAAGCTCAAGGGGAATATGAGAAGCCCGATCCTGTGCCTCTACGGCCCTCCTGGTGTGGGCAAGACCTCTCTTGGAAAGTCCGTCGCCAGGTCCCTTGGACGCCAGTACGTGCGCATTTCCCTTGGAGGAATGCACGACGAGGCCGAAATCCGCGGTCACCGCAAGACCTACGTAGGAGCTCTTCCGGGACGTATCCTCAGCGGCATTGCCCGTGCCGGGAAGTCCAACCCCGTGATTGTCCTTGACGAGATTGACAAGCTCGCCTCCGACTTCAAGGGCGACCCTTCGTCAGCTTTGCTCGAGGCTCTGGATCCTGAGCAGAACTCCACGTTCCACGACAATTACCTGGACATCGACTACGACCTGTCCAACGTCCTGTTCATAACCACGGCCAACACCCTCTCCACCATCCAGCCGGCCCTCCTGGACCGTATGGAAGTGATAAACGTGTCAGGTTACCTGGCAGAGGAGAAAGTGCAGATCGCCCGCCACTTCCTGGTGCCCAAGCAGCTCAAGGAACACGGCATCCCCGCAGGTGCCCTCAAGATCGATTCCGGCGCCATCAAGGCCATAATCAACGATTATACCCACGAGAGCGGAGTCCGCGGCCTGGAGAAGCAGATAGCCAAGATATCCCGCGTAACGGCCAAGAAGATAGCTACCGAGGAGGAGTATCCGGCAGTTATCAAGAAGGAACATCTGAAGGAGTACCTCGGCCTGCCTACGGCCTATCACGACCGCCAGAAAGGCAACGAAGTGCCCGGCGTGGTCACAGGCCTCGCCTGGACCGCTATGGGCGGCGAGATACTCTTCGTGGAGAGTTCCATCTCCAACGGAAAGGGCATAATGTCGATGACCGGCAACCTCGGTGACGTGATGAAGGAGTCCGCCACAATCGCGTACCAGTACATCAAGGCCCATCCTCAGATTGCCAACGTAACCAGCGAGGAATTCGCTTCCAAGGACATCCACGTCCACGTTCCTGAGGGAGCTACTCCCAAAGACGGCCCGTCAGCCGGTATAACTATGGTCAGCTCGATGGTGTCCGCACTCAGGGGCCAGGCAGTCAAGAAGCATCTTGCCATGACTGGCGAGATGACCCTGCGCGGCCGTGTGCTGCCTGTAGGAGGCATCAAGGAGAAGATCCTGGCAGCCAAGAGGGCCGGTGTCAAGACCATAGTCATATCCGAAGACAACCGCAAGGATGTCGAGGACATAAACGAGGTATATATCAAAGGTTTGGAATTCGTTTACGTAAAGAATATAGCAGACGTTATCAATTTTATTTTCTAACTTTACATACCAAACGTATCAACAGTGGATGTCAAGATAGAAAATACCTGGAAACAAGCCCTGCAGGAAGAGTTTGAGAAACCCTACTTCGCAGAGCTTGTCTCGTTTCTGCATGCCCAAAAGGCTTCCGGCAGGGTCATCTATCCTCCCGGAGGGCAGATCTTCAAGGCATTCGATCTTACTCCTCTGCCCCAGGTAAAGGCAGTCATACTGGGCCAGGATCCGTATCACGGACCCGGCCAGGCAATGGGCCTGTCCTTCTCCGTCCCCGACGGAATTCCCGCGCCTCCCTCACTCAAGAACATCTTCAGGGAAATTGAGACCGACCTTGGCGTAACTATGTCCGGCCGCACGGGGCTGGAGCCGTGGGCCCGCCAGGGAGTGCTCCTCCTGAACGCCATCCTCACAGTTGAGGCGGGCCAGGCCGCATCCCACAGCGGCATAGGCTGGCAGACCTTTACCGACGCGGTAATAAAGTGCGTGAGCGACAACTGCAACGGCGTCGTATTCCTCCTGTGGGGCAATTACGCAAGGGGAAAGAAATACCTGATAGATACGTCCAAGCATTACGTTCTTGAAGCCGCACACCCGTCTCCTCTCGCCCGTGGAGCGTTTTTTGGATGCAGGCACTTCAGCAAGACCAACCAGATATTGGAGGCCCAGGGCAAGGCTCCCATACAGTGGCAATTATAAATTATGAAAAGAAAAGCATTGTTCCCAGGCTCGTTCGACCCGTTCACCGCAGGTCATTTCAACATTCTCAACAGGGCTCTGACCATGTTCGACGAGGTTGTCGTAGCCATAGGAATCAACCAGGACAAACGCAGTTTCTTCTCTACGGAACAGAAACTGGATATGATACGCCAGGCCGTGAAGGGCCTCGACGGAGTTTCAGTTATTTCATATGACGGACTTACCATAGACATCTGCCGCCAACTGGGCATCAGGCACATAGTCAGGGGTGTCCGCAATATGATAGATTTCGAGACCGAACGCTCGGTGGCCGACGCAAACAGGCGCCTGGCCCCCGAAATCGAAACCATAATCATTCCTACGGCGCAGGAGTTCGCCCATATCAGTTCTTCTGCCGTAAGGGACATCCTGAGCCACAAGGGAGATACATCCCTGTTTATGCTGGACGGGGTGGAAATGCCGGAAAGAAAATGATCAGGAAGACAATAGCCGCCATAATCCTGTCGCTTGCGTGCTTCGCCGCCTCTGCCCAGGTAGATTCCCTGGCCCAGGCTCAGGCTATGGAGCTGCTGGAGCAGTACATCGTCACCCTCGACCCGGAGACACCTCAGGTGAAATCGCGCGAGGTGGACTTCATCATAGAGACCTGTACCGATTCCCTCCTGCGTCAGGCAGTGGCTGAAAGGCTATACGACCACTACGTCACTTCCAGCGTGATGGGTGACGAGGAGGTGGCTATTCACATCTACGACAACTGGTTCAAGCCGCATCTCATAGAGATGAGCTGGGACGGAGGCCTTCTCAACGCCGCGTTCTTCGCCGAGTACAACAGGCAGTCCCTGATAGGGAAAAAGGCCCCGCAGCTTGTGATGAAAGACAGGTATGACGAGGACGCTCCTCTGCCCGACCTCAAGGGTGACGCCCGCGCGGTATTGTTCTTCTACGATACAGACTGCTACAAATGCAGGGCAGAGATTGTGAAACTGCAGGAGTACCTGCCCACAGTTGTCGTTCCCCTGGAGTTCTACGCCGTCTATACCGGCATACGGAAGGACAAGTGGGAGTATTTCATAGATACTGAATGGGACATCAATTCGGAATATGTAACCATGCATCATCTTTGGGACAGGTCCCTCGAATCCGAATTCCAGATAGCATACGGCATTACTGAAACTCCAAGGATGTTCCTTCTGGGAAAGGACGGCACCATCCTTGGCCGCCGCCTCAATACCGAGGCCCTGAGCCAGATGCTTGACCTGGCCGTATTCCAGGAAACCCTGTACAACAAGTGCCCCATAGGGACCAAGGTCCCGGCATTGAGGCTGAAAGGCATAATGGTCAAGGGAGACAAGGTGAAAGAAGGAAGATACTGCCTGCGCAAGGCTGACTACGTGATGTTCTATTCTCCCACCTGTTCCCACTGCCAGCAGGAGATCAGCCATTGTGCCGATTATCCCGGCAAGAAACTCCTCATAGACATGGATTCCCTGGGAGAGACCGATCCTGAAACGCTATACAAATTGCTGGATACATTCGACCTTTCATCCCTTCCGCACATCATCAGCCTGAAGAAGGGGAGGGTTACCGGCAAATACCTGACTTTTATTGAATGAAACCTCGCAGGCCAAAGAACATACCGGCAGTAGACCCCGACTTCCTAGCCAAGCAGCAGGCGTCACTGGTGCGCAGTCACAGGCAGGTCATCTATTTCAACGAGAAAGAGATGGCCGCCATTGACGAGTATTGCCGAAGGCTCAAAGTCAAGGCAAAGGCCTCCATGCTTCGCAAGGCGATAATGGAGAAGGTGCTCAGCGGCCTGGACAAAAATCACCCTACGCTTTTTGAAGATGAATAAAAGGCAGTTCAACTTCACCCGTCTGGAACTCAGCCTGGACAAGTGCCTGGGCAATTTCCGATATTTCCGAGACAAACTTGAAAAATCCACCAAGATGCTGGTCCTGGTAAAGGCCAACGCCTACGGCCACGGAGCCGTGGAGGTAGCATCTATGATGCAGCAGGCCGGAGCCGACTATCTGGCCGTGGCGCTGCCGGTTGAAGGTGTGGAGCTGAGAGGCGCCGGAATCAGTCTTCCAATAATGGTTCTCACCTGCGGGACCGATTTCTTCGAAGAGATAACCAACAACAGCCTGGAGCCCGGAATCCCCAACCTGTACACACTCCAGGCCCTCAACGCCCATCTTGAGCGCTCCAGGATCAACAGCTATCCTGTCCATATCAAGCTCGATACGGGAATGCACCGCCTGGGCTTCTGCAAGGAAGAGATTCCAGCACTGCTGGATTATCTCAAGTCTTGCCCGAGGATAAAAGTCAAATCCATATATTCCCATCTCGCAGCCTCCGAAGACCCTGCGATGGACGATTTCACTACAGGGCAGGCCCAGGAGTTCCTCCAGATGGCAGACAGCATTACGCAGGGCATCGGATACAAGCCTATGTATCACCTCCTGAACTCGGCGGGGATAGAACGTTTCCCTCAGTATCAGTTCGATATGGTGCGCCTTGGAATAGGCATATACGGAATAAGCGCCCTGGATGCGCCGGAGGTGAAGCCTTTCGCCTCCCTTAAGGTGAAAGTGCTCCAGGTAAAGAAGCTTGAAAGCGGAACCGTGGGCTATGGCCGCAAAGGCATAGTGGCTCCGGAAGGCACCGTGACGGCCACCATCCCGGCCGGCTATGCCGACGGCATAGACCGCCATCTGGGTTGCGGCCGCGCCAGCTTCAGCCTCAACGGGCACAGAGTCAAGACAATAGGCAATATATGCATGGATATGTGCATGCTGGATGTAACCGGTGTCCCGGCGGCGGCAGGTGATACAGTGACTATATTTGGAGAAGACCCCACGGTCAACGAGCTTGCATCGATCCTGGATACGATTCCTTACGAGGTACTTACTTCAGTGCCCCGCAGGATTGAAAGGGTGGTGGTGAAAGACGGCGACTAAAGGTCAAGTTCATCCCAAAGGGCGTCCATCTCGCGGCGCTCTTTTTTTGTGGGCCGGCCGGTTCCGCGGTCTCTCTTTACAAAGAAAGTCTCCCTTGGAGCGTGGAGCTTGTCCAGTTCCGACTGGGGAGTGAGGTTCTGGGCGTATTCAGGGACCATGGCGGCTCCCATCCTGTTCTGGCTGAGTTGCAGGACCTTGTAAGTGTAGAGTGCCAGGCCTTTGCGGACGTCGATGGTGTCGCCTATCTTGACTTCCTTGGAGGGTTTCACAGGAGCTCCGTTAAGCTTCACCTTGTTGCCGTTGCAGGCATCAGTGGCCTCGGACCGCGTCTTGAAACAGCGGATGGCCCAGATGTATTTGTCGATTCTTACTCCGTCTGCCATAGTGTCTTAGCTTAAGTGGTGGTGATGATGGTGATGGTGGTGGCACTCGCATTCCGGGTCTTCGCACTCGTCCTCCTCTTCATCCTCATCGTCCCAGTCCGGATCTTCTTCGCCGGGAAGGGTTCCGGGGACGTTGGGATTGATGTAGGCGTCTGCGTTCTCCCGCTTCTCCACTGTCACTTCCAGCAGGGAAGTGCCCTTTGCAACGGGAACGAGGAAGAAGTCGGGGACTTCAGCAGGGACGAGTATGCACTCTCCGGCTTTTACGGTGTAGTTGATGGGGCCGATCTCTTCGTCGAAGATAACCTGAAGGGAGGCCTCGCCATTGAGGCACACATAAAGCAGGAAGCAGTCAAGCTTGCTGCTGTATATGTGCATTGCGTCAGAGAGGCTGAGTTTTGTCACGGAGAACTCTTCGCACTCTGTAAGGTGGCTGGATATGCCTCCGTCGTGGCTGTGGGCGTGGTTGTGGAGGCTCGGGTCGTATTTCTTGTAATCGATAAAGTCGAATGCGGCCTCCAGGGTGAGGGCGGCGTCGAAATCGTCCCCTCCCAGGGCCTTGCCCCAGTTGCTGAGGCGGAAATCAAGAGGGGAGCACTCGGCTATCTCAGTGATTTTCACGCCTTTGCCGGCGGCGTGAACCAGGCCTGGATATATGAAGAAACTGTCTCCCGCCTTAGGCTCCAGGCTGAACAGCAGGTCTTCTGCCTTGTTGTCGCGGCAGGCATAGTAGAAATCCTCGGCCGAGGTATCCTTCTTGAATCCCAGATAAATCTTGGCCCCTTTCTGGACGCTGTCTACGTGCCATAGCTTTGCCTTGCCCAGGAAGTCCAGCCTCTGGGCGGCGGTTTCGTCGTCGGGGCACACCATCAGGGGTGTGCGCTCGCTGCCGTCCAGGACCCTGGCCATTACCGGGAACTGACGGCCGTACCAGGCGAAGACGTGTTCTCCCACCACGCGGTCCATATACATATCCATTATCTCGGATATGCTGTTGGCCGCCAGCCAGCCTTCCCTTACCAGGGAATCCTGGTAGCCAAGGTCTGCCAGCAGCACGTTCTCCTGCGTGGTCTCGTCTATGGGGATGAATTTGAAAGGATACAGTTTCTTCTCTTCTTCCATAACACAAAAATACGAAATAATACTTATATTGGCAGTATGAAAAAGGCATTTATATTTCTGGCTGAGGGCTTTGAAGATGTCGAGGCCCTGGCAACTGCAGATGTCCTCCGCCGCGGGGGAGTCCCCACCCAACTGGTATCCATAAGTGACGAACCGTTCGTTACCTCATCACACCACGTCACCGTTGGTGCGGACACCACCCTCGAAGCCGGCGTCGACATAGAGGATGACGACGTCATCATATTCCCGGGCGGAATGCCGGGAACCAGGAACCTGGCTGCCTGCGAGCCCTTGATGGACTTCATGAAGGAACATTATGCCGCAGGAGGCCTTGTGGCTGCCATCTGCGCCGCTCCAGGTCTGGTATTCGGCCAGATAGACAACCTTCAGGGGGTTGAGTTCACCTGCTTCGACGGTTTCGAGGAAGGCCCGGTGTCCAAAGGCGCCTCCTTCCGTCCCGCCCCTGCCGTTGTCAGCGGCAATATGATAACTGGACGCAGCGCAGGACACGCCATAGAGTTTGCCCTTGAGATCCTGAAATACATAAAGGGCAGCGATGAGGCTGCCCGTGTGGAGTATGCTATGAACTTGAATTGTATCTAACAACTACTTCTTGAAGAATCTCTCGTAGAGACCCTGGAAGCCTGCCCCGTGGCGGGCTTCGTCTTTTGCCATTTCGTGGACTGTGTCGTGGATGGCGTCATAGCCCAGTTTCTTGGCCTTGGTGGCAATTGCGAGCTTGCCCTCGCAGGCTCCGGCCTCTGCCATCATCCTCTTGTAGAGGTTGGTCTTGGTGTCCCAGACAACCTCTCCGAGGAGCTCTGCGAACTTGGCGGCGTGCTCGGCCTCTTCGAAAGCGTAGCGCTTGAAGGCGTCTGCAACTTCAGGATATCCCTCGCGCTCTGCCTGACGGCTCATGGCGAGGTACATTCCTACCTCTGTGCACTCTCCGTTGAAATTGTCGCGGAGGCCCTGTACTATCTCCTGATCTTCTACTATTCCGTCCTTAAGGTGATGCTCGCAGGCCCAGTTGAGGCCTTCTTCCTTGATCTCGACGAATTTTTCTTTCTTGGCGCGGCACTGAGGGCAGAACTCGGGAGGATTCTCGCCTTCATATACGTAACCGCAGACCAGACATCTGAATTTCTTTTTCACAACTTTGGGTATTTTCGGGTTAATAATTCTGTTAGGTGTTTTACAAATATAGTATATTTGTACGATATGACAAGATATTTCTCGGTGGCCGGTCACAGATTTTTCCTGCAGGGAGAAGACTCTCTCCTGTTGTGGAATCATATTGACAACTACCTCCCTTTCGAGGTGTCCGCCGGGGATTGCCTGTTCGGTGCAGAGGTTTGCGTCGGCGCACCTGAATTTGACAAGAAGCCTGTGTATGTTCAGGGTGGCCGGACGGAGGAACAGAGGCTGGAGCTGTATTCAGTTCCGCAAGGCTGGCTGGTGGAGATGGCACCCAGAAGGGATATGGAAATAAGCTCCAGGATGCTGTTCAGTGCCGACTATTCCAGGGCAAAGGTTTTTGTGGAGGGGAATGCGTCGCTTCAGCGTTTCGGTCTTGACAACTCCCTGATGGTGCTGTTCTCATACGCTACTGCTGCGCTGGGTACGCTTGAAATGCACGCGTCCGTGGTTTCCAATGGAGGGAAGGCCTACCTTTTCCTGGGCAGGAGCGGCACTGGAAAGAGTACCCACTCCCGCCTGTGGCTGGAGAACGTGCCCGGAACCGAACTGGTGAACGACGACAACCCCGTGATGAGGGTTCAGGACGATGGCGTATATGTATACGGCAGTCCCTGGAGCGGCAAGACGCCCTGCTACAGAAACGTATGTTTCCCAGCTGGAGCAGTCGTGCGCATTTCCAGGGCAAAGGAGAACAGGGTGACGCCCCTTCGTGCACCCCAGGCATATGCCTCGATCGCGGCCTCCTGCTCCGGCTTCAGGCCGGACAGGACGATAGCTGACGGCCTGCACGCCACCATATCGGCCATAATCGGCACCGTGCCTTGTTTTGTGTTGGATTGCCTTCCCGACCCGGAAGCGGCTTTAATCTGTTCTGAAAATGTCCGCCTGTGAGAAGATAACAGTGAGCAACGACGTCCTGCTGTCCCTGGCCCAGGAGTTCCTGGACGAGGGGATGAAGGTGCTGCTTCCCCTGAAAGGGGAGAGCATGCTGCCTTTCATCCGCCCTGGAAAGGACCTGGCCTTGGTGGAAGCCAAAAAGGACGCTGCTCCCGGAGACGTGGTGCTGGCCCGCACCACCGCAGGCAATTATGTGATCCACAGGGTTGTCAGGATAGAGCCGGATGGGAATCTCCTCCTCAAAGGGGATGGGAATCTGGTGGGTACCGAGACCTGCACTCCGGAAGGAGTGATGGGAACGGTGGTCCAGGTGCAGAGGCCTTCGGGGAAGATCCATTTTCCGAGGCGTGTCAAAAGTTGGCAAAAACTGCCCCTAATTTTGCGTCGTGTAGTTTTGGCTTTGTATAAAAGAACTGTAGGCAGATGAGTAAATTCAAAACCAGTGTCAAAGGGCTCTCCAAAATGATCAGGCCCCTGCGCGGCTCCCTTGCCGTCAGCGTCCTCATAGGTCTGGTGCGCATCGCCGCGTCCCTTGGTTTCGTGTGGGTGTGCAAGGCTCTCGTGGACATTGCCACGGGTGTCAGTGCCGCATCCCTTGGCGGCCATATCGCCATTATGATAGGCATAATGCTGGTTCAGATACTGGCTTCGGCCGCCGCGTCATACTGGGAGAGTTACATCTCTGTCAATACCCTCAACAAACTCCGTTTCGACACCTTCTCACACGTGCTCAACAGTACCTGGAACGGTATGGAAACCTTCAACAGCGGAGATACCGTAAACCGAATCCAGGAAGATACCAGGGTTATAACTGAGCTTATCTGTTCCCGAATCCCAGACGTGATAGTGACTCTGTGCCAGTTGCTGGCGGCATCCCTGTTCCTGCTGGCTATGGCGCCCAAGCTTCTGTGGCTCCTCATCATATTTATGGTTGTAGCGGTACTGGGCAGCCGTATGTTCTTCAAGATGCTCCAGGAGCTCACCCGTAAAATCCGTTCGAAAGACGGGGAAATCCAGCAGCATATGCAGGAAAACCTGCTCAACAGGGTGCTGGTCCTCACCCTTGTGGGCTCAGAGAGGGTGATGGACAAACTCGGCTGGATGCAGAAGGACGTAAAGGACAACACAGTCAAGAGGCTCAACTTCAACGCAGTGGCCAGGAGCTTCATGCATTTCGGCTTTATGGCCGGTTATGCTGCGGCTTTCCTCTGGGGAGTGTTGGGAATCAAGGACGGAACCGTAACCTATGGTATGATGACAGCCTTCCTTCAGCTTGTAGGACAGGTTCAGAGGCCAATTGCAGACTTGTCCAGGCACGTTCCTGCTTTCATACATTCCCTCATTTCCATAGAAAGGATAATGGATCTCCAGGAACTTGAACTGGAAGAAGAAGCCGCCCCCATAATGCTCCCAGGAGCTCCAGGAATTGAGATTAAGGACATATCCTTCTCATATCCCGGGCAGAGAGAAAAGGTTCTGGACCATTTCAGCCATACCTTCGCTCCCGGTTCACTTACAGCCATTATGGGTCCCACCGGTTCCGGAAAGAGTACGCTGGTAAGGCTTGTGATGGGTCTGCTTCGCCCCTCCGAGGGTGATGTCCTGGTAGGGGGAGAGCGCGCAGGAGTTGCCGTCAGGGGTAATTTCATGTATGTTCCCCAGGGAAACAGCCTGCTCAGCGGTACAATACGTGAAAACCTGATGCTGGCTAATCCCGAAGCTACCGAGAAGGATATGCTCAAGGTTCTGTCCCAGGCAAAGGCGGACTTCGTTTCCGACCTTCCCGAAGGCCTCGACACCCGCTGCGGCGAGGTCGGAAGCGGCCTCAGCGAAGGTCAGTCGCAGAGAATCGCCATCGCACGTGCGCTGCTGCATCCAGGCGGAATACTTATCCTGGACGAAGCCACGTCCGCCCTCGACTCCGAGACAGAGTCCGAACTGCTGCAGAATCTCTATTCTGCATACCATTCTACAAAGACAATCCTCTTCATCTCCCATAGGGAGGCAGTAACCGGCTATTCAGACGCAATCCTCAAGCTGTAAGAGATGAAACCGTTCCTCAGGCAGGTGGCGGAGCATTATTTCGCCACAGGAGACATTTCCGGCTTCTGTTTCGTCTTTCCAAACAGGAGGTCCCAGCTGTTTTTCCAGAAGTGGCTGTCTGACCTTGTGAAAGAGAGTGGAAAGCCGGTTCTGGCCCCTGCAATGTTCACCATAAACGACTTCTTCTACAAACTCTGCGGAAGCCGCCCGGTGGACAGGCTCAACCTGATGCTGGTTCTATATGACTGCTATAAGGAATTGAATCCCGCCGCGGAGACACTGGACGATTTCATATTCTGGGGAGACGTGCTGCTGGGAGATTTCGACGACGTCGACAAATACCTCGTCAACGCAAAAGACCTGTTTACGGACGTATCCCAGTACAAAGGGATGCAGGACGATTTCTCATACCTGACAGATACCCAGAAGCAGGCGGTAGAGCGCTTCCTGTCCAATTTCGCCTCCTCTGAAGGCTACGACCCTGCAAGGCAGGGCGTTGTAAAGCAGCGTTTCCTGCAAATCTGGAACATCCTCCTGCCTCTATACCACAGTTTCCGCAAGGCTCTGGAGACACGTGGAATGGCTTACGAGGGAATGGTATATCGCAACCTGGCCGAAAGGCTGCAGGAAGAATCTGCGGCTGATGTCCTGGGCAGTTGTTTCCCTTCGGTGTCCACCTTCGTTTTCACTGGCCTCAATGCCCTGAACGAGTGTGAGAAAAAAGTCCTTTCCCGAATGCGGGATGCGGGGCTGGCGCAGTTCTGCTGGGACTATTCTTCCGATATGATAAAGGATTCGCGGAACCGTTCTTCCTTCTTCATGAGAGAGAATGTGGTCAACTATCCCCAGGCCTTCGACCTGGATCCGGAGCCTCTTCAGGAACCAGAAATAGAGGTAATAGGCGTGCCGTCGGCCACAGGCTGCGCCAAGCAGCTGCCACGCATCCTGTCCTCTGTCATCCCAGGCCAGCTGGATACGGCGGTGGTGCTGCCCGACGAGAATCTGCTCATACCGGTATTGAATTCAATTCCGGAGCAGATATCCGACATCAATGTTACAATGGGATATCCAATGAAGGGGAGCGGCTTCTTCGCCCTGATGGACGAGATTGCACGAATGCAGTTGAACCTCAGGAGCAAAGACGGACAATGGATGTTCTATTACCGCAGTGCCTGGGCAATTTTCTCTAATTCCGTATTCTCTTCCATCCTGGACCAGGATTCCTGGGATATAGTCAACAGCATCCGGAAGGCCGCGAAATACTATATCCCGCAGGAAGATTTTGCAGGCAGTCCTGTCCTGAAGGCCGTTTTCAACCCTGTGGTTGAGGACACGTCAGACACTTCTGGCACCCAGTACTCCAAGTTGTCAGAATACCTTTTGGACCTTGCAGGCCAATTCGGCGTATTGCTGAAGGACGTGGAGGGAATGGTCCTTGAACTGGATTTTGCCAGGCAGTATTACCAAGACCTCAATCGTCTGAGGACCAAGGATATAGCTGTAATGCCAAAGACATTCGTCCGCCTTATCTCGCAGGCTGAGGCTTCCCGCAGCGTGCCCTTCAAGGGAGAGCCCCTGAAGGGGCTGCAGGTAATGGGGCCGCTGGAGACCAGG
Organism: Bacteroidales bacterium; assembly: GCA_017437825.1. Lineage (GTDB taxonomy): Bacteria > Bacteroidota > Bacteroidia > Bacteroidales > UBA932 > Cryptobacteroides. Next base: position 22,372 of record JAFRXC010000060.1, read on the forward strand.
GCGCTGGACTTTGAAAACCTCGTCATACTTTCCTGCAACGAAGGCGTCTTCCCCAGACACGACGTCAGCCCCTCTTTCATACCGCCCGAACTCCGTCGAGGCTTCGGCCTTCCGGCATATGAATATCAGGATGCGGTGTGGGCTTATTATTTCTACAGGATGATACAGAGGGCCAGGCGCATATTCCTGTTGTACGATTCCCGCACAGAGGGCCTCAGAAGCGGGGAGGAGAGCCGGTATATAAAGCAGCTGGAACTGCATTTCGGAAAGAGATTCAGTCGCGTAGGTGTCACTTCTCCCATTGTTAAGACAGATCCCCCGGGTCCCATTGCCAAAACCCCGGAAGATATTGAGAAACTGGAACAGATGGTGTTCTCCGCCTCATCGGTCCAGAACTACCTGAACTGTCCGGCAAAGTTCTATTATTCCTCAGTGAAGGAACTGGAAGAGGTTCAGGATGTAGAAGAGTCGCTTCAGGCTAACCAGATAGGTAACGTCTTTCATAAGCTGATGCAGAGAATCTACAAGGTCAGGGACGGGGTGGTTACAGCAGAGTATCTCAAGAGCCGGGCATCGGATGAAAAGAATTTGAAATCGTTGATCCACGACCTGATAAAGACTGAACTCAAGACAGTGGACGTTGCCGGCCGTAACCTGATATTCGCCAACGTAATATGCAAATATGCAGTACAGATACTGCAGCGAGACTGTGAACTGCTCGAGGAACTTGGCACTGATTCTTTCAAGATACTGAGTCTGGAAATGGAAGATGTGGTTACCATCTGCGGAAGGCCTTTCAAGGGCTTCATAGACCGCCTGGATTCCCCGGGCCCGGGAAAAGTGAGGGTGTCTGACTATAAGACCGGAAAGGTGACCGATGAGGAAATCCAGATAAATGATGACAATGCCGCTGCGCTTGCAGACAAGCTGTTCGCCCCAGATTCGGCAGAGCGGCCCAAGATTGCCTTCCAGCTGTATGTATATGACAAGATAGTGAGGGAGAAGTACCCCGATGCCAGATTATTCAATTCCCTGTATCCGACAGTAAGGCTCTTCAAGGAGCCTGTACCGGTACAGGAATGCAGCCAGGAGTTCATCAGGCAGGTGGATTCCAGGCTGGAAGAAACTTTCGATGAACTATTCGATCCTCAGACGGGATTCAGACGCACCTCTGACGAGAAGGTTTGCTCTTACTGCGATTTTAAAATGCTTTGCGGAAGATGATAGACATCAAGAAAGCGTCGGCCGGTTCGGGAAAGACTTACCAGCTGACGGAGACATACTTGAAATGCCTGGCCGGTTCGCGTGAAGAAAACGCTTACCGCCACATCCTGGCCGTGACCTTCACCAACAAGGCTACTGCCGAGATGAAGAGCCGCATTCTCAAGAGCCTTCACGCCAAGGCTGCCGATGACCCTCGTGCAGAGCGTATCCTGGTGTCCATACTTCACGACTACGGCGCTTTCGGCGTCAGCACCATAGACAAATTCTTCCAGCAGGTGCTCAGGGCTTTCGCCAGGGAACTTGGCTACTTCTCGGCCTACCAGGTAGAACTGGACACCCAGGCCGTAGTCCGCGAGGCCGTGGACAGACTTCTTGACAGCATAACCGAAAATGACTCTGAACTGATAACCTGGCTGGACGACCTGGTGATGAAGCAGTTGTCTGACGGCAAGAGAGTGAACTTGGAAAATGACCTGTATGACATCTGCAAGATGCTCCGTACCCTGAGGCAGGATCCCGAAGTCCTTTCTAAGAAGAACCTCGCCGCAAAAAGGGCTTCCTGCCTGAAGGTTATTGAAAAGTTCAACAAAAGAGTGGAAGGACTCGCCCCTGAGCTGGCGGGTGACGCCGGCCGATATGGGAAGATCCCTTTTCCCAACAAAACCACGTTCAAGAAGGCTTCTAGCGAGGTGCAGGCGTTGTTTACAGATTCCTACAAGCTGTATAACACGGCGCATATCATCCTTCCTCTGACCTATACCCTGGGTATCGCCAGGGATTTCTTCGCCAGTCTGGATTCATTGCTCCGGGAAAAGAACATAATGTGCCTGGACGATTCCAATGCCATACTCAAAGGAATAATAGACGGCAGCGACGCACCTTTCGTATATGAGAAGCTGGGAGTAAGGTACCGCAATTTCCTCCTGGACGAATTCCAGGACACATCCGACGTTCAGTGGGACAACTTCTATCCTCTTCTGAAGGAGAGCACCGACACCGGCAATTCCAGCCTGATAGTGGGGGATGTGAAGCAGAGCATCTACAGGTGGAGGGGCTCTGACTGGAGGCTTCTGGCATCCCGCCTTCCTGCGCAGTTCCCGGATGCTCCCATCAGCGCCCTTAAGGGCAACTGGCGCAGTTGTGCGCAGATAGTGGAATTCAACAACGAATTCTTCGAGTTTGCAGCGGGCCAGATAGGCCAGCAGGACCTTTATTCCGACGTCCGTCAGGAAGTTATGAGCACAGACCACGCCCCCGGTATGGTGCAGCTTGATTTCAGCGAAGACAAGGACCAGCTTGAATCCGTGGCGGAATACATATTCGCCGCAAGGGAGAGGGGCGCGGCTTTCAGCGACATAGCCGTGCTGGTGCGCGGCAATGCCGAGGGCGCCGCGGTGGCGGAGTCGCTCATCGCAAGGGGCCTCCCCGTGATAACTGACGACTCCCTCGACACCAAGGCGTCAGTGACTGTCCGCCGTCTGGTATCCCTTCTGGAATGTCTTGACAATAAAGGCAATACGGTCAGTTCGTTCTACGCCAGGGAACTGGATATGGAGTACCCGCAGGTATATCATTCCCTGGTAGACCTGTGCGAGTACTTCCTAAGGGCTCTTCTTGAACGTTACCCCCAGGATGCCGCAGGAGAAGTCCTTCACATCCAGTCGTTCATGGACAATCTTCAGGACTGGGTTTCGGTTAACGGTAACAGCCTGGCGGCGTTTCTCAAGTATTGGAAAGATGCTGAGGTCAAGATATCGTCTCCTCCGGTGTCGGATTCTATCAGGGTGATGACCATACACAAATCCAAGGGACTGGAGTTCCCGTATGTCATCTTCCCGTTTGCAGAGAAGGTTAATATGTATAAAGCCAGTACCGTCTGGTGTAGGTATGACGGCGTGCAGTATCCGGTAGAACTTACCTCAAAGACACAGGATTCCTTCTTTGACAAGGATTATGAGGCGGAAAAGAAGATGCAGGCCATAGATAACCTCAATATCTTCTACGTGGCCCTTACAAGGGCTGTAAACCAGCTTACAGTCATAGCCAAGGCTCCGCCCAAAACCTTGCGCGAGGCACTCGACAAGGGCAAACAGCCGGATTACAAGAATATGTCCAAGATCCTGTATGCATTCGCCAAGACTCACGGATTCAGCTATGGCACTCCATATGATTTCAGCGCTCTGAAGCGCGCAGACGGAATTGGGGACGCTGTCCAAGGCTCGTACGTCTCCATCCCCATAGGAGACCGTCTGCCCGTCCCTGACGACTCCTCTGATTTCTTCAGCGAGGAAGGCATCGGGACCAAGGTGTCTCCACGAATCAACGGAGTGGTCCTGCACGGAATCCTCTCTCAGGTGAATACTGTAGATGACCTAGATGATGCGGTAGAAGCCGCCGTCCGGGACGGCCTTCTCCCAGCGGAAGACACCGGGCGGGACTGCGCCCTTCTGCGGAATGCCATCCTCTCGCATCCCGAGTGGTTCGGCAGCGGGCTGTCGGCCTTGAACGAGGTGTCAGTCATAGGGGAGGACGGCCAGCTGCACAGGCCTGACAGGGTTGTCAGCGGCCCTGATGGCACGGTGATTGTGGATTATAAGTTTGGCGCTCCAAAGCAAAAGTACCGTCTTCAGGTAGGGGAGTACGTTCGTCTTTACCAGAAAATGGGTTATAAAAAAGTTATTGGTTATCTTTGGTATGTGCCAGAAAACAAAGTGGAAATAATCTAAAATACTTGAATATGGACAAAGGAAAACTTTTCTCGGGCCTTGCCATAATGGCCGGCCTCATCGTTTTGGGACTTTGCCTTCCCAAGGCAGTTAAAGAGTTGAAATCTTATGACAGGACAGTTAACGTCAAAGGCCTTTGCGAGAAAGAAGTCAAGGCCGACAAGGTTATCTGGCCTCTGGCTTTCAAGACCAGCGGTAACGACCTGAACGCAGTTTATGCCGAGATCGACCGTAACATAAAGACCATAACCGACTTTCTCAAGCAGGGAGGCATCTCTGAGAACGAGATTACTATGAGCGTCCCTTCCATTTCCGACAAATATGCTAACGAGTATGGCACCAATGACCGAATTTACCGTTATGTGGCAACCAGCATACTTACAGTCTGCACAAACGAGGTGGACAAGGTGCTGGCACTTATGGCAAAACAGGCTGACCTGGTGCGTGGAGGCATCCCCCTGTATTCAGACTGGGAGATCCGTACTGATTTCTTGTTCGAGGGCCTTAACGCCATCAAGCCGGAAATGATCGAGGAAGCCACCAAGAACGCACGCGAGGTAGCTGTCAAGTTTGCCAAGGATTCCGAGAGCAAACTGGGCAAGATCAAGTCTGCCAACCAGGGTACTTTCAGCATTGAGGACAGGGACAGCAACACTCCCTACATCAAGAAAGTGCGCGTAGTCACCAACGTGACCTACTATCTTACAAAGTAACTATTCTCCCTTCCTGGGATGATGCTCCAGGACAGCCGCCTGCCAGGTAGAGCTGTCGATATGGGTGTAGATTTCCGTAGTCAGGATGCTCTCGTGACCGAGCATTTCCTGTACCGCACGGAGATCTGCTCCGTTTTCTATCAGGTGGGTTGCGAAAGAATGCCTGAAAGTGTGGGGAGAGATATCCTTGAAAATACCTGCGGCCACGGCCTGTTCCTTTATCATCTTGAACATCGAGACTCTGCTGAGATTCTTTCCGAATCGGTTCAGGAACAGTATGTCATCATATTCCGGTCCGGCAGGGACTTCCCGCACCTGAAGGTATGCCTCTATGGCGTCCGCCTCGCTGCCTCCTATGGGTACTATCCTCTGCTTGTCTCCTTTTCCAATAATACGCAGGAAGCGTTCCTTCAGGTAAATGTCCGATATGTGCAGGCTCACGGCTTCGCTGACGCGAAGGCCGCTGCCGTACAGGGTTTCCAGGATGGCCCTGTCGCGAATGCCCTTGGGCGTGGTGCTGTCAGTTGAGGCTATTATCCGGTCAACCTCTTCTATGCTTAAGACAGCGGGCAGGTAGCGCCCCAGTTTGGGGGAGTCCACGTTGTCGCAGGGGTTGTCGCTCCGCAGGCCTTCCAGCACAGTCCAGTCGAAGAAAGAGCGCAGGGCGCTTAGCGTCCTGGCCTGGGAGCGCTTGGACAGTTCTCCTGATCTGGAAGACAGGTAACCTATTATGTCGGACGAGGAGGCCTTGGCGGGATCCACGGCCGAAACCTCCAGGAAGTCAGACACGTCAGAACAATAAGATGCCACCGTGTTGGGTGACATCTTACGTTCTATCCTGAGATAGTAATTATAGTTCGAGAGTAGCGTATTTGCGGCCATACTCAAGCATCTGCTCCAGGTAGTTGTCCTTGTAGACAATCTCGTAGTCCACTATCTTCTTTCCCTTGTAGACAGGTACTATTTCAGGGTTGATGAATCCGCCGTACGGCTTCAGGTTCAGGGCATTGTAGCGAATCTTGACCTCTTTGTGGAGTTCAGGGTCTATGTTGACTGCATAGGTCTCGATGAGCTTCTTTCCGGCCTGATAGTCTCCCTCTGACTTGATGCGCTGGATTTCTGCAAGCAGTTCCGCGAACAGGCCGCGAAGGGCCTCGAAGTCGTTCACTACGAAGTAAGTCTTGCCGTCGCGTACTTTCTTTTCTATGACGTTGTCCTTGGCTCCCTTCTCGTAGCACCATTCTGCGATGAGCTTGCGGTTCTGCATATGGGCCTCGGTATTTGGACGGCCGAGTTCCACGCGGTTGAACTGCACGAACAGTCCGTTGCGGATATAAGCCGAATACTCGGCCTTGTAGGCTTCAGGATCGGGCATTATTCCAAGTTCTACCATCTTGGGGTCTGCGGTGTAATAGAGTCCGAAAAGGTCTGCCCTGGCCTCTTCCAGAGCCGATGAGTACTCGCCAAGGGCGGTGGTGGACACTCCCGGAAGGAGCTGTCCGGAACCGTGGCCGAGGCACTCGTGAAGGTCTGTGTGGATTTCGTCGGCATATGAGCCGTATTTCTTGTAAAGTTCCACCTCTGCGTCGTCATAGGCGAATTCCTTGAGGGCGCTGGCGGGGGACTCCTCTGCGGCGAAATCGTAGGCGTGGGTGATGTTGGCTATGGTTACCGACTTGCTGCCGTGCTCCTTGCGGATCCAGTCCGCGTTGGGAAGGTTGATTCCGATGGGGGTGGAAGGATAACTGTCTCCTGCGAGGCAGACGGCATTGACCACCTTGGCCGTGATGCCCTTAACCTCTTTCTTCTTGAAGCGCGGGTCGATGGGGGCGTTGTCCTCGAACCACTGGGCGTTGCTGCAGAGAATCTCAGTGCGCTCGGACGCAGCCTTGTCCTTTATGTTCACATAGCCTTCCCAGGCTCCCTTGCGTCCTAGAGGGTCGTTGTAGTCTTCCACGAATCCGTTGATGAAATCTACCGTGCCTTCGGTATCCTTTACCCACTCCACGTTGAACTCGTCCCATTTGCGGAGGTCTCCGGTGCGGTAATACTCAATCAGGAGCCCGAGAGCGCGCTTCTGTGTGTCGTTCTCAGCTACTGCGGCAGCCTTTTCAAGCTGCTCGCATATCCTGCGCAGCGGGCGGCTGTAGATCCCGTCCACTTTCCAGGGCTTCTCAACCACTTTCCCGTTCTCTTTCACAACTTTGGTGTTGAGGCCGTAGGAGATGGGAGTAGGGTCGTCAGGGTCGGCTATGGAGGCGTAATAATCCTCCACTTCCTGGCGGGTAACGCCGTCATAAAAGTTAACTGCGGAGAGTTGGACTATGTCTCCGTCGGTGCTGGTGGAGCGGCGTTGCAGGTTGCCGTTACGTCCGTATATTACAGGTATGAGCCTGGAGCACTTGTCTCCGTCTCCGACTGCCTCCATAAGCGACTCAAGGTAGTAGGAGCTGCATTCCGGCCTGAACAGGTCCTCGGCGTAGTGGTGGAACCTTCCGTTTGAGAAGAAAAGCCTCTTGGCGTAGGTTTCGAACTGCTGGAACTCAACTGTCTCGCGGTTGCCCTGATAGTTGTTGAGGATGTTCTCGACCACGTGCCTTATCTTTATGTTGTAGTCTCCGTTCTGGTCCCAGAGTATGTCCCTGCCGTATTTTGCGGCTTCTGCCAGATAGTAGGCGTACTCTTTCTGCTGCAAGGTGAGGTCTTCCCATCCGGGGACTTTATACCTCATTACCTTGAGGTCTGCGAACTCGTCCAGAAGGTAATGGAATTCCTGGATTTCCTCCTCTGTCCTGTGCTGGCATCCGGCTATGATTGCCAAAGCTCCGAAGCTGATCATAATTCGTATTAATCTTTTCATATCATTCATTTTCTCGTACAAAAATAGTAATTTTGCGCCCGGAAAAAATTAATTCACACTATAATATGAGAAAGAAAATCGTTGCCGGCAACTGGAAGATGAACACCACTTGCCAGGAAGGTGTGGAACTCGCAAAGGCCGTCGTAGCTAAGGCCGGAGATGTTCCTGCAAATGTTGGTCTTA
>JAFRXC010000061.1 GCA_017437825.1 Bacteroidales bacterium
GCCTTGTCCGTGTAGTGGATCTTGCGGAACTCGTCACCGTCACCGTCGCAGCCGAGGCTGGCAGCATCGGGATTGCCCTTCCAGTCGTCCCAGTCCTCCGCATATTCGTCGAAATCCAGCAGCCGGTTGCGGCTCAGGGCGGCATTCCCTTCCAGGGTCAGCCAGGATGCCAGGTCCCAGGCTGCGGTCAGCTCGACGCCGGCACGGTAGGAGTCGGGGATGTTGGTGGTCAGGTATTCGCCGATTTCGCTCTTGGCGCCCGTCTGGACCAGCTGGTCCTTGTAGCGCATATAATAGAGGTTGGCGCCGAAGCGGAAGGCGGAACCGTCGTACTGATAGCCTCCCTCGAAGTCCAGCAGGCGCTCAGCGCGCGGAGCGGGGTATTTGCCGTTGTCCGTGAAGTTGTTGCGCTCCGGCTCGCGATGGCTCATCGCCGCCGAGGCGAACAACTTGTGGGCGCCGGAAGTGTAGGTGAGACCGGCCTTGGGGTTGAAGAAATTGTAAGTCTCATCCACGTTCAGTATATGCTTGGAGGAAGTGCCGTCCTTGTTGTCAATGTATTTGTCGTTGTATCCGTCTGTCATGTAATGGACGCGGCGGTACTGGACATCGCCGAAGGCGCTGAGTTTGTCCGTAAGCGCGTATGTGGCCTTCACAAAGGCGCTGCCGTCGAACTTGGATGCGTCAGAATCGTAATACTTGTAATTATTGCCGATGCGGCCGGCGAGTTCCTGGTTGGAGACATAAGTCAGGTAGCCGAAGTGATTGCCCAGGAACTGCTGTACGGAGAACCCTGCTACTGCATCCCAGCGGCCGCTTTTGTAACTGAGGTTGGAAATGAAGCCGAAAGTGTCCTGATTGAGGCCTTTCTGGCGGACGAAGTCACTCTTGCTTACCTCCTTGCCGTCCTGGCCGATAAAGTTGGAGATACCATACTTGATCAGTTTGTTCTTATATCGGAATTCGTCGTAGTAACCAAATCCGTGAGTGTAGTGGGCGACAGTGGAGAGGCTCCAGGCCGGGTCAATTTCCCAGGCGAAACTGAGCAGATGGTGGTTCTGCCAGAAATTGTCCGTTGTGCGCGGCCAATAGGAACCGTCATTCATTCGGTAACGCTCTGTACTGTAGTTGGTACCGTCGATGATCATCTGCTCGTAAAGGGAGTTGTAGAGACCCAGGCCCTTGTCGTACATATCCTTATATGTCTTGATGCCGGTCTTCTCCCCGTAAGTGCCGTCCATAATGGACAGGTCCCCGCTGCCGGCTGTCACTCCGTTCCAGGCCTGACCGGTATTCTCATAGTTTCCAAGGAGTTTGTAGCTCAGGGAATAGTTTGCTCCAAGCCAGGACAGGGCCCCAAGGTAGCTGCCTGAAGAACCGTTGGTTCCGTGAACATAGCCATCCGTTGCGGTATGATGCCAGGCGGCTTCCAGGACAAGGTGACGGCCAAGCAGGCCTGTGGACAAGCTGCCTCCCGCATTCCAGGTGTTGAAAGAGCCGTAAGCTCCGGTCAGTTCCAGGGAAGGGACCAGCGAAGGAGCTTTCGAGCCCAATGCCACCGTACCTCCGAAAGCGCCGTCTCCATTGGTGGAAGTGCCCACGCCGCGCTGAATCTGTACACTGCTGAGCAACGATGCGTACGAGTTCATATTCGCCCAGAAGACCGTCTGGTCTTCCGGCGAATTCAGAGGCACGCCGTCCAGAGTGACGTTTATGCGGGAGCCTCCGGCTCCGCGGATGCGCATATAGCTTGTTCCGGTGCCGATACCGTTTTCACTCCAGGCAATGACGCCCGGTGTACGGGCGAAAAGTGCCGGGAGTTCCTTTCCGGTGGAGGAGAAATCCCTGAGTGAAGTGCGGTCGATATTGGAAACGGAGAAAGGCGCTTCTTTTGAAGCGCGGACAGCGCTTACGACCGCCTGCTGCAACTGCTCCACTTTCAGGGAGTCTGGTTGGTCCTGGGCCATAGCGCCGGCACCGCATAACAATGCGGAGGCAATGACAATTGTGATTTTTTTCATAGAAATCCTTATTATAATAACATACAATAAGGGGATGGGAAGATAACGGTTTCCTACGCGGGCATTATCCCGATCAGGTCAGAGGGTATCATCTCAGCCTTTGTTTCCGGCAGGGGCCGGAACACATCAGCACCCCTTAGCCTGCATTCTGCAAGCCGGTGCAAATGTACGCATATCCGTGGGGAATTGCAAGAATATGGGCGACTACTGGTAAACGGGCTCTACCTGGTGGGTCTGGACGGGATCTGTGTGGAAGACCTTCTCCAGGTCCTTGGGGCTCCAGCGTACTTTGTCCTTGGTGAATTCAGGAACGTTGTAGGACTTGAACAGGCGGTGGTTCTGGTCAGGGTCTTCCTGCGGCAGCAGGAAAGGCTTGTGGGCGTTGCCTTCGCTGTCGAAATAGGTAAAGTACAGGCGTGTATAGGCACCGTCTTCCCTGCGTGAAGTGAAGGCTATCCACCTGGAATTGGAAGACCAGCTCTTGAAGCTTTCGGCCCTGTCGGTATTGATGGGGTCCAGGGGTTTGGTTTCCATAGTCTGGAGGTCGGTTATGTAGATGTCTCCCGAATTGTGCCAGATATGGAAGGAACCGTACTCTCCCACGCCGGTGAGCAGGTATCTGCCATCCGGCGACGGGCGTGGGGTCACGGCGCTGAGACTGTCTGCCGCGGCGTCGAAGATAACCCTTGGCTGGCCCCAGGCCCTGGTTGCAGGGTCGAAATCTATTGCGTGGATGCTGTAGCGTATGCTGCTGGTCATATAGGTCACGTCCGTGGAGGAATCTGCGCCGAAAGACGGCAGATAAGCGCTGGAGTAATAAAGAGTCTTTCCGTCAGGCGCCCAATAAGGGAAGGTCTCGAAACTGAGGGAGTCGTGCACTATGTAGCTGACTGCATCCGTATTCACATCGTAGAGGCACAGGTCTGAAGCAAGGTCGAACACTTCCAGCCTCTGGTGGTCATTGGAATGAAAGAACTGCTGTGTAAGGTTAAGCGAATATGCTATGAGCGGCTCAGTAGGATGCCAGGACGGATAGACCGCATTTGAAATGAGGTCGCCGGTCTTGAAAGCCAGCAACTTTGCCTGGTCGCCGGTAGCCACCAGCGTGCCTCCTGAGAGGTTACGGGCGTGGAACTGGAAGTTCTCTGTGCTGTAATTCTGGAAAGAATGGCAGTTGATGCACTGCTGGGCAACAGGTTCCGAGATGATGCTGTTGTTGTAAAGGTCGGTCTCGCTGAAATCAGAAAGATGCCTCTGACGCAGAACAACCTGTCCGTAATATGAATAACCCGGCTCAATGAGACGGTAGGTTACATATTCGTCCACGGGCTCCGGAGCCACTGTATTCTTGAACTCCGCAAAGCGAAGCCACTTGCCGTCACGCTTTACGTAAACTTTGTAAAGGAGGTCTCCCCCTTTAGCCTCTTCCAACAGGGAATGCCATTTCTTCACGGGGATGGATACCACGGGACCTTTGAGCGTAAGGGTCTGGCTGGCTGATGATATCTCCACTACGCAGGCATCGGCCTGGTTGAGCACCTTGAAGTTCATCGGAGCTATGTTCACGGGCATTACCACGTCTGTATAGTCCGGGTATATTTCAAGCTGCTCCGATACCGGATCGGCGTTCTGGAAGCCAGATGGGATGCAGCCCGCCAGCGCCAGTGTCAATGACAATATGGACAGTATGCGTTTCATTATTGCGTGGGGATATCGTTTACAAAGAAGTAATAGAACCAGTAGGTGTTTCCATAACGGGACCTGAACCTTTCTATGGTTTCAGGGTTGTCCAGGTCACGGGCCAGATTCATTGAATTGGCAAAAGGACCGAACTGTTTAAGTAAGTTCTGCCAGGAAGTAAGCGTCTGGGCTATGTCGGCAAGCAGTTCCTCGTCACCGGAGACTCCTCCGATGAGGGCGGCCGCCTCGGCTATTCCCTTAGTCTGGGTTGTGAGGTGATAGTTGTCGTAGCGGTCAAAGTAGAGCTTGAGGAAGAACGGCTCGTTCTTCTGCATCATCACCAGCGCCATCTGCCACTCGTATGCGTACTCGTTGTAATAATCCAGGGAACCGTAGTGGTTTATCATTGCTGCCTCAAGCGAGGTGACTACGTCTGCGGGCGGTCCAGGGAAGTCCAGCAGCGGGCGCAGCATAGCATATTCCTGGTCAGTATCCATAGTCTGGGGATTGTCCAGGAAACCCTGGTACCTGCGTACCCAGCGTCCCTGGAACCAGTTGCCCTTGACTACGTCTATGTATTTGGCTGCCAGTTCATAGTCCCCTTTTATCAGGGCGGACATCGCCTGATACTTATAGTAGAACACAGTCTTGGTGTAAGATGTGGAGAACTCCATACAGGAGCGTTCACAGCTGTTGACCATTCCGCACCAGTACTCTACAGGTACTGAGCATACCATGGACACCGGCGTCTTTGCAGGGGTCTTGAGAGGTGCTCCGCCGTCGGGATATGTGAACATGCTCTGTGTAAGCTCCCCTTTCTGGTACAGGGCTATATTCCTGTAAACCACCTGGGCACGGCTGGGCTGCTTGCACTTGGCGGCAACCTTCAGGACCTTGTCCCAGTCACGGTTGGATGTAGCTCGCTCCATCTTGAGCAGGGCGGCGAAGTTGCCGTCCCAGTTGGTCAGCCCCACAAGGACAAGCGCGCAAATCACGAATGCCGGCACGGGCACCTTCTTCTTGAAGGAACCGGAGAAAAACAGGGCGACCAGGGCCGCGAAAGCAAGTATCAGAGGCACCTGACATATGAAGGCACCCACGAAATCCATATACGGGAATCCGGCGAAATACACGTAATGCCTGTTGATCCTGGGATATATGGCGTTCAGCTGGGAGCAGAGCATAGGCACAGCGGCTCCTGTCACCAGGGCTGCTGCCAGGTTGGCCCAGCTAGCCTTCCCGCTGCGGAAAGACTCCAGCACTATGAGGATAGCTGCCACTATGGAGTATGACCCGATGAGGGGATATCCAAGTACCACCACCGCGGCAGTGAAAAGCCAGGCGGCTTTCCTGCCTTGCAGGCATTTCTTGTAAAGCAGGAACAGCGCGGTAGCGCTGAGGAATCCCAGGGCCTGGGAGTAAACCAGGCCATATGCCTTCTGCAGATAGATGGTATAATCCATCCTGGTCACGAAAAGTACCAGGAACAGGGAAGGAAGGTATGCAAGCCATTCCTTTCTGTCTTCAAGGTCAAAAGCCTTGGCCACCACAAGCGCCAGGAGGCACAGCAAAGCCGTGAGCAGAAGCGCTCCCACGACGGGGAAATGGCAGAACTGAGTCAGGAAAGCCCCAAGCAACTGAAGGAGTCCGCCCGGCTGCTCGAAGAACGATGCCAGGAATTCCCTGCCGAATCCGAACAGGGAGTATTGCTCCATATGTACCAGCAAATCTGCCTTGAAGCCCGCCAGCAGGATTATGCTGAGGGCGGCGAAGCACGCAAGGGGTTTCCAGTTTTTCATAATTATTGGCTGATTATCCTCTGTCTATGTTCTCCTGTACCAGCGCGAGGAGCGCAGGGAGGTCATTGCTCAGCTTTGCGCGGAGGTTGGCGTCGTCAAACGACTTCAGGTAATCTACGTAGAAGTCCACGATGGAATCGGAGAAAACTCCCTTGGAGGTGTAAATCTCCCTGTCCTTGGCAAGCTCGGCGGAAGCCTCTACGCAGCAGGCAGGGAGCTGCTCGAGCGCTTCCTGGACTGCCTTGTTGGAGGCGTCGTGGATGTTGACGCCAAGGCCGACGTATGTCTTCTCGGCTACTTCCAGCGCGTCAGGCATCTCGAAGCCGTGGCGGGCGGCGCAGCAGAGTGCTGCCATCAGGAGGTAGGTGTCGGCGAAGCCGTCCGAAGCTCTCCACTCGAAGGTCTGCTTCTGGCTGAAATCCTTGTCAGAAGGCGTCTCGAGAGGGTTGCAGTCGGCTGACATATCGCCTTTGCCCGTCCATCCCAACGGCACGCGCACCAGCGCGCTGCGGTTGGAGAATGACCAGCAAAGCGAGGTGGGAGCCTCCTGATGAGGCACCAGCCTCATAAATGAAAGCGGATGAGGGTTGCCGAATGCGGGCAGCGAGGTGCCTGCCACCATAAATCCGGCTATGGCCTTCTTGCAGATGTCGGTGAGCTCACCTCCCTCCACCATGCAGGACTTGCCGTCCTTGGAGAATTTGCAGTGTACGTGCATTCCGCTTCCGGCCTTGCCGGGAGTGATCTTTGGAGCGAAAGTGAGGTCCACGCCGTACTTGTATGCTATCTGGCGCATTGCCCACTTGGCAACCACCAGCTGGTCTGCAGCCTGCTCTATGTTGACGGGCAGGAACTCTATCTCGTTCTGCTCGTAGTCTTTTCCGTCAGCGCTGAAGTTGCCCACCTCGGAGTGTCCGTACTTGATGTTGCCGCCGCACTGCGCTATGCACAGCATAGCCTCCGTGCGGAGGTCGGCGAACTTGCAGAACGGGGCACTCTCGTGATAGCCTCTCTGGTCGGCGACAGTGTAGAGGTCGTCGTGGGGGGCTATTACGTAGTACTCCAGCTCTCCCATAGCTTCCATCTGAAGACCGGTGAGCTTGGTGAACTCTCTGTGGGCCTTCTTGAGGATGTATTCAGGAGAACTCTCGAACGGATGTCCGTCGCGGTCGTAGAAAGAGCACAGAAGGTCTACGGTAAGAGCCTCGGTGAACGGGTTTACGAAAGCCGTCCTGTATTTGGGTATCACGTACAGGTCGCTCTTTCCGGCTTTTACAAAGGGGAAGAGGCTGGAGCCGTCCACCCTTTCTCCCGCCTGGAGAATGCTCTCCAGATGGTCCAGGCTCTGGATTACGAAGTTAAGGGTCTTGAGCTTGCCGTCCCATCCGCAATAGTGGAAATTGATGCACTCCACCTGATTGTCTACGCAATACTTTACAATGTCGGCCCTGGTGAATTCTGTAGCTGGTTTCTGCAGGTATGCTACCAGCGGGTTAGGGCTCATCATAATACTGTTGTCCATATTTCTGTTCTCTTAAACTATTCCTGAAAAACCGAGGAAGGCCATTGCCATTATGCCCACGGTGATGAGGGCTATGGGAAGTCCCTTGAAGGCCTCCGGGACGTGGTTTCCGGCCAGGTGCTCACGAAGGCCGGCGAAAAGTATCATGGCTATACCATAACCCACCGAAGTAGCCAGGGCGTAAACCGTGGCCTGGCCCAGGTTGAGCAGGTGTGCCTCAGCTCCGCCGAGGCTGAACTCCTTGGTGACAACCGTGATGGCCACGCCCAGCACGGCGCAGTTGGTGGTGATCAGCGGCAGGAAAATACCCAGGGCCTGGTACAGGGACGGGCTTATCTTCTTGAGCACTATCTCCACTATCTGCACCAGAGCCGCAATCACCAGGATGAAGGCTATGGTCTGAAGGAACTCCAGTCCGAAAGGCAGAAGCAGGTATTTGTTAATCAGATACGTTACAATTGTGGCCAGGGTTATTACGAAGCAAACCGCGCCGGACATTCCGGTGGCGGTGGAGAGCTTGTTGGAAACACCCAGGAAGGGACATATTCCCAGGAACTGGGAAAGCAGGATATTGTTTACAAATATCGCCGAAATGATAATCAACAGGTACTCCATACTACTTCTTCTTCAAATATTTGTTGAACAAAACCATCAGGTAACCCAGTACTATGAAAGCTCCGGGCGCCATTACGAACGCCAGCATTCCGTCGCCGGGGATGAACTTGAACCCGAAGGCGGAGCCACTTCCCAGGATTTCCCTTACGAGGCCTATCACGGTAAGTGACAGCGTGAAGCCGAGGCCTATTCCAAGGCCGTCCAGGGCGGAATCCACAACAGTGTTCTTGTTTGCGAAAGCCTCAGCCCTTCCCAGCACTATGCAGTTTACTACGATGAGAGGGATGAAGAGGCCCAGCGTGGCGTATGCACCTGGCGCGTAGGCCTGCATAACCAGCTGGAGAACAGTCACGAACGTGGCGATAACCACTATGTAGACCGGAATGTGTACCTTGTCCGGCACCAGCGGAGCCAGTGCGGATATAGCAATGTTGGAAAGAACCAGCACGAACAGCGTGGCCAGGCCCATTTCCAGTCCGTTGATGGCGGAGGTGGTGGTGGCCAGCGTCGGGCACATTCCCAGAACCAGGACGAATGTCGGATTGTCCTTGACGAATCCTTTAGTAACCAATGACCATTTGCTCATATCCTAGTTCTCCTTCTTTAAAGATTTGACAACCTCGACGGCATTGGAGACCGCCAGGGTATAGGCCCTGGAGGTGATTGTAGACGCTGTTATGGCGTCCAAGTCTCCCCCGTCGTTGCGCAGCTTGATTACCTTGGAAGGTGCAAGTCCGCGGAACTGTCCCAGGAAGCGCTCATCGGTCTGGCACTTGGCGCCCAGGCCCGGAGTCTCACTGTGGGAGATGACCCTGGTGTTGTTGACCGTTCCGTCCGGAAGCACTCCAACCATCAGTTCCAGCCTGCCGCCGAAGCCGGAAGTCGCCGACTTCACGGCGTATGCCTGCACTGCGTCGCCCGAAAGCTGCTCGTAATAAGTGTATGTCCTCCCGTCAAAGATGGCGGTCTTCTCTTCAGAGATTGACCCGCCCTCCGGAAGGACGGCGCCTATGGAGGCCTTGAGAATGTTCTCGTTGGCCTTCTGAATAGGTTTGTAAGTCATTGCATAAACTCCGCCCAGTATGGCCGCGCAAAGCAGGCACACCAGCGTGAGGCAGAGTAACATATTCTTTAGTGTAGACTGTGCTGCCATTTCTAAGCCCTCCCGTAACCGAATTTCTTGCGGTGGAACGCCCTGTCAATCAGAGGCACCGTCATGTTCATTAAAAGTATGGCGAACGATACGCCCTCAGGATAGGATCCAAAGTAGCGTATCATCATAACTATCAAGCCGATGCCGGCTCCGAAAAGCACCCCTCCCCAATCGCTCATAGGGGAAGTGACATAGTCCGTTGCCATAAAGCAGGCTCCCAGGATCAGACCTCCTGCAACCAAGTTGAACACCGGTCCTGTATAGAGTTCCGGGTTACAGAGGTGGAATATGGAGGAAACAACCGCCACTGTGACAAAGATGCTGAGAGGTATCCACGGCTTTACCACCTTGCGGCACAGCAGATAGACGAATCCCACCAGAAGGGCCAGGCCGGAAATCTCTCCGAGAGAGCCTCCGGGGTTCAGCAGGAATGTGCGGAAGAGGTCCAGGTCGGCCACTGACGCAGCTCCGCCAAGCTTGGCCTGGGAAAGGACGGTAGGGCCTGAAACTGCGTCAATGCCTCCGATGAATCCCTTGGGGATATCCCAGGTGGTAAGCTGCTGCGGGAACGAAATCAGCAGGAACACACGACCGGTAATTGCCGGGTTGAACACGTTCTGTCCCATTCCTCCGAAGGACATCTTGGCTACGCCGATTGCCACTATGGCGCCTATCAGCACCGTCCACCAGGGGGTGGAAGGCGGCATGTTGAGCGCCAGCAGCAAGCCGGTAAGGGCGGCTGCTGAAGGGCAGAACAACTGAGGCTTGCGCATCATCCACTTTGCGATGGCCCATTCCAGCAGGACGCAGAATCCGGCGCCGAGCGCCAGCAGCATCAGGGCGGACCATCCATAGAACAGCACCGACAACGCCATTGAAGGGGCCAGGGCTATGATCACATCCAGCATCAGGGATGCTGTGGATGTCCTGGTGTGGATATGCGGATTTGGGGATACTATCTTATTTTCCATTGCTGCGCCTGTTTTTAATTACAGCCATTACCTGGCCTTTGGCCATTCGAAGATTGTCCACCAGAGGGATGCTGGCCGGGCAGGAATACTGGCAGCATCCGCATTCTATGCAATCCTGCGCCGAAGCAGCCTCCATCCCCTCCAGGTCGCCCGCTTTGTAGAGGCGGTTGATAAGGAAAGGCTCCAGCCCCATAGGGCAGGAATCGGCGCAATGCGCGCAGCGGATGCAATAGCCTTCCGGATGCCTCTTTGTCGTCTCCTTTGAGAGGAACAGCAGCGAAGCGGTACCCTTCACTGTGGTAGCGTCGAGGTTGGCGACGGCTTTTCCCATCATCGGGCCTCCGCTGACTATCTTTGCCGCGGACTCGGGAACACCGCCGGCCTGCTCTGCAATGTAGCTCAGCGGCATTCCTATCCTGAACAGGTAGTTATGCTGGGCACTAGCGGGAAGACAGTCTCCGGTTATGGTAAGGGTGTTGGTGATAAGGGGCTTGTTCTTCTGAACAGCCTCGTATACAGCAAGAGAGGTGGCCACGTTCTGAACCACACAGCCCACGCTTATTGGAAGCGCGCCGCTCTTGACCTGACGTCCGAGCACTGCGTCTATCAGCTGCTTCTCACCTCCCTGCGGATATTTCTTCTTGAGCACGGCTATCTCCATATTCTTGTAGCCGAGCTGTGCCAGGGCGGCCTCCATAGTCTTGATGGCCTCCGGCTTGTTTTCCTCTATTGCGATAACGCAACGGCACCCACCAAGCACCATCTGCATTATTGCGGCGCCCACGATTATCTCCTGGGGGCGCTCCAGCATTATGCGGTAGTCGCTGGTGAGATAAGGCTCGCACTCGGAACCGTTCACCAGGAGGCAGTCAGCCTTGGATCCGGGAGCGGGATTGAGTTTCACGTGAGTTGGGAAAGTGGCTCCGCCAAGACCCACGACGCCGCACTGCTTTATTTTTTCAACTACGGCAGCGTGGTCTGTTGGAATCTCGGTTACAAGGGTGTCGGAGCGGTCGATATCCTCTTCCCACTCTTCACCCTCGGGATCTACCTCAATTTCTACGTGCATCACGTTGTGGCCGGCCAGGTCTTTGCGCGGGCCTACGGACTTTACCTTTCCGGAAGCCGGGGAATGGACATAGCCGGAAATGAAGCCTGAAGGCTCCCCTATCACCGTGCCCACCTTCACCCTGTCGCCAGCCGCCACGCAAGGCGTGGCAGGAGCTCCAAGATGCTGGGCCATAGATACATATACAACTGGAGGAAGAGGCAGTACCTCGATGGCGCAAGCGTGCGAAAGCTTAGCGTCGTCCGGATGGACTCCTCCAATGTGGAATGTCAGTTTACTCATTTGCTGCCTCCTTTTTGCTTTCCTCCGCCGGAGCGGGCTTGGGTTTAAGGACAGGGAAATTAACTGCGTGGATAGCGCCTATGGGGCACTCTGCTACACATTTCTTGCAAAGCTTGCACTTGGTATAGTCTATATATGCCAGGTTGTTCTCTATGGTTATGGCCTCTTGGGCACAAACCTTGGCGCATTTGCCGCAACCTATGCAACCGGCCTTGCAGGCCTTGCGGGTATACATTCCCTTATCCTTGTTGGAGCAGGCAACGTACACGCGCATTGAGCGCGGCCCCTTGTTGCGAAGCTCAATGAGCCCCTTGGGGCAGGCCTTGGTACAGGCGCCGCAGGCAGTGCACTTTTCCTCGTCCACCTCCGGAAGCAGAGTTTCGGGGTTGATAGAGAGCGCTCCGAACTTGCAGGCGGCCACGCAGTCGCCGCAACCCAGGCAGCCGTACGGACACAGGGTGTCCCCTGCGTACAGGGCGGCCTTCACGCGGCAGGACTGTACTCCGTCGTAGGTGTTTATGCGCGGACGGTTCTCGCAGGAACCGTTGCAGCGCAGCACCGCAACCTTGGGAGACTGCTGCTTGATCTCGTATCCCAGTATCTGGGCTACCTGCTTCATCACCTCGTTGCCGCCCACCGGACAGAAGTTGTTGTCCAGGTTGGGGGCCTTGACTGCCGCGTCTGCAAAAGCACGGCAGCCGGCGAATCCGCATCCGCCGCAGTTGGCTCCCGGGAGAGCTTTCTCTACAAGGTCTATCCGAGGATCTTCCTCAACCTTGAATTTTTTGGCTATGAAGAACAGTATGAGAGCCAGGATGAAGCCCAGGGCTGCCAGAATCCCCACTGTCCAAAGAAATGTTCCCGTCATATTTCAAGCCTCTTTCTGATGATAAAATTGTACTCGTTGCGCAACCTGTCCCTTAAGAGCCAGATCACGAAATAATAGATGGCCGTAGCGCATATCCCCAGGCCGGCGGCCGCCAGCTCTGAGGCACCTGTCTTCAAGGCCGTGAACATCACTGCCAATAACACTACCAACGGGATGCAGTATGCCAGCCATACTGCCTTATGGCCCATAGAAGCCTTTAAAACAACGTCCACCTCCTGTCCGGGAAGATAATCATCCCTGAGGGAGGCGGGAACGCTGACAATTTTCTGTTCCGATTCCGACATTCCGCACAGCGCGGACGCGTGGCAGGAAGCGCAGGCGCTCCTGGCTTCTATCTGAACCAGGACCTGCGTAGGTGTAATCTGCAGGACCTTCCCGGGATGGGATATTTCTGCCTTGCCTGCCATCAGAATGGATTATTGGGGAAATCGTCGGAGGGCGACCCGTTGATGCCGGACGCCACAATAGAAGCGGCCCGCACATCCAGCGAATCAGTCTGCTCCATGAACCTGATCTGCTCGCTCTTGAATATCATAGGGATTTCTCCCACTGATCCGTTACGGTGCTTGGCGATTATTATCTGGGTCTCCTCCTTTCCGGCCGGGTCTGCAGAAAGGCCCAGTGCATCGGGACGGTGGATGAAGATTACCATATCGGCGTCCTGCTCTATGGAGCCGGATTCGCGCAGGTCGGAGAGCTGCGGTCTGCCGCTGCCTCCCGAACGCTGCACCGTCTGGCGCGAGAGCTGGGACAGCGCGATTATGGGCACGTCAAGTTCCTTAGCAGTCTGCTTGAGGGTACGGGAGATGGCGGCCACCTCCTGCTCGC
>JAFRXC010000062.1 GCA_017437825.1 Bacteroidales bacterium
AAAACTTCCTGCCGGACAGAATGGAGCACCTAACGTAGGTGACGCATTTGCAATGGTCCTCATCAATGACATCATCCCTATGATTGAGAAAGAGTACCGCGTAATTCCCGACGCACAGCACCGTGCTATGGCAGGTCTGTCAATGGGTGGCGGCCAGACCCGCAGGACCACTATGGCAAATCCTACCACCTTCGCTTATGTCGGCCTCTTCAGCGGCGGCGTAATGAGCGTAGAGGACATTCAGGGATCTGCTGGTTACAAGGAGACCAACAAGGTGGTGTTCATGAGCAGCGGAAGCAAGGAGAATCCCAGGGTTATGGAAGCAGCCGAGGCTCTCAGGGGAATCGGAATGAACGCTGTCGGATATATTTCTGAGGGAACCGCTCACGAGTGGCACACCTGGCGCCGCAGCCTCTATCAGTTCGCACAGCTCCTGTTCAAATAGTTCTCAGAACTAGAAATACAAAAAATAGCTCCCGAAATCCGGGAGCTATTTTTTGTATCAGTTGTCTCGAAGAGACTTTATTTCAAGGTCATCTTGGCAGGGAATACCTGTTCTGTAATGGCGCTCCAGGCCATTCCGCCGGCGCTGACAATTCCGAAGTAACGCATACCCCTGATAGGGAATGAACCAACGGAGAGATTTACCTCCAGACCGTTCATTTCTGCGGTATTGTCAGATTTAAGCTCGAGGTATCCTATAGCATAGTCTCCACCGGCGCGGGTAACGCTGCCGTTATAGTTGATGGTTCCTTGCAGTGTGAGGTTCAAATTGCCGTAAGTATCGTCTACCCAGCTGTCGATAACCTGATCGTTCATTACTATCAGCATTCCGGTTTCAGGGTCGAACTGTGCTACGGCACCTGCGTCGTTTTGCATCCAATCAGGACTGGCTCCGCAGATTCCCTGAATCTTGACGCTTTCGTCCTCAGTGATCTCAGTGATGATCCACTCGTCGGTATTGCCGTCGCCACGAGGTACGGACCAGGTTCCGAGCCACTTCTCGTAAGGACTCTTCTCCCTGTCTATGGTGAACTCGAGATACTGGTAGTATCCGCTGGTGAGGCCGTCGTCGTTGAATCCTACAGCAAAAGCGATGTAGTCTCCGTTCTCGAACTTCGGATAGTAGAAGTGTTCGGTCTCGGCGGTCTTTTCGCCCTTGGCCAGAGTAGGGGCGACTACCATTACGATGAAGTCGTCTATGTACAGTCCGGAAGCCTTGTATTGGCTTGCAGGAACAACTGCGAGGGCGTACTTGCCGTAATCTTCTTCTCCAACAGTTACGAGAATGTCGTCCCTGGATTTGCCTTCAACCTTGGTTACACCTTCGTAGGTGATAGTCCAGTTGTCTATGCGTACCATGGCGCCGGCCTGGCTCACGTTGATTGTTCCGTCATAAGAGCCGGAAGCGTAGGATACGACACCGCTGCGGGGATCGATTGAGTCATTTGCCTCCAGGGAAACGCGAAGCGTGTCGACATCTGTGTCAATGCCCTTCACGACGCTGGTGGTAATCCAGTCAACGTCAGCAGACGCTGTCATTACGGCGTTGGATATGAACGGGAAGTCATAGCTTATGGGCTTGCCAGGAGCAGAGATGTCCTCAGGATTGAAATCCTTTACAAGGACGCCGCTCTGCTGGATGGTCACGCTGGCAGTCTCGTTGCCTGCCTTGAGGGTGATCTTGGCATAGCGGGACTCGTTTGAAGACCAGGCGGGAACAGTTACCGACACTTGGTTTCCGTTCACTGCTACGGAAGCCCAGGAAGAACCGGACGTAGCCGTGACAGTATTGGCGGACTCTACTGTGATGGTATTGGTGCCGCCCTGAGGGCCGAACAGCAGGTTAGCCTCTTTGACTTTAAGGTCTTTGTTGCCATAGGAAATCACGTCACCTTCCCCGTTGTCGCAAGCTGCGAGCATTCCCAGGGTCAGGATGGCTGTAAGAAAGTATAATATCTTTTTCATAGGGCAATTCTATTTTTTGGTGAGACTGTAGACATACGGCAGGGCACGTGAGCCGACTACGTTTCCGTCTTCATCCTTTGCACCGGTGTTGAAGCCGAGTCCGGAAGCCAGATCCAGTGCACCGTAATCAGCAGAGGAACCGGTACCTGTGGCAGTCTTCCAGGCATGCAGGTAGAATCCGTCAGGAAGATGGAGCTCCATTGCGCCGCTGAGAATGGCCCAGCCGTTATGGCTCTCGAACTTGAAGTATGGATTGTTGGCATCCACCTGGTCCCAGATGAGCTCTATCATAACCGACTTGGAAGTACGGTAATAGAAGTAGTTTCTGGAAGCGAAAGTCTCGTCTTCTTCCATAAAGGCGCTGTCGCAGAAGCAGAAGCGGGCGAATCCGTTGTTATTGGTCTCCACCTGGCCGAGGTTCTTGGCGCCGGCTATCTGGGCTACGCCTTTCCACTCGTCAAACTGGAGAGGAATGTCGTATTTGTCGTTGAGACCCTTGAGCAGGAGGGTTCCTTCGTCGTCGAGGGCAATGGAAACATTGATGGTCTTGGCCTCCAAAGTAGGGATGTCGTCATTCTTGTTGTAAGTCAACGTGTAGTTGCCGACGTACTTCTCCTTTGGCAGGTATGAGAACGGATGTCCCCATACGATATCATTGGAATCCAGAACCTTTATGTCGTTGGTCTGGGGGTCGATGGTGAACTCCTGGAAGGAATACTCTCCAATCTCCATAGGCTGGTATAGCCTGCAGCGGTCGGGAAGGATTGCAAAAGGTATCTTTATCCTTTCATCATCGTCATCAATTATACCGTCTTCACCAGGAAGAGTGATGCGGAGATAGCGGCTGGAACCTGAGGTAGGAGTACCGTTGGTCTCGTAGAGGTATCCTTCAACTTTCTCTGAACCGGCTGTAACACCGTATGTGATACCGCTCATACCAGCTTTATTGCGAAGGATGCCCTTCAGGTACTCGCCCATATCGCCTGTGGTGATAGGGAACATCTCTGCCTGGATTCTCCAGCGTTTTCCGGTCATGCGGATGTAGTCATTGGATACCTGGTCCAGTACGAACTCGAAGTCACCGCCGCGGCCCTGATAATTGGCAGAGGAACCGCTGGGGGTTGACCAGTAGTGCAGGACACTGTTGAAAGTGTCGAACGAAAGGACAGGACCCTCATCGTTGGTAATCTTGTAAGTAGATTCCACAGCGGTGAAAGTTGTGTCGGTCATATTGAAATCGCGCTCGCTCATCGCTGTCACCTTGCCGTCCTTGAACTTGACGGCATAAGCATAGCCACCGTTCATTGAAGTAAGGGGATCCGCATCATCGTAGGAAGAAGGTGTAGCAGGATAGATAAGCATCACCCATCCGTTGGAATTGGCTTCCAGGACGTTGGCTGCATCCTTCATCCTGTTCTGCATACGCTCGGATGCCGATTCCTCAAATATGTCGGCCTGATCCTTAAGGCAGGATTGCAACGGGAGGAAGAGGGCTGCCGCAGCCAGGAGTGCTATGATGTTTTTTCTTTTCATACGTTTTTCCATTTTAAATTACTCTACAGTAACTGAAGTCAGGTCTACGCGGCCGTCCATAACCTCGTCCTGGCGACGCAGGATAGTGCTGCGGAGGACATCTATGTCGATGTCGAATCCGGAAAGCATGTAGCTGCGTACAATGTCCAGCTTGGCCTGGATGGTTTCGGCACCGTCACCGGCCTGGGTCATCCAGGCATCCCACTGCTCTTCGGTGTTGGTGATGTAGGTAGAGAGCATCTCGGCAAAATCCTCACGGTCGGAATGCTGGGAATACTGGGTGATGAAGCCCTTCTGCAGCCATCCGCTTGTCAGGTTCCACTCGTCCGCGATATAGTCAGAACCGCTGATCTCCTTGAAGTCGGCCGGGTAGGCCAGGGTCTGGTTCAGGATGTGGGTGAACTCGTGGTGGATTGTCTTGATGTAGTAGTAGTTGAGTGCGTCTTCAGATACCATATACTGGTCCAGGTAATTGATACCTGACAGGAGGATCTTCTTTCCGCCTTCTGCGGTACCCAGGATATAGGTTCCGTTGTTGCGGTACTCCCATTCCCCTATCAGGAAGAACATCTTGGGGAAGTATGTGCGTGTGAAACTGATGCCGGCAACCTCGTCGTAGGTGTCCACGCAGAGGTATTTCACCAGGTGGGCCATAATGATGGAGTTGTCCATATCGGCCGGGATGGTGAAATAGTTGACATCAGATTCATTCAGCTCATAGCGATATTTGAAGTCAATGTTGTACGGATTGACATAATTGGCTTCCAGCCACTTGTCGAAAGCGTTCTGCTCCTGGATAGGCTCGGCGATAACGCTGTAGCTGGTATCCGGGTTGTCTTGTTCGCAGGCAACGGCAAGCAGCAGGGCTGCCAATATAGCTGTAAAATAAATGATATACTTTTTCATCTTGCTTGCGATTTAGTCATTGGGAATAAGCATAGGAGAATCTGCAGTGACATCCTTCCTCGGGTTAGGAGTGTAATCGGCATCGATTACCTTCTGAGGAATCTGTACGGCACGGCGTTCATCGTCGACGGTCAATACGTCAGTCTGCATTGAAGGGTTGCCGGTAGCATCCATCTGGCGGCGCCAGATCTCTATGCCGTAGCGCTTCACGTCAAACCAGCGCTGGCCCAGCTGAAGGGTCTCGATCCTCTTCATATGGAGGATGAACTGGAGGAGGTTCTCCTGGTCGGAGCCTTCGGCACCGATCGTGAATGCAGGGTGCAGATGCTTCTTTGGGGTGGAATTCAGCCAGGTGGCGTAGGCCATGGAGCCGTAGTAGGAATTGATCATATCCTGGGTGACTTCAACCTTGGTGGAACTGATGTTGTGCAGCCAGATGTTCATATCTTCCAGAGCGCCTTCGAAGTCTCCCTTCAGGGCCTTTGCTTCCGCCCTGATCAACAAGGTCTCGTCTGCTGTGAAAAGAGTCAGGACTGAGTGGGCATAACCTGTCCTTGCCACAGGGTCGATGTATTCCATAATGTACGGGAGCTTGAAGAAAATGGTAAAGTCGTAACCGGATCCCTGGTAGGTATGCAAACCTGAGTACCAACCGGGAGTTCCCCATACTTGAGTGACATTTCCGTCTTCCCTGTTTGCCAGGTAAGCGCCATGCATAAAGCGCTTGCGGTAGCCGTAAGGGCCGAATACCAATCCGATATCTGAATAGGCTGTCGTCAACAGGAGGTTGGCCTTGTGCGAGTCGTCAATATAGTTGCGGGTAAGGACTTCAAAATCCTGAGAAAGGGCGTTGTAAGCCTTCCAGTCGCGCAACATACTCTTGGGCGCGGAGCCCAGGCAGAGGTCGGCGTACTTGATGGCTTCATCCCATTTCTCATAGAAGAGGAAGAACTTGGCGGCAAAGGCATAGGCGGCCTTCTTGTTGAAGTGGTACTTGGGAACAGAGTAGTTGAGGTCTCCTATATTGGGAAGAGCCTCCAGGAGGTCTTTCTCAATCAGTTCATATACTTCCGCAACTGTGTTCCTTTCGTATTTGGGGGCCAGGGTAGTCTCGGATTTAGTCATATAGGTGACGCCCAAATCGGTGGCGCTGGTCTTCGGGTTGTAGTTCTTCGCAAAGATGTTCACCAGAAGGAAGTGGTTGTAGGCACGGCTGACGAGAGCCTCGGCCTTGGCCTGCCTGAGAGCCTCCGTGGTGGGGCCGCCCATCTCTTCGATGGCGGCAAGGGCCTCGTTGGCATTGGCGATGGCATTGTAAGCACCGCTCCAGATATTCTCAGGATCGCTGTTGTCGGTCTCTGTAACATCCTGCCAGGCATAAACCTGCTCTACGAAGCGGTCTGTATAAGTACTGGACGTATATTCATCCACATTGTCGGACATAAGTTCTGTAACCAGGACGTAGTTGGTGTTGGAATAGGCCGAAGCCAGAAGCTTGATGACTTTCTCTTCGGTGTCTACGCTAGCACGGTTATCCGGGTTGACATCCAGGAATTCGTCGCAGGAGGCGAAAAGCAACATACCTGCAGAAAGGGCAAGGATTATCTTGTTAATTTTCATAATATCTTCCTCCATTAATTAAAAACTGGCCCTGAGCGTAAGGGTGAACTGTTTAGGAACCGGGACGGCCACACCGCCGGTGTTGAAGAATTCAGGATCCTGGCCGTTGAGCTTCTTGTCTGCATAGATCAGGAAGAGGTTGGTGGCCTGAAGCTTGAGGGAGAGGGCGCTGAGCTTGATGGGGTCGAGCCACTTCCTGGGGAAGTCGTAGCTCAGGGAGATTTCCTTCATACGGATGAAATCGCCCTTGGCGATGCGCTCGGTCGAGTAGTTGTATGCGTTGTATGCATACTGGAGGCCCTCGCTGTTGTCACGGTACCAGCGGACTTGCATAGTGCTGGCAATGACAGGGATAGTAGTGTATTCCTCGTCACCAGGTGCTACCCAGCGGTTCTTGAACTCCTTGGGCATTGAATCAAGGTCATTGTAGCTCTGACGGAAGACGGGATCCAGGCGGATGACGTTTCCGAAGCTGTAGGTCATAAAGACATTCAGGCGGAAGTTCTTCCACTGGAAGGTGTTTCCGAGGGAACCTACGTCGGTGGGGTCTACACTGCCAGAGTACTCCAGGAAGTCGGACTTGTCATCCATCCTGGTCTGGAAGTAGATGTCGTCCACGGTGACTTCCTTGTTCTGGTTCAGGAACGTAGGGAGACCTTCGCTGTTCAGGCCCTGGAACTTTACTGAGAACAGGGAGCGTACGGGGTAGCCTTCCATTGTGAAACCGGTACCGGAGATGAGGTCTATCATCCTGGAGGTGTTCTTCAGCATCGTAACCTCGTTGTGGGAGTGCGAATAGATGAAGTTGGTTGTCCAGGAGAAATCCTGTGTCCTAACGTTGGTTGTAGTGAGGGAGAGCTCGATGCCGTCAGAATCCATAGCTGCGACATTTCCGTACTTCTGAACCTCACCGCCCAGACCCTGGGTGTTGATGATACCGATGAGGTCATAGTTCTTACGGGTGTACCAGTCGAAGGAGAGGTTGATGCGGTTGTCTATGAATCCGGCCTCGAGGCCAAGGTTCAGCTCTTTCTTCTTCTCGTATGTAAGTTCATCGTTTGCAAGGCTCTCGATGTACAGGGCTGATTCGCGTGTTCCTGTGCTCGGACGCCAAGGCGTGTCAGATGATATCTTGATCAGGGAATTGTCTACCCAGGCTGGCCCGCGGTCTGCGGTAAGGGAATAGGAAGCCTTGAGGGAGAGGTGTGAGATGGTAGGATAGAGATCTCTCATAAAGTTCTCCTCGTGGGCGTTCCAGGCTCCGGAGATGTTCCAGGTAGGCAGCCAGCGGGCGGAGCGGCTCTTTCCAAGCTTGTTGGTACCCTCGTAACGGATGGTTCCGTTGAGAGTGTAGCGGCCCTTATATGAGTAGGTGCCGTTGGCAAAGAAGGCAGCGCTGCGGTCGCGGGTATTGGTCAGGGTATAGTACTTGGTGTTCTCCTCGTTGCCGCGTTTGAATACCTTGTAGTTGTAGTTGGGAATCTCGCCCATTGCATACTGCATACCCCAGCCGCGGAACCAGGTACTGTGACGGTCTATGGAGTTGATCTCCATACCTCCATAGAGGTTGACAATGTGACTTGCAGCAAAGGTGTTGTTGTAATTTGCCGTTGCACGGAAGTCGAAGCCGTTCATACTGTTGTCGGTGCGCTGGAAGATACCTCCGTTCTCCATAATTGAGATAGGGAACTCGTAAGGGTTGTCCGGATCGTCATACAGGAAGGAGTTGTTGTCGCGGATGGTAGGCGTATCCATTGCCCGGTAAGCCATAGCCTGGTTTGAGTTGTCCAGGATGTAATGCTCATTGGTGGTAGCAGAACGCTTGAAGGCTGCCAGGGCCGTGAGTTCCAGCTGCGAGAACGGTTTGTAGGAGAGTTCTCCCTGCACTCGGAAATCGGCGACGTTCAGGTCCATATAGTTGTTGTTCAACTCGTGGACAATGTTGAACGGAGCGTAGTTGCGGGTGTAGAACTCATCCGGATCCAGGGCGCGGGAAGTGTTGAGCGCGTAAGAGTAAGGGTTGATGTCGAAATCACGCTTAACCTCTCCGAGAACCAGGTCCACTGAAGAACCCAGGGTTCCGGGAGCACGCTGCTTGCGGTAAGAAGCGTTGCTTATCATATTGAGGGTAAGGTTGTCGTAGATCTTGTGGGTTACGTTGAGGTTGGCGGTATAACGCTGAACCGAACTCTGGAGCGTCCAACCCGGGTCGTCCATTACGGAGAGGGAAGCATAGTAATTGCTCTTCTCCGTACCTCCGGAAATTGAAACGGAGTGGTTGTGCTGGATGGCGGTAGAGAAAAGGCGGTCGAACCAGTTGGTGTTGCGGTACTCGGCTGCGCGCAGGTAGTCTGCCCTTGCGGAATAGGTGTTCGGGAGACCGAACTGGCCGGAAGAAGCGTCATACTGGCTCAGGAGCTGGTACATCTTTCCGTAGATACCGCTTGCAGAAGCGTTTGCAGTTTCGGCATAGTTAAGCCAGCCTTTCTGCTCGAGTTCCTGGTAGATGGACATCTGGTCCTGGGAGTTCATGATGTTGAAGGTGGAGTACATAGGCTTCAGGCGCACGGTGTACTCACCGGTATAGGATATGTGGCTCTGTCCTGCACGGCCTTTCTTGGTGGTGATTACGATAACGCCCGCCATTGCGCGAGCACCGTAGATGGAGGTTGCAGAACCGTCCTTGAGAATGTCGAAGGACTCTATGTCGTCTGAATTGAGTCCTGCGATAGCAGAGGAGATCAGGGTGTTTGCATCACCTGAGGAGAGCTCGTCTGCAGATACGTCCACTACATCCTGCATAATGACGCCGTCCACAACCCAGAGGGGCTTGGATGAGCCATAGATAGAAGTGGCGCCGCGGACGCGGATCTTAGGTGCAGTACCGAACGTTCCTGATACGTTCTGAACGGAAACTCCGGCCACCTTGCCTTCAAGGGAGCGGGAGATATCCGCCATACCGTCGATCTTGGCCTCGTTGGCGTCAACCTTGGCGGCGGAACCGGTGAAGAGTCGGCGGTCCAACTTCTGCATACCGGTGACGACGACGCTTTCCAACATCTCGGCATCGTCTTCAAGCTCGACGTTGACGACAGGTGCTATTGCAGCACGAACCTGCTTGTAACCCAGGAACGTCACGATGAGCGTTGTGGCATTTTCTGGTATGTTGTCAATCTGGTAGTTACCGTCCAGGTCTGTGACGGTTCCCATATTGGTGCCCTCCACTTGGACATAGGCGCCAGGGACTGACAATCCGTCTGACTTGGCAATCACCGTACCCTTGACCGAACGGGTCTGGGCTGAAGCAAAAGCCAAGGAGACCATTACCAGCAATGCCGTTAGAAAAAGTTTTCTTTTTTCCATAGGCAAAGGTTAATAATAAAAAAACTATTAAGTGATAAATGATCGCTAATTTAAACTGCCAAATATACTACATTAATAATCTAAATGCAAAATTAAGATATGCCTGTGAGCCTGTCCGGTATGAATTTAATTTTGTCGAGAGCGAAGCAGAACAGGTACTCTGCGGCAAGGACGATGAAAGTGGTATAGACAGGTGTTGCCCAGTGCTGTGGGAAGAACTGGGGAAAGTAGGAACAGAGGAAGCGGATTAGCATGAAATGCGTCAGGTAGATAGTATAACTGTAGCGGCTGATTGAAGTCGTCGCCCTTGTGAACAAGTTCTGCTTCCGTACCTGGACGGACTTCAGGACCAGGAACAGAGACAGCACTTCCAGAACTTCCAGGAACAAATACTCGTGACCGGCATACATCAGAAGGACGTTTGCAGTAAATGAGACCATGAACCCTGCGATTCCGGACGGCAGGTTAACCTTGCGGTCTTCAAGGAATACCGTCACATAATACCCAGCAAGGTAGTATCCGAGATATCTCCCGGCAATGGGGAACTGGCGCACAAGTTCAAACTGGGGCAGGAAGTCGCACAGCACGGTCATTATTATCCATAGGCCGAGGCAATACTCCAGAAGCCGCTTGCTGCTGGCAGAAGAATCTATTGCGCGTTGCAGGACGGGTGTAATAAGGTAGAGCCCCGACAGCATGAAGACATACCAGAACGCTATGTTTATCTTGTTCTCCAGAAAATAGGGGAAGAATGCAAGGGCGGCATCTTTGAAAGACGTTATATCCTGGTACCTGCCAGTGAGTGCAGACAGAATATAGACAATCACCATCCAGAAGAAAAACGGGGGCAGGATGCGCCCGAATCTGTTTTTCAGAAAGGAGCCGACAGGCTTGGGTCCGCCTCGCAGCTGGAAAAAGCCCGAAAGCATCACGAACAGAGGGACACCGTAAATCAAAGCTTTGTATCCGTGGTAGGAAAACACTTGGGCGGGGATGTCCAAATCCAATATGGACCAGCTATGCTGGAAGATAACCAGGATGATGGCTACAGTCCGTATGAGGTCAAGTTGGAAAATTCGGTCTTTCATACTAACAAAGATAAAAAAAGTGCTTAAATTAAGGGTTATGATAATCACTGTGGCATCTGATTCTTTCAAAGGGTCGCTTTCTTCAAGGGAAGTGGCAGAGACTGTGCGGGGAGCCCTGTTGGAGGTTCTTCCGGGGTGCGAGGTGCACTGCCTGGAGATGGCTGACGGCGGCGAGGGGCTGGTGCAGGCCCTGGCGCCGGCGCTTGGCGCAGAGGTCGTGAGTGCACGTGTGCACGACCCTCTGGGAAGGCCTGTGGAGGCCAGATATGCCGTTGCCGGGGAGCGGGCCATTATCGAAATGGCCGCCGCGAGCGGCCTGACCCTGCTGGAGAAGAGTGAAAGGGACGTTATGAAAGCGTCCAGCCAGGGCCTTGGGGAACTGATTCTGGACGCGCTTGGGCGCGGCTGCCGGGATTTCGTCATTGGCGTGGGCGGAAGCGCCACCAACGATGCGGGCACTGGGATGCTCGGCGCTTTAGGATGGCGTTTCCTGGATTCGGAGGGGAAGCCGGTGCCGGCCGGAGGCGGATACCTGGAGTGCATAGTCAGGATAGATGCGACAGCCGCCGACGGCCGTCTGCGCGAAGCCCGTTTCAGGGTGGCCTGCGACGTGGACAACCCCTTCTACGGGCCTGAGGGAGCCGCTGCGGTCTTCGCGCCCCAGAAGGGTGCGGACCCGGAGCAGGTGAAGGCCCTTGACAGGGGGATGCGGCACTTTGCCAGCCTGGTGCTGGCCGGGTCCGGAGCGGCCTTCGTCAGCGGGGGAGCAGGCCCGGACCTTCAGGCGGTGCCGGGGAGCGGCGCGGCCGGGGGCGTGGGCGGAGCATTGAATGCCTTCCTGGCCGCGCCGCTGCAGAGCGGTGCCCAGATTGTCCTGGACGCCCTCGGCTTCGATGCCATAGCAGTCAAGTCTGACCTGGTCATCACCGGCGAGGGCTGTCTCGACGGCCAGAGTCTTCGCGGCAAGGCCTGCTGCGCTGTGCTGGAGCGCTGCCGCGCGCTGGACGTGCCCGTCCTGGCGCTATGCGGCATAGTCCGCGACCAAGCCGCAGTGGCCGGCGCAGGATTCATAAAAATCCTCCCGGTGAAGCCGGGAGGACAGTCAATCGATGAGGCAATGCGCCCGGATGTGGCCAAAGCCAACATCTGCAATGCCGTAAAAAGTCTATTTGGCCCAGGCGGCTCCTTCCGGAGACCTTCTCCAGGCAAAGTATGAATCCATTACCCAAAGTGACTTCTCGTCCGGGACGGGACCTGCGAACGGCTGGTCTCCGCTAAGGTACATTGCCTTGGAATCTTCCAGAGTGAAGGCAGGCCACTGAGGGAGGCCTTCTCCGTTAGGATTGCCGTACTTGGCAAAGTTGGTCCAGTAGTCTCCGATTATGTTGGAGAGAGCCTTGTTGGTAGGGAGTGAATCGTCCGGAATCTGGAAGACGAAGTTTACGTCCTGGCCGTGAGGCGATCCCTGTCCGTACTGCGGAGACCCTTCGGGATAGTCCCTGTGCTGGTCAAAGTAGTACAGGTATACGTTGGACTTGCCCTTTTGGGCCTGCAGGCGGCACCATATCCAGGTGTGCCAGCCGAAGGCGGCGTCTCGCATCAGGTCCCTGCCGCTCTT
Source organism: Bacteroidales bacterium (assembly GCA_017437825.1). GTDB lineage: Bacteria > Bacteroidota > Bacteroidia > Bacteroidales > UBA932 > Cryptobacteroides. The sequence continues at coordinate 12,097 of JAFRXC010000062.1, forward strand.
GGGAACGGTGGTCTCAGTTACGGGATAGGCCTGGAGCAGAGCATCGGTATAAGGGCCGAACCTCTGCTCAATGGAAGCCCTGTGGGCCTTGGGATCCCTCTCGCGGGAGAAGCTTGCACCCTCGTCGGAGTTGTATCCCACAAGTATGTTCACGTCGTTGAAGTTGCCGTTCTCGTACATCTTGTACTGGTCGTCGGGGATAACGTAGCCGTCCACTATAGGCCAGGCGCCTCCAGTAACGGGGCCGCCCACGAACTTGGTGGCGTCAATTGCGCGCAGTTCCTCGAGAGAGGATGCGCCCATAGCCTGTGCGAAGGCAACTCCGTCCTGCTCAGCCACTTTCAGGAGTTTCATATTCTCTCCAGGATATGATGTAGGACGATAAGGGCCGAAAGAGCCGCCGCTTTGTGAAATAGCGCTGCGGAAAAGGCCCTTGGCGAGCGGCGAAGCGCACAGCATGCTGACTGAAATGCCGCCTGCGGACTCTCCGAATATGGTCACGTTGCCCGGATCTCCTCCAAAGGCGCCTATGTTGTTCTGCACCCACTTGAGGGCTGCAATCTGGTCCAGAAGGCCGTAGTTTCCTGAAACGCCTTCGGGGTTCTCGGCACTGAGTTCAGGATGTGCGAGAAATCCCAGATAGCCGACGCGGTAGTTGATCGTAACCAGGATCACGCCCTTGCGTGCCAGGGGTGCTCCGTCGAACTGGGCTGCGTTTCCTCCGCTGAAGCCGCCTCCGTATATCCATACCATCACAGGCAGTTTGTCCTTGGGCGACTTAGCCGGGCTCCATACGTTCAGGTAGAGGCAGTCCTCGCCGAAGGCGTCCATATTGCGGGCTCCCTGTACGGGGCCCTTGCTGAATTCGTCAGCCTGGCGAACTCCATCCCAAGCTATTACAGGCTGGGGGGCTTTCCAGCGAAGCTCACCTACCGGAGGAGCAGCAAAGGGGATTCCCTTGTAAACGGTCATATCTTCTGTAACTACGCCCTGGATGTATCCTCCTTCCACTTTCACCAGTCCGGGTTCGGATTTTACGCAGGCGCAGAGGCATACGAGCGCAACGGTTGTCAATAACAGTTTCTTCATAATTATAATAAGATTAAAACTTACAATGCAGCTATTATATAATACATCATCAGTCCGGAACAGATGATATTTATTCCGGTGGTACACATAAATCCCACAAAAGCCCCGATTGAAGCCTTGAAGGACTTCCAGACGCCTTTGTCGTCGAATATGAAATCTGCCAGAAAGGCACCCAGGAGGCTTCCCACTATCATTCCTATGGGCGGGATGAAGATACCGGCGATGAGACCTATGATGGCTCCGCGCGAGGCGTACTTGCTGCCACCCGTGAGTTTGGTGGTATAGGAAGGGATGATATATCCCACTATGGCCACCACTATCACTATGGCCAGCCAGATAATCAGGAGTTTTGTGGATATGGGGTCTCCTTTGCCAGCTCTTCCGTAGAAATACATCAGCAGGAGTCCCGCCCAGCTGAGGGGAGGTCCCGGGATTCCGGGAAACAGGCTTCCGATGATTCCGATAACTCCGGCAAGGATACCGAGTATGGCCAGTACTATCATAATTCCGATTTCTTCGTATCTTTGTAAAGATAACTAAAAAGACAAAAAAGGGATATGTTTTCTAAGGAAGTTTATGTCGCAAGGCGCAGGGAATTGTGCCGGAAACTCTCTGACCAGGGCGGAATAATAGTGTTCCTGGGCAATGTGGAGGCACCTGCCCAATACAAGGACAACTGCTATAAATGGCGCCAGAACAGCAACTGGCTCTACTATTTCGGGATTGACGAGCCGCGTTACGCCGCCGTCCTTGACCTTGACAGCGGCACTGAGACCATCTTCGCCGACGATGTCGACATAGATGACATCATCTGGACCGGTCCTATGCCCTCTGTGGCAAGCGTTGCAGCAAGCGCGGGAGTGCAGAACAGCGCCCCGTATTCCAAACTGGACTGGGTCGTCTCACAGGCTATAGTCAAAGGCCGCAAGATACACGCAGTGCCGCCTTACCGCTATTACAACACCCTCAAGATGCAGCAACTTGGCATAGAAGAGCCTTCAGAGGCCCTGATACGCGCCATCGTCTCAATGAGGCTTGTCAAGGACGACCTTGAAATAGCGGAGATAGACAACGCCTGCGACCTCGGCCAGCAGATGCACACCGTAGCAAGACGAGGTGTCAAGCTGGGCGTGGTGGAGCAGCAGATTGTGGGTGATATGGAAGGCGTGGCCCTGGCAAAGGGCTGGGGAGTGTCTTTCCCCACAATCCTCACGCAGCACGGAGAGATATTCCACTGCCACGCCCACGACAATATCCTGGAGCCCGGCAAGCTGCTGGTGATAGACGCCGGCGTGGAGAACAACAATCACTATGCATCCGACTTCACCAGGACATATCCTACAGGAGGCAAGTTCACCCCCAAGCAGAGGGACATCTACCAGATAGTGTATGAGTGCAACGAGCTGGCGTTCTCCCTCACCAAGCCCGGAACCACGTACCGCGACGTGCATCTTGCGGTAGCCGCTCATATGCTGGAGTGCCTCAAGGCACTTGACCTGGTGCGCGGCGACGTGCCCCAGATGGTTGCGGACGGCATAGCAGGCCTGTTCATGCCTCACGGCCTGGGCCACAATATGGGAATGGACGTTCACGATATGGAAGACCTGGGCGAGAACCTGGTGGGCTACGACCCCGACCAGAAACGTTCCTCGCAGCTGGGCCTGGGCAGCCTGCGTATGGCAAGGCGCCTTGTCCCCGGCAACGTGATAACTGACGAACCCGGCATCTACTTCATCCCCGCCCTCATAGAAAAGTGGAAGGAGGAAGGCAAGGCCAAGGACGTGGTGAACTACTCTAAACTGGAGTCCTATTACGACTTTGGCGGAATACGACTCGAAGACGACGTGCTGGTAACCCCCGACGGAGCCCGCAGGCTGGGCCCCAACAGGCTGCCAATTGCACCGGACGATATAGAAACAATAATGAATCAGGAATAATATGGGACTTTTAGACGGAAAAGTCGCCCTCATCACGGGCGCGGCAAGAGGAATAGGCAAGGCCATCGCACTCAGGTTCGCGCAGGAGGGTGCAGACATAGCATTTACGGATCTTGAGATAAACGACGTGGCAAAGCAGACGGTAGCTGAGCTGGAAGCCTTCGGCCACAAGGTCGAGGCTTACGCCTCCAACGCTGCCGACTTTGAGCAGACGCATCAGGTGGTAGAAGACATAGTCAAGAAATTCGGCCGCATAGACATTCTGGTGAACAATGCCGGAATCACACGCGACGGCCTTATGCTCAGGATGGAAGAGAAGCAGTGGGACGCCGTCCTTACAGTGAACCTCAAGTCTGCCTTCAATTTCATCCACGCGCTTACTCCGGTAATGGCAAAGCAGCGCGGAGGCAGCATCATCAATATGTCTTCGGTAGTGGGAGTTTCCGGGAATGCCGGACAGTGCAATTACTCGGCTTCCAAGGCCGGTCTCATAGGCCTTACCAAGTCCATTGCAAAGGAAATGGGCCCTCGCGGCATCAGGGCAAACGCCATAGCCCCGGGTTTCATAATCACTGAAATGACTGCGGCTCTGCCTCAGGACGTTCGCGACCAGTGGGTCAAGACCATCCCTCTTCGCAGGGGCGGAACTCCGGAAGACGTTGCCAACGTGGCTCTCTTCCTGGCCAGCGACCTTTCTTCCTATGTCAGCGGCCAGGTAATCAACTGCTGCGGAGCGATGGCTTGCTGATGGATCCCCTCTTTGCTAAACTGAACTTGAAGACTTCTTGCAGGGCATTGGCAGATTTGCTGATGCCCCGTTTGTGCATAGTGTGCGGCCGTCCTCTGAACCTTCGCGAAGAGTACATCTGTCTCGGCTGCGACATGGACTTCCCCTATACCCACTTCTGGGAGAGCACACACAATGCGATGGCCGACGAATTCAACGCCAGGATAGTGGTGCCGGAGGGCGTGCGCGAACGTTACTGCTACGCCGTGGCACTGTTTTTCTACAATTCGGGGTCGGGATACAGCAATATCCCGCGACAGATGAAATACAATTTCAGGATTGCGCAAGGGAAGACCTTCGCCCGCAGGCTGGGGGAGGTACTGGCACAGGCGGACCACTTCAAGGACGTGGATGCCGTTGTGCCGGTGCCCCTGCACTGGACGCGGCGCTGGAAGCGCGGGTACAACCAGGCGGAGGTGATTGCCGCTGAGGTGGCCGGGGCACTTGGCGCGCCGCTGCGCGCGGACATCCTGTCCAAGCCCCGCCGGCGCGCCTCGCAGGTGGCTGCCGACGCCCGGCAGAGAGCCTCCAACATATCTGGCGCATTCAAAGCAAATGTGCCGGAGGGCGTCCGGCACATTCTTATAGTAGACGATACTTTCACTACTGGTTCCACGCTTGCGGCCTGCTATTCGGCCTTGCGGGAATGTGTTTCAGGCGAGGTGCGAATCAGCGTGGCCACCCTGGCCTTCGTTAAGAACAATTAAGGATTGATCTCGTTGATGGCAACATCCAGGAAGGAGTCGCTCACCTGCCAGGACTGGGCCTTGCCCAGCTTGTATGCGGCTGAGGCCAGGATTCTCTCGGAATCTGTACCGAACTTGACAGAGTAGTTGCCTGCTGCGGCCTCCCAGCGGTTGGCGGCCTGGTTAAATGAAGCCAGTTCGTAATTTGAAACCGTGAAAGTGAGAGTCTGGCTCTGTCCGGGCTGGAGCATTCCGGTCTTGGCAAAAGCCTTGAGTTCTTTCTTCGGCTTTACCATTCCGCCTGAAGGAGCGGAAACATAAAGCTGCACGGCCTCTTTACCTGCTACCTTGCCGGTGTTGGTAACTGTCACCGTGGCTGTGAATCCGTCAGATGTCGCCTTCACGGACGGCTTGCTGTAAGCGAAAGTGGTGTAACTGAGTCCGAATCCGAAGGGATAGGAAACGTCCTTACCTGCTTTCTCGAAATAGCGGTAGCCCACCCAGATGCCTTCTTCATAGTTTGTGTAGTCCACGTCCTTGACCGGTCCGCGCGGGCCGCGACCGGCCGGGGCGTTCCTGTTATAGTCGTAAGGGAAGTTCTTGGAAGAAGGATGGTCGAAATATGCCATAGGGAAGGTCATAGGAAGTTTTCCGGAAGGATTGACCTTTCCAGCGATGATGTCACCAACTGCGTTGGCTCCCTCCTGACCGGGAGACCAGGGGAGTATGATGGCATCTGCCAGGTGCTTCCAGGAGGCGGTCTCAATTACGCCGCCTACATTCAGGACCACGATCAGTTTCTTGTCCCTCTGGTGGAATGCGGAGGCTACGTTGTTGAGGAGGTCTCGCTCGATGGCGGTGAGTTCGAAGTCGTCCGTAAGTTTGCGGTCGGCGCCTTCACCAGCGTTGCGGGTGATTACTATTACAGCGACGTCATTGCGCTGGGCCTGGTAGCTGATTGCTGCGGCGGGAACTTCGATGTCCTGGAGGATGCTTCCTCCCAGCCCGGCGAAGCCGCGGTTGTCAACGGCTGAAAGCTGCTTGCTGGCCCTGTCAAGGGCGATGTATGCCTCATAGTAATCCATAAGGCCCTGGTCAACGTTGAAGCCTGCGTTCTGAAGGCCTTCTTTCATATTGACGACATAAGCCTTGTTCACGTTTCCAGATCCTGTACCGCCTGCCACGAAGTTTATGGCGCCGATTCCGAACAGAGACACGTTCTTCACTCCGTTCAGCGGAAGCGTTACGTTCTGATTGCGGAGAAGCACAATGGATTCTGCAGCAGCGTCGCGAGCAATCTGCGCGTGTGCCTTGAGGTCTGGTTTATTGGAATAGTTGTATTTGCGGAATGCGGGGGTCTTTACGATATACTCCAGCATATTGCGGACGTTCCTGTCCAGCACGGACTCAGGCAGCTGTCCGCTTTGCACGGCCTCAACCAGGCGGTCTATCTCGGTCTGGTTGCCAGGCTCCATAAGGTCGTTTCCGGCAGCGGCGGCGTCGGCCGTGGCGGCCTTGCTGCCCCAGTCGGTCATCACTATTCCCTTGTATCCCCAGTCGTTGCGGAGGACCTTGGTGAGAAGGTCTTCGCTCTGCTGGGAGTATTTGCCGTCGAGCTTGTTGTAGGAAGACATCACGGTCCAGGGCTTGCCTTTCTTTATGGCTATCTCGAAGTTCTTGAGGTATAGTTCGCGCAGGGCGCGGGCGCTGATTATGGCGTCGTCCTCGTTGCGGTTTGTCTCCTGGTTGTTGGCTGCGTAGTGTTTGATGGACGTTCCCACGTTGTTGGACTGAACGCCCAGGATATACGCGGCGGCCATATTGCCGGAGAGGACAGGATCCTCTGAGAAATACTCGAAGTTACGGCCGTTGAGGGGGTTCCTGTGCAGGTTTACTCCCGGGGCGAGGAGTACGTCAACCCCGTATTCCAGGACTTCGTTGCCCATTGCGGTGGTTACTTTCCTGACAAGGTCGACGTCCCAGGAAGAAGCCAGAAGGGTGCCTACCGGGAATCCCGTGCAGTAGAATGTCTGGGTGGTTCCCTCGCGGGTAGGGTTGATTCGGAGGCCGGCGGGGCCGTCAGCCAGATAAGTGGTAGGGATGCCGAACCTTTCTATGGGGCGGGTGTTTCCTGCGGCTCCCTGCACGGGGCCGACTGCCTGGCCTGAGGTGACGCCGTCCACCAAGGCGGCGCGAGCTCCTCCTACACAAATGGTTGCCTTTTCCTCAAGGGTCATGGCCTTGAGGACGGCGTCGATATTGTCTTTGGTAAGCCTAGGCTGTGCCATGGCGGTGATAGCGCAGACAAGCGCGGAGAGAGTTATCAATAATTTTTTCATAAGGCTAAGATAAAAAATGTTATCTTTAAACACTTAATCTTCTTATAATGAAATACAAAATTTCTTCACTTTTACTTTGCGCCAGTCTGTTTTTAGGTACTTCGGCAGTACTTGGAGCACAGGCTCCCGGCGGAATGACATCCGCCCAGCTGGCAGGTTTTTCTTTCCGTATGCCTGAGATCCAGTGTGGACAGAAGTTCACCGATGTCAACTATGCTTCTGACGGAGAGGTTTACCATAATTTGGATATTTATCTGCCCAAGGAGGTGAAAGCGTCCTATCCGGTAGTTATTCATATCTACGGAAGCGCCTGGTTCTCTAACAATTCCAAGGGAATGGCCAACCTGGACAGCATAGGCCAGGCCCTGCTGGATGCCGGCTATGCCGTAGTGGCACCCAACCACCGCTCCAGCGCAGACGCCAAGTTTCCGGCCCAGATAAACGACATAAAGGCGGTCATCCGTTTCGTACGTGCCAAGGCCGCGGAGTATAAGTTCGATACGTCATTCATTGCCATATCCGGCTTCTCGTCCGGAGGACATCTCTCCAGTCTAGCCGGAGCCACAAGCAATGTAAAAGTTGCCAAGGTAGGGGAATACGAGGTGGACCTGGAAGGTTCTGTAGGCCCTTATCTGGGCTGCAGCAGCGCCGTAGACTGCGTCTGCGACTGGTCAGGCCCTATAGACCTGCTTAATATGGAGTGCGAGTGGGAGCGTCCCTGGGGCGGAACTCCCGAGGAGGCCCTCCTCGGAGTGGAGTACGCCGGCCAGGACGACCTCTTCCGTACCATAAGCCCGATCACATATCTGGATCCTGCCGATCCTCCGGCAATATTCTTCCACGGAACAAAGGACAACGTAGTTCCTCACTGCCAGGGCGTGGAAATCTACGACGCCTGGCAAAAGCGCGGAATCCCCTGCGGGCTTACACTAGTAGAAGGCGCGGGCCACGGCATCAACCTGTTCGTCCAGCCTTGGCTTTCAGAGATGGTTGATTTTGTAAACGTGATCCGCGCTTCAAAGCGTTAATATTTACTGAGGCTTACTGCTGTCTGCTGGAACCCATTCCTGGGAATCCGCCTCCGGGGAATCCTCCGGGGGCTCCACCCGGACGTCCTCCCGGGCGACCGCCGGGACGTCCACCAGGTGCTCCGCCGGGCCTCTGTCCGCCAGGGCTGCCAGGACCCATTCCAGGCATACCGGGCATTGCGCCGGGGCCATTCATAGGCATCAGGTACCATCTTACGCTCCAGTGGAGGGACTCACCCGGCTTGAGGGTGGTGTAAGGTCCCTGGCACTCCAGTTCCATGAAGGTCTTGCCTTCGTTAACGTAAACCTGGATTTCCGCCTCATTCGGGGCCTCTTCTCCTGCTTCCAGGTCCTGGAAGCGCTTCATAAGCATCAGGCCTTCGTTGGCGAATACATACCAGCCTTTTCCGTCGGCGTTGATCTTACGGTTCCTTTCAGATGAGTCGGCGGCGTAGAGTGCGATGCCGTTCATTGCGCGGAACGGGAGAAGGTTTGCAGGGGTGATGGCTTCTACCGGAGCCTGGAAGAAAACGACGCCTGCGTTGGGCACGCGGGTTATTTCCCAAGGCGCAACCTTGCGCTCCTGGTCAGACTCGTTGGTGATTGTGTAGGTAACGACGATGGCGTTGTCTACCGGGTCGGGGTAGAATTCCTTGTTTATCCTGTATTTGAATCTCTCGGAAACCTGTCCTTTGAGTTTGAGGCTGTATGACTGGTCTTCCACGCTGTACTCCAGGTTGTCATACTCCGGTACCGGAGGCCAGTTCCATTCTCTCTGGGGACTAGTCCAGAAAGTGCTTCCAAAAGCGTTCACCCTTTCCATCTGGGAAATGATTTCTGTTCCCTGATATGTAAAGGAGAGAATTTTACCGCCGTGGGCGGCGTCGACTATCATTGCGACGTCCCCAATACTTACTTTGTATTGGGAATTCTCCAACGGCTCGATTCCAGGTGTGGCAAACAATGTTGCGCAACTGAGCACCAATGTGGCAATAGCCGAAAATAAAGCTTTCATACTGTATTAGGATTTATAAGAATTGCTTGATTACATTACCCTGCGGGACTTCCACGGCCTGGAGGCATCGTCGCAGAGTTTCTGGAAGTACGCCTTGAGGTCATCCCACTTGTAGTAAGGGCCGGAAACGGGCTGGATGCCCTGGAAGGTGATTTCTTTCTCGTTGTATAAGACCTTGGTAAGCACTTCTCCCTTCTTGTTCTGGTAGAATATCATCTGGCAGTTGGTTGCCATAGGAACCTGGAAGAATGCGTACCATCCGTTGTTGTGAGCCTCGCGGTAGGGGAAGTGGCGGTGCTGGAGATCGTCGACTCCCATAAGGGCGAAGAGGGGCAGGATGGAGGTGTCGTGTCCGAACCTGAGGTCGGCCGCCCTGTGGCTGCCCGGCCGCATGGCTGCTTCAGCCTTCTCTATGAAGTCGTTCATAAGAGGGATGATGGCGTAGCGGATTACGTCTCCCTGCTCTGTGGAGCCGGCCCACATACGGTATACGTTGTCGTTGCCGCTTGCCCAGAAGTAATACAGCTCGTCCGTGGTGAAATAATTCCTGAAAATATCTATGCCCAGGAAATCTATGTTCTGGCAGTTCTGTCCGGCATTGAAGATTGCCCTTACTAAAGGCTCAGGGTTGCCGAGAACCTTGAGGGCCTGATCCAAGTCTGTTACCAGAGGGGTGAGGAAGCGGGTGAAATCATATCCCGGAGTGCCCCTTTCTGCAACGAAAGGCTGTACGGTAGTCTGTCCACCCGGTCTTGCGCCAGGGAATGAAGAGGATGACGGCCTTCTAGGCGGTGCCGGAGGGTCCATTGGCCTGCGCACGCTGAGGCTGGGGTTGATATATGCCATGAACTTCTCCGAGCTGGTGAAAGTGAAATCTCCCTTGGGGAATTTCTCCTTGAGGCTGTTGGTGAAGTTGCACATGCTCACGATGCAGCGGAAGTTGGTGCTGGAGAAACTGTCGACCTCGTTGCGGTCCTTGTTCTTGAACACGTCGGGGAACCTCTGAGCCATTCTGGCGGCGAGAGTCTTGTGCTCACGGGCTCCGCGCGGAGTAAGGGAGCCTTCCATTCCCTTGTGGGCATCTACAACTGCGTTGACCATCTCTGAAAGGTCTTTCCCTTCCTGGGTGAGAAGTCCCAGGCGGTCAAGGTACGCAAAGCCCTGTTGTGCTGCGCGGGCAAAGGTGGTATTCTGTTCGTAACGGGAGCCGTGACGTCCGTAATGAGAGATATAGAATGGTTTGAATCCCTTGGGGGCTGGAGTGTCCTCTATTGGGAAGAACTCATATGAGTGCATATTGCAGGCAGCTCTGTCAGGATTCTCTGCTAAAAGCCTGAGCGCTTCTTCTTTCTGAGCGAAGACGTTAAGGCTGAAAACCATCAGCAAAGAGAGAAAGAAAATTTTTTTCATAAATAGCTGTATCTTTTTTTGAATATTCAAATATAGTAAAAATAATAATAAAATAATCTATGGTATTATGATGTAGTATACCTTGTGGGAGGAATCGTTCAGTTTGTCTTCCCTCAGCCAAAGGTTGGCTTCTTTCAATCTTGCGTAGCTGGTGCCGTGCTCTCCGGCAAAGGCCACCAGGTTAGAGATGGTATCGGTCACGGTAACCACCTTACGGGGTTCGCGATACATATACTTATCTGCGTCTGTGACGTGGAACCCGAAACTCATAGGATCTTCGAACATCATCTTGGCCGCCAGGATGCGGAACATATACCGGCTGGTTTCAGTGACAAGCCACAGGTCCAGCGCGTTGTCTTCCCTCTGGTCATTAAGTTTGGTGGATATGCTTCCCATTCCGGCGTTGTAGCTTGCGGCCACCGTCATCCAGTCCCCGTACCTTGCGTACGCGTCCTTGAGGTACTTGCACGCCGCCTCGGTGGCTTTCTGCGTGTTGTATCTCTCGTCCACGTTGCTGTTCACTTCAAGTCCGTACTGGCGCGCCGTTGCCGCCATGAACTGCCACAGCCCGGCGGCTCCTGCAGGGGATACGCTGGCCGGATCCAGGTTGCTCTCTATCACCATAAGGTATTTCAGGTCATCCGGGATGCCGTTCTTCTCCAGGATGGGCTCCACCTCGTGGAAAATGCGGTTGGACCTCTTGAGCATCAGGGTGGAGTTTGTGTGCATGTAGGTGAAGGTGATGAGTTCGCGGTCCATCCTCTCGTAGAGGTCAGGGCGGTCGAAGGTGATGGTCTGTCCTGCGAACCGGATGCTCTCCGGCACGTGGGGTGGCTGTGCGGCAGCGCTGCCTGCGAGGATGAAGGCCAGTGCTGCGGTCAGAAGGAGTCTTTTCATTTTATGGTCAAAAGTTTCAGTCTTGATAATTCTTTGTGCAATATAATCAAATAATCCCGGAATCGGATTATACCGGAATTCCTTTGCACCGTGTCCGAAAGTTCGCATTTCCACGTTATGATTACAGTCCAGCCCCTTGCCGTAAGTCTTGTCCACAATTTACGGTTCATCCTTTGGATCTGCTCCCTTTTTCGTGACCACTTGTCATGGACAGCCTGAGGCTGATCCTCTTTTGGACAGTCCTGATGTCCGTGCCAGAAGCAATCGTTGACAAGTATAATTATACGCTTTTCTGGATAAACATAATCTTTCTCCTGCATAATTCTCTGCATAATGAATAATTATGTAAATACTTTCATAATGTCAAATATAAAAATAAAAATAATTAAGCTAAAGTGTTGTATTTAAAAATATTATAATTATATTTAAAAGTCCCAACTGTTCGCTTTATGGAAGCTTTCACCGATATTACCAATAAAATCGTCCTCCTTCTTCAGAAAACCAAGGACAGCCTCCTCCTTGATGTCGAGAAGGAATTTGCCGGCGTCAGACGTGCGGTAGAAAACCTGGATACCTCTTATGATGAGAAGGTATCCTTGATGACCAATCTGGATCAGGGCCTTGATGCCGGATACAAAGTCATCGATGCAGTTTTCGGCCGTATCGGTTTTGATATAAGCCATTGTAATGAAGTCAATGAGCTGTCAGGCCTGATAAGCAAGACCCTGAAATTGACAGACAGTCTGGTAGATTCTTTCTCCGACCTGTCCAAGGATGGGGCAGACTATATGGCCATAATGAAAGCCCTGTTCAATACGGGCAAGGACATATTCCAGCTGATCAAAGACTTCCAGGACGTTGAGACAGACAAGATCATCAAGGAACTCAAAGAGGCTGGTGAGCAGTTTGCGGACGGTGTTGATGTCGGGGACCTTGCAAAGAAACTTGTGGAGCACGTGATTATCACCATCCTCAAGAACGGCCAGGAAGTATTCAAAGACGAGATCAAGTACGTGAAGATGCAGGCCAACTCCCTGTATAAGGATTTCACGGGAAATGTTGCAGAACTCAAGAAGAACATCGAGTCTGAAGTCAATAAACTGGAGAAAGAACTGGGCGATACGGTAGATCAGGCAAAAGCCCTTGCACAGAATCTTTTCGAGGAGAGCGTCAAGGAGATGGAAAGCATCTACGACCATCTTTCCAAGGAAGTTAAAGACGCCTTGAATTCTGCCGGATTCAACCAGGATCTATATGAAAAGGTTTCAAGCACCCTTTCAAAGATTTATGCTCTCCTGGACTTTATGGGAATAGTGGGACAGAAGGAAGTAGCCCTCAAGCTGCCTTCCGGTTTTACCAATATGCTCAAGTCGGCCCAGAATGAGGTAGAGAGCACAATTTCCAAGGCTGTTTCTACAGTAGGGGACGGTGTCACCAAAGTCAAGGGTCTTGCCAAGGAAGCTACGGACGAGATGGCCAGCAATATCGGCGCCGGCCTCAAGGCAACCGCAGACTTCCTTGGAGTGTCTCCATTTGGCCTGGAATCTCTCCAGGAAGAGCTTTCCCTGCTCAGCGGAGCGGTACCTTCCACAAGCGGAGTGGCAAGTACCATTGGTTCTGCAGGCAGTTCTGCTTCAGGCGCAGTGTCAGGTTTCATTGCCAATCTGGAGAACTTCTCATATCCAATAACCATCACTACTTTCAAGTGGGGTAGGATCAAGAGGATGTTCAGGTCTCCTATCAGTTATTTCAAGCAGATTTACCCCATAGATACCATCGAAGATGCCCAGAACCTGATTACAAAGGTGTTGGAAATCGCACGTCTGTTCTATCCGGGTATTCCTGACTTCAATTCTCTCAGGAGTATGCTTGAGTCCCTGCTGGAGACTCTCACTGAAAAGGTTCTCACAGCGGCGGACGAAGTTCGTTCAGAGCTCTGGAAACAGGTTAAGCCTGTTGTGATGACAGTCCGCAAGGTTCTGGATCTCCTTAAGGAAATGTACAAGGAGATCAGCGCCCAGGTAAGCAAGATACTTTCAGATATAAAGAAAGAAATAAAGGATGCGGATATCATAGACAAGGTTCTGGATCAAGTTCAAGCCCTTTATAAAGAATTGAGCAAAGGCACGTTGCCAAAACCTCTCAAGAACATCTATGAGGATTATCTCAAGCCCTCCATCCTCGACGCCATTGAGAAATCCCAGGCCCCTGATCCTGAAAAAGTTGCAGAAAACATCAAATCCACAGCAGAGACCCAGTTCACCAACTGGGCTGCCGGCGTATACTCAAATCTCAACAACTTCTTCTCAAAGAACAAGTGGGAGCAGCGTATTGATAACGTGATAGTCCAACTTGAGGCAACTCTCAAGGAAGACACGGCTGCAGTTCGCGGACTCCTTTCCGGAGCAATGCAAACCAGCATTTCCGGTGAATGGGGCAACAAGATAGACGCTGCCTTCTCTGAGCTCGACGTCACCCAATATATTAATATAGTATCCTCTGCCATAGACGATGTTTCTCTTCCAAGGCCGCAGCTCTACTACGACGGCTTCTGCCAGTGTATGGAAACAGTTGTGGATACTGCGCTCAAACAGGCGGACAGGTATGACTCGGACCACGTAAAGGAATTTGCAAAAGACGTAGCGGAAGGCGTCTGGGACAGGATTGTAGCCAAGATATTCAAGCCTGTCATCAAGCAGATCAAGAAGATGGTTATAGAGGCTATCCGCAAGGTTATAAGGGAGTTCCTGAAGGCCCTTCTGGACTCCATCCCTGTCAAGGAACTTGCGGACAAGCTTCCTACTCTTGCACAGCTCCGCCAAATCTATGACATATACGATGCTGCAAAGAAAGAAAATGCAGAACGGGCAATCAAGAGCGGATATCAGTTCCTCAAGGACAATGTCCCGGTTACAATACCTATAGATCCAAAGTGGGCAGTCTGGGTTTGCAACATTGTCAAGAGAAGTGTCGATTTTGCCACATCAGACCAAGGTTTCATGGACTATGGCAACCTTGCATACGGCCTGTACAAAGATATTCCAGAAGAAGCCAAGCAATACATCGAAGATGTACTGCCTTCAATACCGGACAATGAGTTTACTAGAGAGTTCTCTGATTTTATCAAGACCTGTGACTATAAGTCCGACCTGGAGAATGACTTCGTCGCAGTAACTCTGCTTAACATATCCACCGATAAGGGTAAAGAAGCAAAGAAGAAAGGTAAGGTTGACTTCAACGCCAGCGCATTCCTGCAGATATGTATGTTTGCGGCTGAAGAAGAGAAAGAAAGCAAGGGTGAAGGCAACGACCAAGAAGAAGAGGAGACCGAAGTATCACTGTACTGTATCGTTCTGCTCAAGGGAGATGTTGGCCTAACGTTCGATATAGGCAAAGATCACACGATGACCCTGAAGGTTGCAGGCGGCGTTGGCGGAGGAGCCCAAGTCAAGGATGTGGACGATGACACCAAGAAAAAGCTTGCCCAAGGCTGCGGCCTCAAGCTCAAGAAGGACTGGGACGTGGACTTCCTGTTCAATGAGCAGGTCCTCCAGGCTATGTTCCTTATGCAGTTCGAGCGCAAGAACGCCGGAGGTGACAACGCTTGGCAGTTGTTCGACGCCAAGTATATGTCAATGGAAATAGGGAACTATCCTCAGACGTTCTATTTAGGCTTCTCCGATTCCCACCCAGATTTGGAAGACAAATATGGTATCAAGAAAGGACAGAGTGAAGAGAAGCCCGACAATACTCTGCAGGTAGGCTATGCCGGTGCTATTCAGGATGCCCTTGTCAAGCTGAAACTGCAGGATGTGGCATTCATCAAGGAAGTCCTTAAGGATGACATAGAACTTAAATTCTCTACATATCTGTGGTATGACCTGGTCAAGGGATTTGACTTTGGCGGAGATGTCAGCCTGCATTTGGAGTATGATCTGAACCATAAGAAACTTGGACCGGTTACCATTGATTCCTTCAGTTTCGATGCTGGAATCCCTAAAGGTGAATCCGGCAAACTTGCTCTCAGTCTCGGCACCACTTTCCAGGTTGACTTCTGCGGCGCCCTAGTGGTGGCAATAGAAAACCTGGGTATAGGTTTCAAACTTAATTTCCTTGACAAGGACGGCAACTTCGGCGATTTGGACCTGGATGCAAGTCTGCAGTATCCTACCGGCTTTGGCATTACCATTGACGCTTCTGCCGTAAAGGGAGGCGGATATGTCTCCATCAACCGCGATACCGGGGAGATATTCGGAACACTTGAACTGAACGTTCTCAAGAAGATAGGAGTTGGAGCATTCCTGCTCTGCGACCCTGGAACAGCAGAAGGACACTTTTTCAGTCTGGTAACCCTTATCAGCGCCCGGTTCGACCCTGGTATACCGCTGGGTATGGGATTCTCCCTTACGGCTATAGGCGGAACTATCGGTCTCAACAGGCAGATAGACCGGAGTGCAATTCAGCAGGGAGTCCGCGCAGGTACTCTTGACCAGGTATTCTTTGTCAATGATCTTGGGAAGCATCTCTCGGAGATGAAAACCTCAGTGATCACCTTCTTCCCGGAAAAGAAAAAGCAGTTCTTCTTCGGACTTCTGGGACAGATTAGTTTTGCCCCTATCATTACCTGTGACTTCGGCCTTTTGGTTCAGTTGCCCTCACCAACTGAGTTCATCATAGTAGGCGCTCTGAAGGTCGATGCGGCAGGGGGTCTGGTTAGGATCAACGTTTTTTTTGGAGGAGGAATCAATTTCGAGACCGGAATGTGGTTCGATGCCTCCATAGTGGATTCCCAGATTGTGGGTATTTCTATCTCCGGAGATATGGCATTCCGCCTAAACTGGGGCGGTCAGAAGGGTTTCCTGATTTCCATTGGAGGCTTCCACCCGGCATACAAGCCTGAGGAGAGCCTGAATGTAGGGAAAATGAATCGTCTGGCAATGAAGCTGGACTACAGCATCCTTAAGATATCTTTCGAGACATACCTTGCTGTAACCTCCAATTCGTTCCAAATTGGAGCCGCTTTTGATCTCAAAGTAGGATGGACTGATTTCGGAATTAATGGATATGCTTCTTTTGATGCGCTCTTCCAGTTTGATCCTTTCCTGTTTATGTTCAATGTCAAGGCAGGAGTGCATGTTACTATCGGAGGCGCAGATATCCTTTCTATCCATTTGGCGCTTGACGTGCAAGGTCCTGCCCCATGGAAAGTCTCAGGAGAAGCAAAGTTCACTCTATTGCTGATACCTGTGGAAGTAAGCTTCTCCAAGTCTTGGGGCAAGAAAGCTCCGGCTCTGCCGGACAAGCTGGTAGACGTTATGCCTCTGCTTTTAGATGAATGGGAGAATGATCTCAACTGGACTTCAGACAGTGGAGAAACAGTAGACGGTACTCTCGTAACCCTGTTCG
>JAFRXC010000063.1 GCA_017437825.1 Bacteroidales bacterium
ATCAAGGAACAGCTCATTCTTCCGTTCGTAGACCTAAAGGTAGATTATTATGACCTGGGCCTTGTCAAAAGGGATGAGACCGGCGACAAGATTACCATCGAGGCCGCTGAGGCCTGCAAGAAATATGGCGTGGGCGTCAAGTGCGCAACCATCACGCCCAACGCCCAGCGTATGACGGAGTACAACCTGCACCAGATGTGGAAGAGCCCTAACGGCACAATCCGCTCCATTATGGACGGAACGGTTTTCCGCGCGCCCATTACAATCCCTACCATCCATCCGGTAGTCAAGAATTGGGAGAAGCCCATAACCATAGCCCGTCACGCATACGGTGACGTTTACAAGAATTCCGAACTCAGGATAGCCGGTCCGGGCGTGGCAAAGCTGGTGTTCGACGGCGCAGACGGAAGCCATCAGGAAGCAGTAATCCAGGAATTCAAGGGCGCGGGCGTGGTACAGGGCATCCACAACACAGACAAGTCCATACGCTCCTTCGCGCATTCCTGCTTCAAGTACGCCATCGACACAAAGCAGGACCTCTGGTTCTCCACAAAGGATACGATCTCCAAGACATACGACGCCCGCTTCAGGGAAATCTTCGACGAAGTTTACGCTGAGTACAAGGCGCAGTTCGAGGCGCTGGGAATCACATACTTCTACACGCTTATCGACGATGCCGTGGCCCGCGTAATCCGCAGCCGCGGAGGCTTCATCTGGGCCAGCACGAACTACGACGGCGACGTGATGAGCGATATGGTTTCCACCGCATTCGGCTCGCTTGCGATGATGACCAGCGTGCTGGTGAGTCCCGACGGAAACTACGAGTACGAGGCCGCTCACGGCACCGTGACGCGCCACTACTACCGCTATCTGCAGGGCGAAGAGACTTCCACCAACCCTATGGCTACCATCTTCGCGTGGAGCGGAGCCCTGCGCCAGAGGGGCATCAAGGACGGCCTGGAGGAGCTCGTAGGCTTCGCCGACGCGCTGGAGGCCGCCTGCTTCGACACTTTGGGCGAGGGCATCGTCACAAAAGACCTGGTGAACCTTATGGAGGGCGTGACGCCCAAGGCTGTCAACTCCGCCCAGTTCATCGCCGCCATTCGCGAACGTCTGGAAAGGAGGCTCGCATGAAAATGGTGTTCCTGGATGCGGGCACGATGGGCCCGGTCTCGCTGGACCCCATCGCCCAGTTGGGAGAGCTGGTGCTCTACCACACCTCCACGCACCAGGAAGCCTGCGAACGCGTGGCTGACGCCGATGTCATCCTCACCAACAAAGCCCCCGTCGATGACACTATAATGGCGGCGGCGCCTGCGCTCAAGCTCATCTGCGTTTCGGCCACCGGCCTCAATCACATAGACCTTGAAGCCGCGCGCCGCCGCGGTGTGGCAGTGCGCAACGTAGCAGGCTATTCCACTGAGTCAGTGCTGCAGATCACATTTATGCACATCCTTTCCCTAATGTGCCGTCCGGCATTCTATGACGCTGAGGTAAAGGACTTTACGTATTCACGCAGCGGGGTTCCCAACGACGTGAGGAAGCCTTTTCACGAACTCTACGGGAAGACTATAGGCATTATTGGAATGGGAAATATAGGGCAGAGAGTGGCGCAAGTGGCGGCCGCTTTCGGGATGAAGCCTGTGTACTACTCCACATCCGGGACCTCCCACTGTAAAGACTGGCCTTCGCTTCCTTTGGACGAATTGATGAAGGAGGCCGATATCGTCAGCATACACTGCCCCCTGAACGAGCGCACCCGCACTCTGGTAGGCGCTCGCGAGCTCGCGCTGATGAAACCCGGCGCCTGCCTGGTGAACCTCGGCAGGGGAGCGGTGGTGGACGAAGTCGCCCTGGCGGAGGCAATAGACAAAGGCCGCATAGCTGGAGCTGCGCTGGATGTTTTCTCTACCGAGCCGTTGCCGGAAGACCATCCGCTGCTGCACACGTCCCATCCGGAGCGCCTGCGCTTCACGCCCCATATAGCCTGGGCCAGCTACGAGTCACTGGACCGCCTGGTTCAGAAAATGGTGGAGAATATCAGGGAAGTACTTGGATAGCGCCTAATGAGAGGGCGCCGTTTCCTGCAAGAGAAACCTCAGCGCTGAGTTCCGGCATATCGTCATACATAAGGACGAGTCCTGTGGTGAATTTGACTCCGGGAGTAAATCGTACATACAGACTGCGTCCCTCTTTATAATAGGATATCTGTTCCCCTATCCAAACAGGTTGCTCTTCATCAAGTCCACCCATATCTGTGATGGTGTTTGTAACCGTACAAAGAGGTCCTCCGTTGTCATAGAGAGTGATTTCATTGCCTTTTACAATGAAGCTCAGGCGGTTACAAAGCGCTTCTTGCATAGTGAACGGATCTATCTTGACATCGATTATTGCGCCTCCGACCTCGTCGAAGCGGAAGAGATAAGGCTTTTCCACGTGAATTCCCGTACCTTCCACAACGCCGCAGAACAGCCAGAGCAGACCAGTATCTGCGTCGTACTCCGCCCGGGGATTCTTGCCGTGGTGTATGTTGGGAAAATGAGTGGTCTTGGCTCCCTTGGTCACGTGAATGCCGTAGCCTTCGGAGGAGATGTCGGGATTGCACCAGACCAGGCTCCAGACGCTGATTCCATTCTCCTTGTCATCCAGGATGTTCTCGTAACGGTCCTCATAGTCAAGAGTCATGGCCAATTCGACTTTCTGAGGAGCCCTTTCTTCCTGCAGCGGGCCGTCGATAGTGCCGCGTACAGGCTGGATTTCAACTTTTTTGTTGTTGCAGGCCGTAGCCAGCAGAGCCGCTGCGGCAAAAATCAACACGTGTAACTTTCTCATAGCTGTTGGATAACTGATTCTTTGTATTTGCGCGAGACCGGCAACTGAGTGCCGGCAACGGTGACAATCTCCGGGGAAGTATGTACAGCGTCCTTCCCGTTGACAAGGAAAGAGCGGTGGATCCTGATGAAGTTCGTACCCAGGAGGTTCTCCCATTGGGATATACCAGTTTTATTCCGGTATGATTTACCATCGCGGGAATAGATCCAGACTTCAGAATCACGGGATTCTATATAAAGGATATCTTCGGCGTCCAGTGTGACCTTCTTGTAATCTGAGGTGAAGGATACAGGGTGGTTTTTCTTTGCTCTGGCAAGCCATTTCTCCAGCCGGAACTCGCCGTATGCGAAGACGGTGAGGATAATGGAGAGGAAAACGGGATTGCCCAGGATTGGGGCGATATCTTGGGAGAACTGGTATATGGGTTCGTCCTTGATATAGGAGAACAGCATATGTGAAATAATCAAAAGGAACAGAGCCAGGGCCATCACACCAAAAATGATAAAGATGCTGTGCTTGATCCTGTCTTTTGCTGGTTCCTTTGCCACTTTTGGAAGGAAGAATGAAAGCGCCATGGCGCACGGAAGGAACATCAGGCCTATCATTAGTCCCTGCCAGAACTGATAGTCCAGACTTACCACAAGGAAGGCCGTCAGCAGTATGGCTGCAATCCAGTAGAGAATCATGATCAGAATCCGTTTCATTTCAGTTGTAAAAATACGGAATCTTTAGGAAAATATAAGCGTCCGGCTTAGCCAGTGTGCTGGTCAGGGGGATATGACACCAGGTGGAGAGGATTCAACTTTGCATTTTAGGCCTGCTGCTACGTACCTTTGCATTAAGGAATTCCTGACAGATTGTATAACTCTTAAACTTTAGTGTCATGTGTATCTTAGGAACTAATATCTTTCAACTGTTCGTTTCTGGCGGTCCCTTAGGAATGGCCGTCATTACTCTGTTGCTGATTGCTCTATTCTTCGCTGCCTGGAAGGCTCCTGCCTGGGTTAAGGAGGTTGGGCTGGCTGCGCTTGCTGTCGGAGCCATGTGGACCTTGATGGGCTTTCTCCAGATGGCAGATTTCATGTCTGGAAACTCAGATGTCGCGACCCACATTATCTGGGGCGGAGTAAAAGTAGGACTGATCCCTATCATATATGGAATCATTGTCTATATAGTATCCCTCATCCTCCGCATCATCCACAAGCCCCGCGCATAAATGCTTTGTGGAGTATAACTCATTGATGATCAATTAAGTAACTGGTAGGCACTCCCCCTGTTTTGAAGGGAGTGCCTTATATCTATCTCCCTAATAATCAGCACTATCCACTCCACTGCAGGTAACCGCAAGTTTTCATAATATCTTTACTTTTTAGAATAGGTATTATGAATAATTAAGAAATATTCTTAATTTTGTTCGTAATACGATAAGAAATGAAAACGACAACTGTAGTTTTGGGATCTCATTTTGAAGATTTTATTCAGAACATCATATCTTCTGGAAGGTATAATAATGCCAGTGAAGTGGTTCGTTCCGGATTAAGACTTCTGGAGGATCAAGAAAATAAATATCTGGCTCTAAGAGCTGCAATTGAAGAAGGATTGAATAGTGGTATCGTGGAGAACTTTGATCCAGATGCCTTTTTGGAGGAGATGAGGGGGAGAAAGAATGGTGAAGTATAGATTTACGAAAGAAGCTGCAGAAGATATTTATAGAATTTGGTCTTATACAGTAGATACCTGGTCGGAAAAACAAGCACAAAAGTATTATTCACGATTATTGGCTGCATTTGACAAGATTGCAGCCAAACCTTTGTCGTATGGTAAAGCATATGACATTGTCTATCCAGGGCTTAGGGGAGAACACGTAGGGAGACATATCGTTTTCTACTTTAAACAAGAATCCAAAGGAGTTTTAATAGTGCGAATCCTCCACGAGAGGATGGATTACTTAAAGCATTTGTGATACAGTTCTGGGGGATTTATCCCTCACGAGACGCGAAAAGCCGGCGCTACTGCGTCGGCTTTGAAGCGGAGAGTGAGGGATTCGAACCCCCGGAGCCTTTCAGCTCAACAGTTTTCAAGACTGCCGCCATCGACCACTCGGCCAACTCTCCATCCCCGAAGGGATTGCAAAGATAGATATTTTCGCAAATACTGCAAAAATTATTTCATACTAGTCTTTGAACAGCATCGGGGCGAACTCCTTGAGGCAGCGGCGCCAGTTGAGCCACTCGTGGCCGGTGCCCATAGACTCGTAGAATATGTGCTTTACACCGTTGGCTTCCAGTACGTCGCGGAAATTGGTGACCGTAGCGTGCATCTGAGGTGACTCGTCGGAACCAGTGCTGATGAACAGGAGCTTGTACTGGTCGTTGAGGCTTGCAGGATATGCGTCAGGATTCTGAGCCATTCCGCTGCCGCTGAATCCGCCTATGTAGGCAAAGAGCTCGGGATGGTTGAGGCCTACGCTCCAGGCGATGAATCCTCCCATGGAGAGTCCGGTGATTGCGCGGTGGTCGCGGTCTGCGATCGTGCGGTACTTGGAGTCGATCATAGGGATGAGTTCCTGTGAAGCCAGCATATCCACTGAGCTGAAGTTGAACATGCTGCGCGGGCCGTCTGCCATCTGTGCGTTA
Organism: Bacteroidales bacterium; assembly: GCA_017437825.1. Lineage (GTDB taxonomy): Bacteria > Bacteroidota > Bacteroidia > Bacteroidales > UBA932 > Cryptobacteroides. The sequence goes on from JAFRXC010000063.1 coordinate 5,469, forward strand.
GGAACGAGGGCTTCGCCCCTGTCCATTACCAGAAGCATAGGAACGGCTTCCTTTCCGGCAATCAGGTTGTCCATTATGTTGTCTGCCTTGCCCTGGATGGCCCATCCGGTCTCGTCCTCGCCGCCACCGTGGTAGATGTAGAGGACAGGATAGCGCTTGGAAGGGTTCTGCTCATACTCGGCAGGAACGTATACGTAGCAGGTTCTCCAGCTCTGGGTCAGATCTGACCAGTAGCGCTGCATACGGATTTCTCCGTGAGGAACGTCCTGGGGAAGGTAGAAGTCTACGCCCACTTCAGGAATCTCAATTGCGCTGCACATCATTCCGGTGCCGTAGAACAGCTGGCTGGAAGGGTCTGCAACCTTCACTCCGTCAACGATAAGTGAATAGTAGTGGAAACCGGGAACCTGGGGCTCGCTGGTCACCTCCCAGATGCCGTCGGCGTTCTTTGTCATTGGATACTGCTTGCCAAGGTCCAGGATTACGGTTTCAGCCTCGGGGGCGTTCACCTGGAATGCGACACTCAGGTCGGGATTGATCTTAGGATACTCTTTCCCATTGACGTTGGTGCTGGCGGGAGTTGGTTCTGTGATCAGGCCTATTACCGGCTTGTTCTCCTGCTTGCAGGACAATACCGCAGCTGCTGCGAGCATTGCTATGATTATATGTCTTGTCTTCATCGTTCAATGGTTTATTTAAAGAGTTTCTTGGCAAACTGATAGAGGCTCCTTCTCCAGGAGAGCCATTCGTGGGCGGTGCCGGGTGAGCAGTAGTATTCGTTCTGGATACCGTAGGAGAGCAGGGTGTTGTGCATTTCCTCAATGAGACCGCCTTCTGCCTCGCCGGTTGTACAGAACAGCAGGTGGTAGTCCCTGTTGAAGCCGTCGATGTTCATAAATACGCCGCTGAAGGAATCTTGAAGTTGTTTCAGGTCCCTGTAGCCGGGATTGCGGGTGTTGAATTCGCCCACTACGATGATTCCGCTGAAACCTGCCACCCAGGAGAAGAGGTTCCTGTTGCCGAGACCCACGTCGTAGGCCTGCTTGGCGCCCCAGGAAAGGCCTGCGATAGCACGGTTGTCCCTGTCTGCCAGAGTGCGGAAGCGCTTGTCCACGAACGGGATGACGTCTTCTACCATCATATTGGGGAACGCGTCGTAGCCGGGCTCGCTGCCGGGCATGGAGGCTACACCGGAATTCATGACGATGATCATAGGCACGGCCTCGCCCTTTGCGATGAGGTTGTCAAGGATGACGTCGGCGAAGCCCTGGTATATCCAGCCTGTCTCGTCCTCGCCGCCGCCGTGCTGAAGGTAGAGCACAGGGTAGCGCTTGTCGGGGTTCTGGTCGTACTCGGCCGGAGTGTAGACATACATCCTGCGGTACTCCTTGCACACTTTTGACCAGAACTTGATGGAACGGACGGCGCCCTGGGGCACATCCTTCTTGGGGGTGTAGAAGTCAGCGTCGGCCGGCTTTTCGTTAACCTCCACCGCGCTGGCATAGCGGCTCATTCCGAAGAAAGTGTAGGTTGAAGGATCGGCAGTTGCAAGGCCTCCGACATTCAGGGAATAGTAGTGGAAACCAGGGACCTGAGGGTCAGTGGTGGCAGTCCAAACGCCGTTTCCGTCGTTTTTCATAGGGTACTTCTTTCCGAGGTCCACCGTTATGGCTTTGGCTTGCGGTGCCCTTACCTGGAAAGTAACTGAATTGTCCGCATTTATCTGCGGAAATTTACCTCCGGCATTGTAATCTGAGGGGTGCTGCGCACGCATCAGAACCGGGATGGAAAGGAAAATAAGGAATAGGCTTATACGTTTCATATAACAAATTTACGTATATTTGTAAAATAAAAACACTGGTCTTATGAAAAAAATATTCCTTGCTTTAGTGGCGCTCACAATGTCCGTCTGCGCCTTTTCCCAGGACTACACCATTCCTGTCACTAACATCAACCGCAACGGATATCCCCGTATTCTGGAAGACAACAGAGTAGAGTTCAGGCTGCGTGCAGGCCAGGCTTCCAGCGTAAAGGTGGATATCGGTGGAAGGCAGTATGACATGCAGCGCACCCAGGACGGTTTCTGGACAGTCACCACAGCTCCCCAGGTGCCCGGTTATCACTACTATTCCCTCATTATCAACGGAGCATCCGTTGCCGATCCCGCCAGCCGTTCTTTCTACGGAACAAGCCGTTGGGCCAGCGCGATAGAGATTCCCGAGGCCGGAATGGACGTATTCGAGATTCACGACGTTCCCCACGGACAGGTTCGCGAACTCAACTACTTCTCAAAGGTTACCAACAGCTGGCGTCCGTTACGCGTATATACCCCGGCCAGCTACGAGAAGGGCAACAAGAAATATCCTGTAGTTTACATACACCACGGTGGCGGCGAAGACTATCGCGGATGGATAGAGCAGGGACGCACCAACATCATAATGGACAACCTCATCGCAGAAGGCAAGGCTGTCGAGATGATAGTGGTAAGCGTTGACAGCAACGTTCCTTCAGGCGGTGGCGGCGGATATTCACCTGGTGGAATGTCCGGTTACAGGGATGAGCTCATCAACAATATCATTCCTTTCATAGAGAAGACCTTCCGTGTAAAGAAAGGACCTGAGAACCGTGCAATGTGCGGACTTTCAATGGGTGGCGGTCAGTCATTCCAGATTGGTCTCAACGAGCCCGGCGTATTCGCAAACGTGGCTTCATTCTCAAGCGGAATGTTCGGTGGAATAAACGGTTCCGCTGACGTAGACCTTGAGGCTTACGTTCCCGGAATCCTTACCAACCCGGCCAAGTTCAATCAGGAGCATAAGGTATTCTATCTCTCTTGCGGAGAGCAGGATCCCCGTATCAACTACACCCGCGAGACTGCCCAGAAGCTTCAGGCAGCTGGCGTGAACGTCAAGTTCAATTCATTCCCCGGTGACCACGAGTGGCAGGTATGGCGCAAGTCCTTCCACGAGTTCTCCCAGATGCTTTTCAAGAAGTAGAACAGACTTAAAGCCATGAAGAAATATCTGACCATCCTGGCCGCGGCCCTTCTTGCCGCCGCCTGTACCACCGCCACGGCGCCTGTAGAACAGCCTTCTTACGGTGATTTCCGCGACTGGGCGCTGACCCCGCCCATGGGCTGGAACAGCTGGGACTGCTACGGACCCACCGTAGTGGAGTCCGAGGTTAAGGCGGCAGCCGACTATATGGCCGAGAACCTTGCCGATTGCGGCTGGGAGTACGTTGTAGTTGACATCCGCTGGTTCGTCCAGAACGACCACGCCGGCGGATACAACCAGGAAGACCCTATCTATGAGATGGACGAGTGGGGACGCTATACTCCTGCAGTGAACAGGTTCCCTTCAGCAGCCAACGGCGCCGGATTCAAGCCCCTGGCCGACTATATCCACTCCAAGGGCCTCAAGTTCGGCATCCACATAATGAGGGGCATCCCCCGCATCGCCGTCAACGCCAAGACCCCAGTCAAGGGCACCAACGGCATTACCGCAGACCAGATTTACAACGAAGTCCAGCTCTGCCGCTGGCTCCGCGACAACTACACGGTGGACGCTACAAAGCAGGGAGCCCAGGAGTACTACAACTCCATCTTCGAGCTCTACGCATCCTGGGGTGTCGACTTCATAAAGATCGACGACCTTTCCGCCCCGTATCATCTTGACGAAATCGAACTCATCCGCAAGGCTATCGACAACTGCGGACGCCCCATCGTGCTCAGCACCTCTCCGGGCGCAACCCCGCCCGCCCAGGCCGAGCATATCAGCACCCACGCTAATATGTGGCGTATGGTCAACGACGTATGGGATATCTGGAGGGATGTCACAAACCTGATGAGGGTAGCCCAGGACTGGTATCCTTACATCAAGCCCGGCACCTGGCCCGACTGCGACATGATTCCTCTGGGACACCTCGCAATCCGCGGAGAGAGGGGAGTGGACCGTATGACCCTGCTTTCAAAGGACGAGCAGTATTCCCTGATGACATTCTTCTGCATGCTTCGCTCGCCGTTGATGTTCGGAGGCGACCTTCCTACTATGGATGACTTCACCCTGTCGTTGCTTACAAACAAGGCAGTCCTGAAGATGCACGCAGAGTCAGATGACGTGCGCCAGGTTTATCGCGACAACAAACAGTTAGTAGTGCGCTCCAAGAATCCGGGAACAGGCGAGACCTATGTAGCCCTGTTCAATACTTCAGAGGAGCAGAGGACAGTGGAGGCAACACTTCTTGACCTTGGAATAACCAAGAAGTCTGTCAGCGCTGTCAATATGTGGACAGGCCAGGACGCCGGAAAATGCAAAGGCACAGTCTCTGCAACCCTCGCGCCTCACGCCTGTGCGCTTTACAGCCTTAAATAAATGCAAGAAATCAGAAACATCGCTTTAATTGCCCACGTAGACCATGGCAAGACCACCATGGTGGACAGGATGATATACCAGGCAAACCTGGTGCGTCAGCCTGAGAATCTGGGCCAGCTGATCCTCGATTCCAACGACCTCGAGAGAGAGAGGGGAATCACCATCCTGGCAAAGAACGTGTCCGTAATTTACAAGGGCGTAAAAATCAACATTATAGACACTCCGGGGCACAGTGACTTCGGAGGAGAGGTAGAAAGAGTCCTGAATATGGCGGACGGCGTGCTGCTGCTTGTAGATGCCTTCGAAGGCTGTATGCCGCAGACGCGTTTCGTCCTCCAGAAGGCCCTGCAGATGGGCAAGAAGCCCATAGTAGTGATAAACAAGGTGGACAAGCCCAATTGCCGTCCCGACGACGTACAGGAAGAGGTCTTCGACCTGATGTTCAACCTTGACGCCACTGAGGACCAGCTGGACTTCGTGACCATTTTCGGAAGCGCAAAGCAGGGCTGGATGTCCCGCGACTGGCGTCAGCCGTCGGGTGACATCACGCCGCTGCTGGACGCCATCCTGGAGGTGATTCCTGCACCTGAGGTGCGCGAAGGCACTCCGCAGATGCTCATATCTTCACTTGAGTACTCCCCGTACGTGGGACGTATTGCGGTGGGAAGGGTAACCCGCGGAACCCTGACCTCCGGTCAGCAGATAAGCCTCTGCCAGCGCTACGACATTGTCCAGAAGCAGAAGATCAAGCAGTTGATGGTATTCGACGTCCTTGGCAAGACCAACGTGGAATCAGTGCAGTGCGGAGACATATGCGCAGTGGTGGGTATCGACGGATTCGAGATTGGCGACACAATCGCCGATTTCGAGAACCCGGAGCCGCTTCCGCCAATCTCGGTGGACGAGCCCACGATGAGCATGCTCTTCACCATAAACAATTCTCCTTTCTTCGGCAAGGACGGCAAGTACGTCACTTCCCGCCATCTCAAGGACAGGCTTGACAGGGAGCTGGAGAAGAACCTGGCGCTCAGGGTGAAACCCGGCCTTGGAGCTGATTCCTTCGTGGTTTACGGTCGAGGCGTGCTGCATCTCTCAGTCCTCATCGAGACAATGAGGCGCGAGGGCTTCGAACTTCAGGTAGGCCAGCCCAAGGTGCTGGACAAGACCATCAACGGCCAGAGGTGCGAACCTATAGAGGAACTCTCCATAGAGGTCCCCGAAGAGTTCGTAGGCGCAGCCATAGAGATATCCACCCGCCGCAAGGGCGCGCTCATCCATATGGAGCCGCGCGGAGACAGGACTCTCCTTGAGTTCGAGATTCCTACGCGAGGCCTTATGGGACTGCGCTCCAACCTGCTCACAGCTACACAAGGAGAGGCTGTAGTAGCCCATCGCTACAAGGAGTATCAGCCATTCAAGGGCGAGATAGAGCGCCGCAACAACGGCTCCCTGGTGTCACTCGAAACGGGCGAGGCCATCGCTTATTCAATGAATAAGCTCCTGGACCGCGGCCGCTTCTTCGTGGAGCCGGGCGAGGAGATATACGGCGGCCAGGTAGTGGGCGAGCATACTCGTGAAAGGGACTTGAACATTAACATCTGCAAGACAAAGAAGCTCACCAACGTGCGCGCTGCGGGCTCCGACGAAAAGATAATCCTGCCTCCGGCTATCAAGTTCTCCCTGGAAGAGGCCCTGGAATATATCCAGGACGACGAGATGGTGGAAATCACCCCTCACCATATGAGAATCCGCAAAATTCTCCTGGATCCTCTTGCCAGAAAAAGAAATAGCGATTCGGAAGATTGATAATAGAAAAAAATTATTTAACTTTGCAACCCTTTGAAATACCCCTTAAGGTGCTCAAGGAAGGCAGCAACCATTTTGAGTGGTCTGTCGGAAAAGAGTTCTTTGAAGCATTCGGAAACGAAGAAATACTTGCGGCGCAGCTTCAAGTTGAGGCTGACGTATACAATCACAACTATGACTTCGAGGTTGAAAGCAAGATAGACGGCAGCGTCACAGTAGCCTGCGACCGTTGTCTGGATCCTCTTGAAATTCCGGTTCACACCTCGTTCCAAGATGATGAATTGACCGCAGACCAGGCTCTGGACCTAAGTCAGGATGTATATGACTACGTATGCACTGCTCTCCCTATGATAAGAGTCCATCCCCAAGATGAATGCAACCAGGAGGTAACAAAGTATTTGAGCAAATAATAATTTAAAATAACAATACAATGGCACATCCGAAACATAAACTCTCAAAGCAGAGAAGAGACAAGAGGCGTACTCACGACCACGCTCCCGTCCCTACACTTGCTACATGCCCTAACTGCGGCGCAACAGTTCTGTACCACAGGGTATGCCCTGAGTGCGGTTACTACAGGGGCCGTCAGATTATCGTAAAGGACGCTCAGTAAGAGAGGTCCTTGTTGCGGTCCCTTAGTTCAACGGATAGAACGGAGGTTTCCTAA
>JAFRXC010000064.1 GCA_017437825.1 Bacteroidales bacterium
AATATGATAGCTAGACGAGTTCGCATATAAGGGTGGCGGGGGTGCAGGAGAGGACTTTGACAGTGACATAGTCTCCGGCCTTATGGACGGTGTCGGGGAAGACGCACATCTTGTTGTTGGAGGCGCGGCCGCAGAGTTCGTCAGGATTCTTCTTGGAGGGACCTTCCACAAGCACTTCGAAGGTTCTGCCAACGTCGGCACTGTAGCTCTTGAGGCTCATCTTTCCCTGCAGGGCGATGATCTCGTTCAGGCGGCGGGTCTTGACGTCCAGAGGGACGTCGTCGGGGTAATTGCGGGCGGCGATGGTGCCTGGACGCTCGGAGTAGTAGAACATGAAGGCCGCGTCAAAGACCACTTCCTCGAAGAGGGAGAGGGTCTGCAGATGGTCTTCTTCGGTTTCCGAGCAGAAACCGGCGATGACGTCCGTGGTGAGGCCGCAGTCGGGGATGACGCTGCGGATGAAGGCCACGCGCTGCAGGTACCACTCCCGCGTGTAGCGGCGGCGCATCTTCTGGAGGATGCGGTCGGAGCCTGACTGAACGGGAAGGTGTATGTGCTTGCAGATGTTGGGGTAGCGGGCCATCGTGTAAATGACATCGTCCGATATGTCCTGGGGGTTGGAGGTGGAGAAGCGCACCCTGAGTTGGGGATTGATCCCGGCTACCATTGAGAGCAGTTTGGCGAAGTCGGTGTCTTCGTATTTGTAGGAGTCGACGTTCTGCCCCAGAAGGGTGACCTCCTTGTAGCCGGCGGCGAACACCTCGCAGGCCTCCCGCACTATCGTATGCGGGTCACGGCTGCGCTCGGCGCCGCGGGTGTAAGGCACCACGCAGTAGGAGCAGACGTTGTTGCATCCGCGCATTATGGAGATGAACGCTGAAACCCCGTTCTTGTCGATACGCACGGGGGAGATGTCTCCGTAGGTCTCCTCCCTCGAGAGCAGGACGTTCATCTGTGGATGGCCCTCGCGGGCGGCGTCTATCAGTTGCGGAAGGCTGCGGTAGGCATCCGGTCCCGCCACTATGTCCACCTTTCCGGTGTCCAATAGCGCGTCCTTGAGCCTCTCGGCCATACAGCCGAGTATGCCGATAAGCACGCCCTCGCGCGCCTTCTTCTGGATCATGAACTGGTCTATGCGGCCCCAGATGCGCTGCTCGGCATTGTCCCTCACGGAGCAGGTGTTTGCCATTATGAGATCTGCCTGCGCAATGTCTTCAGTGCGCTGGTATCCGTGGCCTGCCAGAATGGAGAAAACGACCTCCGTGTCGTTCACGTTCATCTGGCATCCATATGTCTCTATGTATACTTTCATCCCTTTGGCACGACCCTTGAGGGTTTCAGGTTCCAAAGATAGGATTTTTACACGAATTTCTATATCTTTGTCCAAATTGAGAAGATGAAAAGGATACACGCTACACGCCTTCTGGCATTGGTCGTATTATTGGCTGCAGCCATTTCCTGCGGCCGCTTCGAGGACATCAGGATCAACTCCTTCAAGCTTGATTCTGCCACTCCCCGCGGCTTCACCGCCGTAGATGCCATACTTGACGTGGAGATTGACAATCCCGCCACTTCGTTTACCATTTCTGACATCCAGGGCGTGGTGCTCCGCGACGGCGTAGACTCCGTCATTTTCCTGACAGGAGGCCCGGTGGATGTACAGAAGAGGAGCGTGCAGTCATACAAAGTGCCCTGCACCGCCACGTTAAGCCGTTCAATGGGACTTCTTGACCTGTTGAACATCATCAATAACAAGGATTACGAAGGATTCACGCTGGAACTCCAGATGGACGCTTCACTCAAGAACGGGATCAAGCGTCAGATAAAGCTGGATCCCTTCAATGTAGAAGACCTGCTCAAGGACGTCACAGGCTTTTAGGAAGATGAAGAAGTTATTTTACATATTGGTTTTGGCTGCGGCCGGGGCAATGTCGCTCCGTGCCCAGAACATAGTAGTACCCCAGGGCTATCAGCTTGTAGATTCAGTTGTAGTTCGCCAATCCGCCCAGATGGACACCACCTTAATGGGAAAGAACATTTTCTCCCTTTTGAACAGTGGAAAAGGAACCGTTACGGTGTCCCAGCCCGACAAGATCCGCAACGGGATGACCAAGCACATAGAGGACAACAAGTCAGAGAAAATCTCCGGCTACAGGGTGCGCATCTATTTTGACAACAAGCAGAACTCCCGCGGCGCCTCCGAGGAGGCCCAGAGGCGTTTCCAGGCCAGCCATCCTGGAATAATGGCATACCGCAGCTTCACCAGCCCTTTCTTCAAGGTCACTGTAGGCGATTTCAGGACTCGCTCCGAAGCCATACAGCTGATGCAGCAGATTCAGGGAGAATTCCCCACGGCATTCATCGTTAAAGAAACCATAAACTATCCGGTCGTAGACAAGAAAGATTCGTATATCATCGATACTCTGCATCTTGTCAGGCCAATCGCTCCAGAGTTGTCAAACCTTTGACAAGTTCCCGGGGCACATCCATAGCAGATGATAAAGCAGGAACTGGCGCAAAAGCAGCAGCAGAAACTTTCGCCGCTGCAAATTCAGACCATCAAGCTCATAGAGACACCGCTCCAGGAATTGAGCCAGAAAGTCAAGGATGAGTTTGACAACAATCCTGTGCTGGATGATGACCACTCTTCCGACGGCCGCGACGACGATGATTCCGACCAGCCCAAGGACGTATCCCTCGATGAAGTAAAGGACGACGATTCCATCCCCGCATACAAGCTCAGCGTAAAGAACTGGTGTAACGACGAGCGTCCCGAGTACAACACTTTCTCCGTCAAGGAGAGTTTCTACCAGTCTCTGGAAGAGCAGCTCTGCTTCAGGCATCTGTCCCCTCACCAGACCGAGGTGGCCAGGTTCATCATAGGCAGCCTTGACGAGGACGGCTATCTCCGCAGGGACCTGGAATCCCTCGTGGACGACCTCGCCTTCCGCGCAAACATCGAGACCGACATTGACGAAGTCAAGGCTATGCTCTCCATAATCCAGGAATTCGACCCTCCGGGAATAGGCGCGCGCGACCTCAGGGAGTGCCTGCTGCTTCAGCTGAAGGCTTCAAAGCCTTCCCCCGAGAACAATACCGCCATACTCATAGTAGACAAGTATTTCGCCGATTTTGCCAGCAAGCATTTCCAGAAGATACTCAACCGTACCGGGATGAGTCCGGAGCAGCTCAAGGCCGCAATGGCCAGGATACTGAAACTCAACCCGTCTCCCGGCGGCCAGATAGACGACTCTTACAACGACAAGTCCCAGCAGATAGTCCCTGATTTCATGCTCGACCTGGTGGACGGTGAGCTGGTCCTGTCGATGCCCAAGTTCAAGATTCCGGAGGTAAAGGTAAAGCGCAAGTACTCTGACATGCTGGAGACCGCCAAGTATTCCGACAACAAGGAAGACAAGGAGGCGGCCGTGTTCGTAAAGCAGAAGATAGATTCCGCAAAGCGTTTCGTCGAGGCCCTGAAGCAGCGCTTCAACACGCTGGAAACCACGATGAAAGCTATAATCGACTACCAGCACGACTACTTTATGGACGGCGACGAGACCAATCTCCGGCCAATGGTGCTTAAGGACATTGCCGAGATTACCGGTTTCGACATATCCACCATCTCGCGCGTGGTCAACAGCAAGTACATTGAGACGCATTTCGGCATATTCCCCCTGAAGTTCTTCTTCTCGGAAGGTCTTGAGAACCAGGAAGGAGAAGAAGTGTCCACCCGTGAGCTCAAGAAAGCCCTCACTGACTGCGTGGAAAAGGAAGACAAGCGCCGTCCACTTACAGACGACCAGTTAGTAGAGCAGATGACGGCCCTTGGCTACAAGGTGGCCCGCCGTACCATCGCCAAGTACAGGGACCAGCTGGGAATCCCCAAGGCGCGTCTCCGCAAGGAACTCTAGCAGTTAACCGTCTTCATCTCCTCGTCCGAGAAACTGTAATAGCAGTCATTGCAGATAATTACGTGGTCCATAAGCCCGATGCCCATAGGCGTCAGGGCTTTTTTCAGCGCCTGGGTCTGCCTGAGGTCTTCCTGGCTGGGGAGGGGACTCCCAGAGGGATGGTTATGCACCAGGATGAGGAACGATGCACGTCTGTCCAGCGCCATCCTGGTGATGTCCTTAAGGTCTATGATGGTGGAATCCAGTCCTCCTGACGACACTCTGTGGCGTCCGGTGCAGTACTGGGCGTTGTTCAGGAACAATATCCAACATTCTTCGTGGTCCAGACCCAGCAGATGGGGTATCATCAGTTCGTAGACTACCTGGGGAGACACCACTGGGAATTTCTTGAAGGCGGCTCTTTCAGAGAACAGCCTCCGCCCCAGTTCGAAGCATGCAGCCAGGGTAGCCGCCTTGCTCCTTCCTATCCCGTTCACTTTCTCCAATTGGGCCAGGGACATTCCTGCCAATGTTATCAGGCTGCCATTGGCCGCAGACAATACCTCCTGGGCCATCTCCACCACATTCTTTCCACGGTTGCCCGTATTTAGCAGCACGGCCATCAGTTCGCCGTTGCTCAGGGAAGGCGCCCCTTGCGAAAACAACCTCTCCCGGGGTCTTTCACTCTCGCACAGTTCTTTTATCTTCATAGTTCAAGTTTTTCCCAAATATGGAAAAAACAATCCGTGCCAGCCGTTTTCAAACGTTTAAAACGCCTGATATTGCACAAAAAAACCTGCGATTTCTCGCAGGCTTTTACAGCAGGGGTGCGATGTGGGGCTCGAACCCACGACACCCAGAACCACAATCTGGTGCTCTACCAACTGAACTAATCGCACCGTGTTGGAGTTGCAAAGGTACAAAAACTTTTGAACCTTGCAATATGGTCATCCGATTTTCTGACGGAAGGAATTATCTTCTCCTGTTAAGCTGCCTGATAATGCGCTGGATGGCATTCTGGATGGACTGCTCAGGCTGGATTATGTTGTAATCCTCCCAGAAGTCGGGATCGGCGTATGCCTGGATGTCATCGGTGAGAATGGCGTTAGTGCGCACTCTGTCCTGCCCCTCGATTATCAAGGCCTCTTCCTTGTGGTCGGTAACGGCCATCTCGGAGGTGATTTGGTAATAATGGCGGAACAGGGAGCGGGTCTTCCTGGCATAGAAGCCCAGGTCTGTCTTGGAGTAGTCGAAATACCATTTGCCGTCGGACTTCTTGTAGTTGACCGTATATGCGGCGTGATCCATCGAGAACCTGGTCCTGGTCGGGGTGGACACTATGAAGAGCTTGGCGGCGTCTTCCCTGGTATAGTCGCTGAAATTGAGCTGGAATTCCATTCTGGCGATGGCGTAGCTGTCCATATCTATGTACAACTTGCCGGAATACATATACTCGAATTCCCTTTTGCGGGGCGTGAATTCCAGGACGTAGAACGGAGTGTCGTCTATGTTGGCCATCTCTCCCAGGGTGAACTGGTATGCGTCGCAGGCGGTGTAGAGGTCCAGTCCGAGGAACGGGTTCTTTACCATGTCTATAGCCAGCGCGGTGGTTATTCCGCCCTGGAACTTGACGAACAGGGTGTCGGACGGGTTGACGTTCACGCTGCCACGGCCTTTGTAGATTGCGGCCCTGTCGGCGCTGAATCCAGTGTAAGCGCCCTTGTCCACGTCCACGATGGCTTCGTTAAGGACAAGGTACTTTGTGTTGTCCTTGCGGATCATCTCACGGTAGAAAGTGGTCATTCCTACGCGCTGGGTAGGGTAGTTCTCCTTGATCCTGGCGTACGCAGTGCGGAAAAGCACAAGGGGATCCACCGCTTTAATCACGGCCTCGTCCAACTGTAGAGACATCGGAACCAGGCGGATGGTCAGATACTTCTCCTCGTCTGAAGGAAAATCCAAGACCGGAGTTACGCTGATTACATAGCCCAGATGGCTGATGACGATTTTTCCTCCTGCCGCCTGGGCGGAAGGCATCTTGAGAGAGAACTTACCTTCTGAATTGGTAATGATGGAAATGTTGGTCCCGTCAAGGTTGACCGACGCTGCCGTGACCGGGCGGGACGACTCTGAATCCACCACCTGTCCGCTGACGGAAACTATGTCCTGTGCGGAGGCGAAGATGCAGATTGTTATGAATAAAAATATGTTTATGATTTTTTTCATAATTCAGGCATTTGACGGTGTGTAAAAGTAAACAAAAAAAGTTATATTTGCACACTTTGCAAATAAAAGAAATTTTTTAAAACAATATGGCTAGAGAAATTAAATTCTCCCTCGTTTACAGGGATATGTGGCAGTCATCCGGCAAGTATGTTCCAAGAGTGGACCAGCTTGTTAAGGTTGCGCCAGCAATCATCGATATGGGTTGCTTTGACAGAATCGAGTCCAACGGCGGTGCTTTCGAGCAGGTTAACCTCCTTTTCGGAGAGAACCCCAACGTTGCGGTAAGGAAATGGACCGCTCCGTTCAACAAGGCCGGCATAGAGACACATATGCTGGAGAGGGGACTCAACGGTTTGAGAATGTTCCCTGTTCCTGCAGACGTTCGCGAGCTTATGTTCAAGGTCAAGAAAGCCCAGGGAACCCAGATTGCCCGTTCTTTCTGCGGCCTTAACGACCACCGCAACCTCAAGCTTTCAGTAGAATATGCCAAGAAGGCCGGAATGATTTCCCAGGCCGCCCTTTCCATCACCCATTCTCCCGTCCATACCGTAGAGTACTATATGGGAGTAGTGGACAAACTGGTGGAATACGGAACTGACGAGATCGCCCTCAAGGATATGGCCGGAGTAGGACGCCCCAACGTATTGGGAGAGCTTGTAGCCGACATCAAGAAGAAATATCCTCATATCAAGGTTCAGTACCACGGACACACAGGTCCCGGTTTCTCAGTAGCTTCTATGCTTGAGGTGGCCCGCGCAGGCGCCGAGTACCTTGACGTGGCAGTAGAGCCTCTCTCCTGGGGAAAGGTTCATCCGGACGTAATCACCATCCAGCAGATGCTCAAGGCTGACGGATTCCTCGTAAAGGACGTCAACATGGACGCATATATGGAAGTACGCAAGCTCACCCAGAGCTTCATCGACGACTTCCTGGGATACTGGATCAATCCTTCCAACTCCAAGATGACATCCCTGCTGGTAGGCTGCGGCCTTCCTGGAGGAATGATGGGATCCATGATGGCAGACCTTGAGGTGTTCAAGGGAGCTATCAATGCCGCAGAGCGCGCACACGGAGAGCACGAGAGCACAATCGACGAGCTTCTCGTGAAACTCTTCAAGGAGGTCGAGTACGTATGGCCCAAGCTCGGATATCCGCCACTCGTAACTCCTTTCAGCCAGTACACCAAGAACACAGCCCTTATGAACATCTTCGCGATGAGCCAGGGCAAGGAGCGTTTCAGCAACATAGACAAGGACACCTGGGGAATGATCCAGGGCAAGATGGGCAACCTCCCCGGCCCTCTGGCACCGGAAATCGTAGAGCTTGCAAAGAAGAACGGCTACGAGTTCCACACAGAGAATCCTCAGGACAACTATCCTAACGCACTGCCTCACTTCCGCCAGATGATGAAGGAAGAGGGTTGGGACGAAGGTCAGGACCAGGAGGAACTCTTCGAGTTTGCAATGCACGAGCGCCAGTACCGCGACTACAAGAGCGGCGTGGCCAAGGAGCGTTTCTACAAGGAGCTCGAAGACCTCAAGGCAAAGGCCGGAGCGCCCAAGGAGATTGTCCGTCCCGTCGTAGAGGTTCCCAAGTTCGACGTAGACGCTCTCGTGAAGAAGTATCCCAAGGCTACCGCCGTACAGGCTCCCGCCCGCGGACAGCTTCTCTGGGAGGTTGACGTAAAGGACGCTTCCAAGGCTCCTGTCGCCGGAACCGAGGTTAAGGCCGGATCCCCTATGGGATACGTCCAGACTTACTACGGACTGGAAGAAATCAACCCCGCCGTAAGCGGCAGGGTTGTAGCAACTCTCGGACGCCAGGGCGAGACCGTGGCTAAAGGCGAGATTGTAGCCTTCGTAGAATAATCCTTACTTTACAGTAATAGTGTAATTACCCTGCTTGGCCGTAACGGTCCGGTAGGGTAATTCTCCATCATAGGGGCTGGGCGTGAACCATTCCCATTCAATTTGAACTGACTGCTCTCCCTTGAATGCCGGGTCGTAATACTGGGTATAAGGGAAAGAAAAGAACTGTCCGCCGAAAGCTACCTTATTTGGGGCGAGGTCCTCGTCTTCCCAGGTCTTGCCTTCCTGTTTGTTCTTCAGTATGAAGTAAAGCTTGCTGTCGCTGCTGCGGGTGTCGTCGAATACCAGGTTAACTTCTCCGTCATAGTCTTCGTCAGAGTCGTAGGAGACGGTGACAAGGGCGTTGATATAACCGCTTTGGAACCATACGTGGGTGAGTTCCACGGGTGAAGTTCCCCAGGTTTCGTCCGGGTCTTCTACGGAACTCATCGTAGCGCATTCCTGGATGGTTACACTATACCATTCGAACGGTGTGAGGACATAGTCATAACCGGCGACGTCGGATGGCAAGGCTGTACCCGTAATGAACACTCTCTGCTGCTTGAAGATATCGCTTGCCATACTCTGGTCATTGACGAAGTACTTGACACCCAGGTCGTTTACCAGCAGGTTGTTCTCTATGTTCATCATTTCCTGAACGACTATGGACGGGTCCCTTTCGATGTTGCAAGATGTAATGCCCAGCAAAACTGCCAGGGCGAGGATAATCTTTTTCATAATTATGATTGTTTCTTTCTTTTCTTAGGAGGGTGACATATTACATTGACCTCGACGCTGCTCACCCTGAAACCGCGGTATCGGTGTCTTTTTATTCTTTCTTCAATTTCCATCAGGAGGTCCGGGTCCTGGACATCCTTGAAAACGTTGTTCTGCGGGTCGTACAGGTGCAGATGGTTCTCCGGGTTCACGTCAAAGTACATCACGTTGTTGACGCTCAGCCTGCGTCCGTAAATCCCCAGCGAAGCCATCTGTGAAAGAATGTTGTACACCGACGAGACTGACACTTTGGATTCTGACGCTTCTTTCAGGACATCTGCGACTTGCTCTGCGCTGGCGTGTATGAGCTGAAGCATGACGTTGTGCACCGCTAGCCTCTGGGGCGTGGCTTTCAGTTTATGCTGTTTGAGCAGAGCCTTGAACTTTTGCATACCTAGTATACAAATATAGTGATTTAATAATAGAAAAAACTCGTTATCTTTGTTTCCTGTTCTAGTTTGTAATCTGCGATGGAAAGTATCAAATGTCTGATCATAGGAGGCGGCCCCGCCGGATATACCGCGGCAATTTATGCCGCAAGGGCTGCGATGGCCCCTGTATTGTACGAGGGTAACCAGCCCGGAGGGCAGCTCACGACCACCACTGTGGTCGAGAATTTCCCCGGATTCCCCGGGGGAGTGGATGCTAACACCCTGATGACACAGATGCGCAGTCAGGCTGCGGGCCTCGGCGCTGACATCCGTCGCGGAAACATAGTCAAGGCCGACTTCTCTTCCCATCCTCTCAAGCTCTTCACCGACAGAAAGGAAGAATTGCTGGCCGACACGGTGATCATAGCAACCGGCGCCACCGCCAAATACCTGGGCCTGCCCTCTGAGGAGAAGTTCAAGGGAATGGGAGTGTCAGCCTGCGCCACCTGCGACGGCTTCTTCTACCGCAAGACAGACGTGGCGGTTGTGGGCGGAGGCGACACCGCCTGCGAAGAGGCCACATATCTGGCCAGTCTTTGCAGGAAGGTGTATATGATAGTGCGCCGCGACGTCTTCCGCGCCTCCGATGCAATGCAGAAGAAGGTGCTGGAGACTCCCAACATAGAAGTGTTGTGGAACTGCAACACCCAGGAAGTGCTGGGTGACGCTTCCGGTGTTACAGGAGTCCGTCTTTTGAGGAAGGACGGTACTGTTTTTGATATTGCAGTTGACGGGTTCTTCCTCGCCATTGGGCACCATCCCAACTCGGAACTGTTCAAGGAATGGGTGGAGACAGATGAACAGGGCTATATCGTCACCAAGGGAAAGACAACTCAGACCAATGTTCCCGGAGTATTTGCTGCCGGAGACGTCCAGGACCCGGATTACAGGCAGGCCGTAGCCGCCGCCGCTTCTGGCTGCAAGGCCGCCATAGATGCCAAGATTTTTTTGAAATAAGATGAAGATACTTAAATTATTCCCCGTCCTTCTGGCACTGCTGGTGACTGCAGGCTGCAAGACAGAATATGACATCCTGCTGGCGAGCGGGGACAACGACGCCAAGTACGACGCCGCATTCGAATACTTCAACTCAGGCCAGTACCGCAAGGCCGCCACTCTGTTCGAATCCATGTCATTGGCATACAGCGGCACGGCAAGGGACGATACGGTCCAGTATTACAGGGGCCTTTGCAATTATATGGACGGTGACTACGATACGGCGGAGGCCAATCTGAACACTTTCATCACCAACTTCCACGGAAGCCCTTTCACTGAGAGCGCGACTTTCCTGAGGGTAAAGTGCCTGTACGATTTCACACTCAGGTACGAACTTGACCAGGTTCCCACCAATACCGCAATCACAGCAATCAGCGAGTATATCATCGAGTATCCCCAGACCCAGAATATGGAAGAGTGCAAGGCTATGCTCGACGACCTGGGAGAACGTCTTGACCGCAAGGCCTACGAGAACGCCAAGCTGTATTACAAGATGGAAGATTATCTTGCCGCGATGACGGCTCTCCGCAACGTTCTCAAAGACGATGCTGACAACATCTATCGTGAGGATATCCTCTATTATACCGCAATGGCTTCCTACAAATATGCTCTCAACAGTGTAGAGGCCAGACAGAAGGACAGGTACCTGTCTTTCGTGGACGATTATTACAACTTCATAGGCGAGTTCCCGGAGTCTTCGTATCGCAAGGAGCTGGATACAATGTATAAGAGGGCACTCAACTCTCTGGGCAGGTTCAACGGTTCGGCAGAAGAACTGGAAGGCAAGGAGAAGGAATTCGAGAAGGAGAGGCAGCAGCTGCTCAAGCACCAGCAATAAAAAACTTTTGAAACTTTTGGAAACTGGTCAGGTGTATATTTACTGACAAGTTTATTTGGATAATGGAAAACAAGATCAAGAAAGTCCCCGGAAACACCGTAACAAGGGACGTAAAGAACATCGCGGCCCCTACGGGCAACATCTACGAGTCGGTAGTCATTTTATATAAGAGAGCCAACCAGATTGCGCTTGCAGAGAAGAAAGAGCTCAACAAGAAGCTTGAGGATTTCCGCAACGAGCGTGATACCATGGAAGAGGTTTTCGAGAACAAGGAGCAGATAGAAATCTCCAAGTATTACGAGCGTCAGCCTAAACCGGACCTGGTAGCCATTACCGAATTCGAGAACAACGAACTCTTCTATAGGAAAGCACAGGACGGCAAAGGAGAATAATCTCTATGCTTAGCGCCCTCCATATCAAGAATTACATTTTAATAGACTCTCTGGATGTCACATTTCCGGAGGGTCTAGTAATTATTACCGGACAGACAGGCGCCGGAAAGTCCATCCTTCTTGGGGCACTGTCCCTGCTTATGGGAGCCAAGGCCGACGCCGCTGTCATAATGGAAGGCGCAGACAGCTGTGTGGTGGAGGCAGAGTTCGACATCTTCGAAGAAGACGAATTCATCCGCTCCCTCCTGGAAGAAAACGACGTCGACTGGGAGAACGGCCACTTGATAATCCGCCGCGTGGTGAACGCCAGCGGACGCAGCCGCAGTTTCGTGAACGACTGCCCGGTGCAGGTAGGGGTCCTCTCCAGCCTGTCCACGCATCTCATAGACGTGCATTCCCAGCACCAGAGCCTTCTTCTGACTGACCGCAACTTCCAATTGTCTATCCTGGACCGTTTTGCCGGGAACGGGCAGCTGCTTCAAGAATGCAAGGACACGTTCAGGGAGATGCAGTCAATAAAGGCCGAGGTAGATACCATAACAGCTCATCTTCAGCAACTCTCCGGCGAGCGTGAGTATACCCGCGCACAGCTCAATCAGCTTGAGGCAGCCCGCCTAAAGTCCAATGAACTGGAAGAACTAGAGGCCGAGCAGAAGCAGCTGGCAAATGCTGAACTCATAAAGGAGAGCCTTGCCGGAGTGCAGGAGCTCTTCGAGTCCGGACAGGACGAAGGAAGAGCCGTCATTCCTGCGCTGAAAGAGGCTCAGAGGCTCCTGACGCGCATCAGCGACTATGTCCCTGATGCCGCCCAGCTTGCCTCCCGCCTTGAATCCTCCCGCATAGAGCTGGACGACGTCCTCTCTGAAGTGCAGGAGGCATTCTCATCTGTAGACGCCGCTCCTCAGCGCCTCCAGGAGGTGGAAGAAAGGATGTCCCTCATATACGGCCTCCTTAACAAGCATAACTGCAAGACGGTGGACGAACTGATTGCCATCCGCAATTCTTTTGCAAACGCGCTGTACGACTCCGCTTCATTGGTGGAGAGGATGGAAGTGCTGAGCGCAGCCCTGGCGGCCAAGCAGAAGAAATACCTTCAAGCAGCCGAGGCTCTTCACGCTTCGCGCGAACAGGCCTGCGAGGGCTTCTCGGCCAGGATAGAAGAATCCATCCATTTCCTGGAACTGGAGAATGCGGTGTTCAAGGCAGAGATCCATCCCGCCCCCCAGACTCAGACAGGAAAGGACGGAGTGGTGTTCCTGTTCAGTGCCTCTGGCCGCAATCCTGTAGAACTGGCAAAATGCGCGTCAGGTGGGGAAGTATCCCGAATAATGCTATGCCTCAAGGCTTTGATGGCCGAGTATACGAAGATGCCCACTATGATCTTCGACGAGATCGATTCAGGTGTATCGGGAAGCGTAGCGGACAAGATGGGATCCATGATCTGCGGAATGGGCGAGATGATGCAGGTGTTTGCCATAACCCATCTCCCGCAAGTTGCCGCAAAGGGGCGCGCCCACTATCTGGTTTCAAAGACTTCCGGCAGCAGTGTCACCTCTTCAATGTCCCTTCTGGACAATGAAGGCCGGATAAGGGAGCTTGCACGGATGCTAAGCGGCTCTACCGTTACGGAGGCCGCCATAGCAAACGCTAAAGCTCTTCTATTTCAATAGGGTAACTGTCCAGTCAGGATTATAGACAATCCTTCTGACTGCTTTGTTGAGGTATCCTCCCTGGAAATTCCTGGAGAATTGGAAATCTGTCTGCAGGCCGCGGTAGCGGTTATCGTCAAGGTGCCTGATCCAATCGGATCCGTAGTTGACGAACAATCCTATGAAATACTTTGCCGTGTCATATCCCTGGAATGAATATGCGGTAGGCTCTGCGTTGAAGAGAGCCCTGTAGGTCATCAGGAAATTCTTGACGGCGGGGTCGTCATAATCTACGAAATACGAAGAACAGAGGTGCAGATGGGTGTTGTGGAGATTCTCGACGTCTATGGTCTCGAAATTGCGGATGCGCGAGGGACCGTAGAGGATGACTTTGAAATCTCTGAAAGACATCAGGTTGAGGTTCCTTACGACGTCGTTCACAAAGGCTTCCTTGTCGGAAGCGATCACGACGTGGTTGGAGCCGGTCTTTGTCATCTGGTTCTGCAGGCTGTATTCTATGTTGCGTCCCTGAAGGATGCCGTAATTGACAGTGGAGTACTGGAGACCGGACTGGGCAAGCTTTGAGGCCAGGGCTGTCTGGGCCGAGTTGTTCTCTGTGAAAAGAATGACCTTGTCTCCGGACTTGAAGTCTTCCTTTATCCAGGTAATAATCTCGTCGAATTGGGAATCAGCTGAGGAGGGAGCCTGGATCACGTGCTTTCCCTCTTCTGCAAGGGCGGCTGCCCTGGAGTCGAGTGGCGAAATCACATACTGGTTCCACGCGCAGTCATCCAGCACCGCCGTGATGTTGGAGGTGGACAGAGGCCCCAGGATTATGTCGGACTTGGAGAGTTCGGAGTAACTTGCAGGATTGCTGCTTCCCTGGAAGTCGAATACCTGTAGGTTGGTGTTTATTCCCTGGTCCGAGAAATCTTTGACTGCCAGCAGGACACCGCTGTAGAAATCGTAGTTGGAGCCGTTGATTCCGGAAGAAGTGTTGAAAGGCAGTATCAGGGTGGCGTTAACCGTGTCAGTCTCCTTGTTGAAAATCTTGGAGATAATCTGGCCCAGATATTCGCCCCACGAGGTTGTGGCGCTGTCCAGGACCTCGGCTGTCTGCTGCGCTGCGTCCCTGACCGCATGTCCTGCTTCGGATAGTTTGTCCTTGGCTTTCTTCAGAGGAATCTTCAGTTGCTGACGGCTCTTCAGAATGGAGCTCTTGAGCCCGTTCAGGTCTATGATGTCCTGAGGGTCCACATTGTAGTTCCTGGCTATGGAATTAAGGTCCTCATACCATTTAACAGTGTGAACAGTATAGTCTTTGTCCTGCTGACCCTGCTGATCCTGCGCCTGCACTGCCAGAGGCAGCAGGCACAGGATGAGAATCAGTATGCGGCGAAAGTTTTTCAATTACTTGGTATTGTTCTTAGTTTTGATGTACTCTTCGTTGAGTCCGGCGATAAGTTCGTCGGTGATGTCAAGTTCTGGGTCAGCGGTAACCACCGGAGCGGCGAGGATGTCGCCCTGAGTGGAGATGATCATAGAGAACTGCTTAACCTCGTTGTATTTCTGTATGTAGGTATTGATTGCGTCAGCAATCTGGTTGAGCATTACGGACTGCTCCTCGTTCATCTCCTGCTGCTTCTGTGCTGCGTACTGCTGGAACTCCTGATCCTGCTGCTGCAGTTTCTGATACTGGACTTCAGCTACCGAACTGGTAAGAAGGCCTTTGTTAATCTTCTCCTGGAAGGAGTTGGCGTCGTTCTGAAGCCTGTTCTGGCGTCTGTTCAGCTCCTGAGAGATGCTCTGGATCTTGGTCTGGACCACACTGCTCAGGTCGTTTGCCATATCGTATTGCTGGATAACCTTATCCAGGTTGAAATATACTATTGCGCCTTTCTGGGGGCCGGTGGTTGTTTCTTCAGCAACCGGAGCCGCCTTCTTCTTGAATACACCGGCCTGGAACAGACCCAGTGCCAGTACAGCTGCCAAAGCGATGATGCTAAGGATTAGGGATGTTTTTTTCATTATTTAACTTAGAATTGATTAATCGTAATAAAAGTTTTCAAAGTTACTTAAAAAATCTTAATCTTGGCTAAATACGCCTGAATAGTTTTCTCCAGGCCCATATACAGGGCGTCGCAGATGATGGCGTGACCAATGGAAACCTCGTCCGTCCAGGGGATTGTCCTGACAAAATATTCCAGGTTTTCCAGGCTCAGGTCGTGACCTGCGTTGAGCCCCAGCCCGCAATCCCTTGCGGCTATGGCGGCAGCCAGGTAAGGGGCTATCGCAATTTCCTTGCCAGCAGGATAGTCGAGGGCATATCCCGCCGTGTAAAGCTCCACCCTGTCCGCTCCGCATTCGGCGGCACCTATGGCCATTTCCGGAACAGGATCTATGAAGATGGAGGTGCGAATCCCATATTTGTGGAAGGTGGACGTAACCTCGGTGAGGAACTCTTTGTTAGCCCTTGTGTCCCATCCTGCATTGGAAGTGATGACATCGTGCGCGTCGGGCACCAGGGTCACCTGGTCTGGCTTCACCTTGCATACCAAATCTATGAAACTGGGGATGGGGTTGCCTTCTATGTTGAATTCTGTGGTAATCAGCGGCCGGATGGCGTATACGTCGTCATAGCGGATGTGTCTCTGGTCCGGACGAGGGTGGACGGTAATTCCTTCCGCGCCGAAACGCTCGCAGTCGACGGCGGCTTTTTCCACGTCGGGCATATTGCCTCCACGGGCGTTCCTGATGGTGGCAATCTTGTTGATGTTAACGCTTAATCTTGTCATAATAACTGCCACAAAAATAGGGATTTATTATAAATATTGATTAATTTTGAAGTCCAAAATACACAATGAAACTGGCAATTTACATAGCTAATCCTCCGCTTCGGAACCTGGACAGGTGGACGGCCCTGTCTGCCCGTCTTTCAGAGCACGAACAGTACTGTGTTTCAAGCCCTTCGGACATAACCCCCGGTACGGATATGCTGCTGAGCATAGGTGGTGACGGAACCTTCCTTTCCGCCGCACAGATTGCGGTTGCGGCAGGTCTCCCCGTGATGGGCGTGAACCTGGGACGTCTGGGCTTCCTTTCGGAGAACAAGCCTGAGAACATTGCCGAGCCTCTGCTGAGCGGAAAGTATAAGATAGAAGACCGCCATATGCTGGCGGTGAAGGTAGACGGAAAAGACCGGCTTCCCGGTTTGAACGAGGTCTCCATCTCCCGCAAGGGATCCACGCTGATAGGTGTCGACGTGACAGTGGACGGGACCAAGCTCCCTACATACTGGGCGGACGGCCTTCTGGTGGCTACCAGCGCCGGTTCTACCGGTTATTCCCTCAGCGTGGGAGGCCCTATCTGCATGCCGTCGAGCCAGGTGCTCATCATATCTCCTATCGCGCCCCACAACCTGAATGTAAGGCCTCTCATAGTGCCCTTGAGTTCCAGGATAAGGCTCGAGTTCCAAAGCAGGGAGCCTGAACTTACATTTACTGTGGACAACAGGACCGAAATAATTGGCAAGGATGCTCATATAGATATTTCGGTGGCACAATTTTCGCTCAAACTGGTCCGGTTGGAACAATCCAATTTCATTGACGCCCTCCGTTCCAAGCTGTTCTGGGGCGAAGACGTCCGCAACGAAGACTGAATCTGATTATGCAAGAAGAAAATAGAATCCCAGTTCACGTGTCCATCATCATGGATGGTAACGGCAGGTGGGCCCGGGAGAAGGGTAGGGAACGCATCTACGGACACCAGAACGGAATCCAGAGTGTCCGCGCCTGCATAGAGGAAGCAGGCAAGAAAGGAGTGAAGTATCTTTCACTTTTCGCTTTTTCGGAAGAAAACTGGGACCGCCCCAAGGAAGAAGTCGGAGCCCTTATGGAAATGATGGCCAAGGCTATCAGGGAAGAGAGCGAGAAGCTGCTCAAGAACAAGATCCGTCTTCTTGTACTGGGCAACAAGGCAAGGCTTTCCCCCGCCTTGCAGAAGTCGATCGGCGCTCTTGAAAAAGCAACCGCAAAGGATTATGACAGGACTCTCATTATTTTCCTGAGTTACAGCGGGAAATGGGATATTTCCCAGGCCGCCGTCAGAATGGCCCAGGCTGGAGATACGGACATAGAGAAATACTTGGTTACCAGCGGTATACCTGATCCGGACCTGATTATCAGAACCTCCGGAGAGCAGCGTATCAGCAATTACATGCTCTGGCAGGCAGCCTATTCCGAGCTTTATTTCACCAATACGCTGTGGCCTGATTTCAGGGAGGAAGAATTTGACAAAGCCCTCGAAGAGTACTCAAAGAGAGACCGTCGGTATGGTAAAGTCAAATAATTGAGTTATATTTGTATTCTTATTTGCAAGAAGACCTGTAATGAAGTTGAGAAGACCAATAATATCTGTCCTGGCGTTTCTGATCTGCGTGATCTCATTCGCCCAGCAGACAGACTATGAGGTTGATTACAATAACCCTAGGAAATTGATTGTCGGCGGCGTGACTGTCGACGGAGACCTGGCTACCGTGAGCCCCCAGCAGATTATCCAGTTGACCGGACTCAGCAAGGGAATGGAAGTTACCGTTCCAGGAGACGAGATCAACAGCATAGTGGACAGGCTCTGGGCCCAGAATTATTTCGAGGACGTGGCACTGCTGGTGGACAGCCTCAGTTCAAACAGGGATTCGGTATATCTTAAAGTCTACCTCAAGGAGCGTCCCAGGGTATCTGAGTGGACATTCTCCGGAGTCAAGACATCTGAGAAGAAAGACCTTCAGGAACGTCTCAATTTAAAGCGAGGAGGATCATACTCCGAGTATGTAGACCAGGTTTCAAGGGACATCATCAGGCGCTATTATTCAGAAAAAGGTTTCCTGAATGCCTCTGTGAATACCGAAGTCAAGAAGGACTCCATAGTAAAGAATGCCGTCAGGGTCAATTTCGCCGTGGAAAAAGGCGAGAAAGTCAGGGTTAAGGACATCAATTTCATCGGCAATGACGACGTGTCGGAGTACAAGCTGGCCAAGTCGATGAAGAAGACCAAGTCCAGCAAGTGGTACAACTTCTTCCATTCCAAGAAATTCAACGAAAAGGAATATCCCAACGACAAGAACGGCCTCATAAGCGCTATGAACGAAGCCGGATTCCGCGACGCACGCATCGTCAAGGACTCCATTTACTACATAGAGCCCAAGAAGTTGGGAATCGACCTGTACCTGGACCAGGGACAGAGGTATTATTTCAGGGACATCACCTGGACCGGAAACTCCGTCTACTCGGCAGAACAGCTCAATTCCATCCTGAATATCTCCAAGGGTGACGTATATGACATCGTCACAATGGAGAAACGTCTTTACGGCGGAGGAAAGGAAAGCGACTACGACATCTCCAAGCTTTACAGGGACAACGGATACCTCTTCTTCAACATCACCCCGGTAGAGCTCAACATCCAGGGAGACTCCATAGACGTAGAGCTCCGCATCACCGAGGGCAAGCCCGCCACGATTAACAACGTTGTCATCAACGGTAACGACCTCACCAACGAGAAGGTCGTACGCCGCCAGATATATACCCGTCCCGGATACCTCTTCACCCAGACACAGTTCGAGAGGTCCGTCAGGGAAATCGCCTCTCTGGGCCAGTTCGACCCTGAAGCCATTATGGACCCCAACAAGGGTTACTCCATAGTCCCCAACCCTCTGAACAATACCGTAGACGTAGTGTACAACGTAACGGAGAAACCTTCCAGCCAGCTGGAACTCTCAGGAGGATGGGGCGGAAGGACCTTCGTAGCCACCGTGGGAGTAAGCTTCAACAACTTCTCAACCCAGAGGATGTTCGAGAAGGGAGCCTGGAGACCCGTGCCTCTTGGAGATGCACAGAACCTTGCATTCCGTTTCCAGACCAACGGAACCTATTATACGGCCCTTACCGCCAGTTTCGTAGAGCCCTGGCTCTTCGGCAAGAAGCCTACTTCCCTCAGCCTGTCGCTATACTACACCAGGCAGACCAACTCATACCTTGCTTGGAACATCTTGAACAACGACCGCCAGATGGAAGTGTTCGGATTTGCAGGCGGCATAGGAACCCGCCTCAAGTGGCCTGACGACTACTTCGTGCTTTACAACGGCCTCAGCTGGCAGACTTATAAGCTCACCAACTGGTATTCCGGTTCCTTCATATTCGATGACGGAATCTCTCACAACCTCAGTTATTCCCTGAACCTTTCAAGGAATTCCACCGACCAGCAGATCTATCCCCGCCAGGGATCAGAGTTCGTGGCTTCACTCCAGCTGACGCCTCCGTACTCGCTTCTGCGCAAGAATGCCGAATCCATTAATTATGACGCCCAGACTGCCCAGCAGCGATATAAATGGGTGGAATATCACAAGTGGAAACTTTCTGGTACGGTTTATGCCAAGCTGATAGGAGACCTGGTGCTGATGAGCAGGGCGCAGTTCGGATATCTCGGATATTATAACCGCAAATTGGGGTATTCACCGTTCGAAGGCTTCCTCCTGGGAGGTGACGGAATGTCGGGATACAGCACATACGGTTCCGAGGTGATCGCACTGAGGGGATACGAGAATTATTCTTTGACACCATATGTACCGTCTGCATATAACTCACAGGGTTATGCATATGCGGGTAACGTATACGACAAGTTTACCGTGGAACTCAGGTATCCTGTCATACTGCAGCCTCAGTCCACCATCTTTGCGCTCCTCTTCCTTGAAGGAGGAAACGCCTGGGCGGACATAAGGGACTTCCGTCCGTTCCAGATCAAGAGGTCGGCCGGTGTGGGAGTCAGAGTGTTCCTTCCTATGATCGGACTCCTCGGAGTAGACTGGGGATGGGGATTCGACGACAGCAAGTACGGAAAGAGCCAGTTCCATTTTGTGATTGGACAACAGTTCTAGAAATAAATAAATATTTAAGAATATGAAAAAGTTAGTTTTGATCGCCGCAATGGCATTAGTTTCAGCAGCAGCCTTCGCACAGAAGTTTGCTCACGTAAACTTTAACGAGCTTATTTATCTTATGCCTGAGGCCGAACAGGCAAACGCAACAATGACAGCCGCCCAGAACGAGGCCCAGGAAGTTTATCAGAGCATGATGGACGAGTACCAGAAGAAAGTAACTGAGTATCAGCAGAAGTCTTCATCCTGGACCCAGGCCATCCGCGAGAGCAAGGAGAAGGAGATAAATGACGTTCAGCAGCGCATCATGGAGTTTGAGCAGAGCATCCAGCAGGAACTCTCCGCCAAGCAGAACGAACTGATGGCTCCTATAGTACAGAAGGCCCAGGAGACAGTAACCAAGATAGCAAAGCAAGGTGGTTACATCTATGTCTTCGATATGGGTACAGCCCTGTACATCGATGAGACTCAGAGTACTAACATTACCAGGGAAGCCAGAAGGGCTTTGAATATCTCTGATGACAAGACCCTGGAGGCATTAGCCGCACAGCAACAGGCACAGGCACAGGCACAGCAATAGAATTTAATAACCAAATATAGTCTATGCAACACAAAGTAATTGATACTGAAGATGTTGTGATTAGATTTGCAGGGGACTCCGGGGATGGTATGCAGCTCACGGGGTCCCTTTTTGCAGATATGTCTGCCATTTATGGCAACGCCCTCTCAACTTTCCCGGATTTTCCGGCTGAAATAAGGGCGCCGCACGGAACCGTCTCGGGAGTGTCGGGCTATCAGGTTCACATCGGTAGTTCTGACGTCAACACCCCGGGCGATTTTTGTGATATGCTAGTGGCTATGAATCCCGCCGCCCTTAAGGCCAACGCCAAGTGGTGCAAGCGCCACGCCATGATCCTGGTGGATGCCGACGCATTCGACCAGGCTGGTATGAAGAAGGCCGGATTCGTCACTGACGATCCTTTCGTTGAGTTGGGAGTGGAGGACAGGACCATAATCACAGCCCCCATCACCACAATGACAAAGGAGAGTCTAAAGGACAGCGGAATGGATATGAAGTCCATTCTCAAGTGCAAGAACATGTTCACCTTGGGAATAGCCTGCTATATCTTCAACCGCCCCCTGGAAGCAATCTACCAGTATCTTGAGAAGAAGTTCTCAAAGAAGCATCCTGAGATGATCGCTCCCAACAAGAAAGTCCTGAATGACGGGTACTATTATTCTGCAAATGTCCAGGCAATACCTAACACTTACACTATCGAACCTGTAAAGGCGGCCAGGAAAGGCACCTACAGGAACATCACCGGTAACCAGGCGGTAGCCTGGGGCCTTCTTGCGGCAGCGGAGAAATCCGGCCGCCCGCTCTTCTGTGGTTCTTACCCTATCACTCCAGCCACCGCCATCCTCGAAGAACTGGCCATCCACAAGAACCTTGGAGCCAAGACCTTCCAGGCTGAGGACGAAATATCTGCGATATGCACGTCCATAGGCGCCGCTTTCGCTGGAGACCTGGCAGTAACCACCACCTCCGGTCCCGGCCTCTCGCTCAAGTCCGAGGCTTTGGGCCTCGCCGTGATGACGGAGCTGCCTCTGGTCATTGTCGACGTGCAGCGCGGAGGCCCTTCCACAGGTCTTCCTACCAAGACGGAGCAGACTGACCTCAACCAGGCTCTGTATGGACGCAACGGAGAGTGCCCTATTCCCGTTATGACTGCTCATTCGCCGGCCAACTGTTTCTACGCAGCGTATATGGCCTGCAAGTTCGCGCTGGAGCATATGACTCCTGTCATCCTTCTTTCCGAGGGCTTCCTTGGGAACGGCAGCGAGCCGTGGCTCATCCCTGACCTGAACGAGTATCCCGACATAGTGCCTCCGCTTGTCAGCGGCGAACTTGAGCCGGGACAGAAGTTCCAACCTTTCGAGAGAGACCCGCAGACCCTTGTTCCACGCTGGGCCCTCCCCGGAATGAAAGGCTGGGAGCACCGCAAGGGCGGTCTGGAGAAGAACCATCAGGGAGTGCTTTCCAACGATCCTCTCAACCACGCCACGATGGTGGCGGAGAGAGCGGAGAAGGTCGCCCGAATTGCCGAGGACGTTCCTCTTCTGCACGTCCAGGGTGAGCAGAGCGGCAAGCTCCTGGTAGTTGGCTGGGGAGGCACCTACGGTCATATAGCCAGTGCTTTCCACGACCTCAGGGATGCCGGATATAAGGTTTCTTACACCCATTTCGACTTCATCAACCCGCTGCCGAAGAACACCCGCGAGATATTCTCCTCATTCGAGAAAGTGCTTGTATGCGAGCTTAACTGCGGCCAGTTTGCCGATTACCTCCGCTCCAAGTTCCCGGAATTCTGTTTTGAAAAGTTTAACAAGGTCCAGGGCCAGCCGTTCCTCGTGAGCGAACTGACCGAGGCCATAAAACAATATCTGTAATGCCTGTCCTTACTGCCAAAGATTTCAAGAACGACCAGGAAGTCCGCTGGTGCCCGGGTTGCGGGGACCACGCCGTGCTGGCCGCCATACAGCGCACCATGCCCAAAGTGAGCGAGGCGCTGAACTATGAGAAGGAACGCTACGTGGTAGTTTCCGGAATAGGCTGTTCCTCACGTCTTCCATATTATATGGATACTTACGGATTCCACAGCATCCACGGCCGAGCCACTGCTATTTCTACGGGTATAAAAGTGGCCAACCCCAGGCTTACCGTATGGCAGGCCTGCGGTGACGGAGACGCCCTGGCAATTGGAGGAAACCATTTCATCCACGCCATCCGAAGGAACATAGATATCAACGTGATCCTGTTCAACAACCAGATATACGGCCTTACCAAGGGACAGTATTCTCCTACTTCCAAGCTGGGTGCCATTACCAAGACGTCCCCTTACGGAACCATCGAACAGCCTTTCAACCCTGGAAGCCTCGTTCTCGGTTCCAAGGGAACCTTCTTCGCCCGCAGTCTGGATGTGGACCTCGCCCTCAACGAAGAGATTATGACCGCTGCCGCTCTCCACGACGGCACATCAGTAGTGGAAATGCTCACCAACTGCGTCATCTTCAATGACGGCGCCCATAAGAACCTGTCTGACCCTGCCGTCCGCGCAGACCGTACCATAGTGCTCCGCCACGGCCAGAAGATGCTTTTCGGCAAAGAGAAGAACAAAGGTCTGGTGCTGTTCAACATGGGCCTCAAGGCCGTCACGATAGGGGAGGACGGCTTTACCATCGACGATATCCTTACCCACGACGCTCATACTGACAATATGGGAATCCATATGATGCTGGCTGAGATGAAGGGTCCGGGGCTGCCTGTCGCATTGGGAGTAATCCGCGACGTAAAGGACAGGACCTATGACCAGAGGATGACCGAGCAGGTGAACGAAGTGTCAGAAAAATCCAAGATCCATACAGTGTATGACCTGCTTCACAGCGGATCTACCTGGGAAGTCAAATAAAGAAAAGAAAACCACATAATTATGAAAACCACAGATTTAATGGCAAAACTGTCGGCCAAGTATCCTGGAGAGAAGGAGTACCTTCAGGCCGTGCAGGAGGTGCTGGAATCAATCGAAGACATCTATAACCAGCATCCGGAATTCGAAAAAGCCAAGATAGTAGAAAGGATGGTGGAACCTGACCGTATCTTCACCTTCCGTGTAACTTGGGTTGACGACCGCGGTGAGGTTCAGACCAACACTGGCTACCGCGTACAGTTCAACAGCGCCATCGGCCCTTACAAGGGCGGTTTGCGTTTCCACAGGGCCGTCACCCCTTCAATGCTCAAGTTCCTCGGATTCGAGCAGACTTTCAAGAACGCCCTGACCACCCTTCCTATGGGCGGAGCAAAGGGAGGTTCCGATTTCAGCCCCAATGGAAAGAGCGACGAGGAAATCATGCGTTTCTGCCAGGCTTTCATGCAGGAACTCTGGCAGTGCATAGGCCCTGACCAGGACATTCCTGCAGGTGACGTAGGCGTAGGTGGACGTGAGATAGGTTATATGTACGGACAGTATAAGAAGCTTGCTCGTCAGTACAACACCGGCGTGCTTACCGGAAAGGGCTCTACCTGGGGCGGCTCCGTGCTTCGTCCTGAGGCCACTGGATTCGGCGCTCTGTATTTCACGCAGAACATGCTCCACAGGATTGGAAAGGACATCAAGGGCTGCACGATTGCGGTATCCGGTTTCGGAAATGTAGCCTGGGGCGCCAGCAAGAAGGCTCTCGAACTTGGAGCCAAGGTTGTTGCGCTTTCTGGTCCTGACGGCGTCTGCGAGATTCCTGACGGCATCACTCCGGAGATGATTGACTATATGCTTGTGATGAGGGCTTCCAACCGTGACAAGGTTGAAGATATGGCCACCCGCTTCCCGGGCAAGGCTTTCTTCACTCCCGGCAAGAAGGCCTGGAGCGTGAAGTGCGACATCGCTCTGCCTTGCGCTTTCCAGAACGAGCTTTCTGAGGAAGATGCAAAGGAACTCAAGGCTAACGGCACCTGGTGCTGCTGCGAGGTTTCCAATATGGGCTGCGAGCCTGGCGCCATCCACTATTTCCAGAACAATGGTGTAATGTTCGCTCCTGGAAAGGCTGTCAATGCCGGTGGAGTTGCAACATCCGGTCTCGAGATGACCCAGAATGCTTCGCATATCAGCTGGGGCGCCAAGGAAGTGGACGAAAGGCTTCACTTCATAATGGCCTCCATCCATTCACAGTGCGTTCAGTTTGGCCAGCAGCCTGACGGCAGCGTCGACTACGTGAAAGGCGCCAACATCGCGGGCTTCATGAAGGTCGCCACCGCCATGCTGGAGCAGGGCATTATTTAGCTTTTCCTATTCAGTTAGACAGTTCAGACTGGGGCCTTCAAAGCGCAACAAAAGCAGGCTTGACGCCGA